>JAAXPZ010000036.1 GCA_012329065.1 Sulfurovum sp. | reverse complement strand
GTAGGTAATGCCAGCAGGAAGAGTATCTGTCAATGATACAGTTGTGGCATGTGATGCACCATGATTTTTAACAGTGATAGTAAAGGTTACGCTGTCTCCCTCTTGAGGGGTTGAATTATCAACAGTTTTTTCAGTGACAAGATTGGCTTGCATTTGGAAGCCATTGTTCTCTTCAAAGCTATTGGCATCACTATAGATCATCACAGGAGTTGGATCACTACCCTCTGTCTGTATTGCTCCAGCAGGAAGAGTACCATTATCTATATCTACCGAAGCCTCTCCAGCAGCAACATATTCAATAGTATAGTCACCATTGGTATCAGTTGTAACTGTCTGAGTCTCACCATTGGCTGCAGTGACCGTAACATTGACATCAGGAAGATCAGGCTCTCCTGTATCTTGTGTACCGTTACCGTTGAAATCATTATATATATGACCTGAAACAGATCCTGAAGGATTGAAGAATACGGTATAGTCTTCTACTTCACCTTTGCCTCCATCTCCATTTGATTCTACGCCAGCACTCTCTGAAAATCTAAATCTTATATAAGACCTACCTGAGTAGTTGGTCGTAGGCAATGCAAGAGGTATAATGGTATTGATAGCTACTGTGCTTGAGATAGTATAGTCTACTAAGAGCTGTTCGTTGCCTCCACTAAAAATACCATCACCATCCAGATCTATCCATACACTTAGATATCCATTACCAATAGTAGTTACATTTAGATCATATTTATATCCTACGGTCATATTGAACTCAGTACCACTGATAAGTTGGCTTCCTAATCTCACTCCATCTTCATCATCGAAGTTTATATTGCCAACATCTAAACCATCGTCAAGATCTGCAAGAGTTGAGTGCTGTACTACTTCACTGTCAGCAGGAAAGCCATATCCAAGTACAGTAAATACTGTGCTTTCGTTCATAGCATCCCCGTATGATGCAGGCATGTCACCATGATCTCTATGATCTACTAGAATAGCTTCAAAATCACTTTCTTGGAATGAGAGCTGGATAAGTCTATAGGCTCTAGTTGAGTCTGTCATACCATAAGCGTTGTCATTGGCGACTCTGATATCAATTGATGATACCATGTTTGGTCCATTGAGCCCATAGATAGCAATACCTCCAGCTCTACATTCTGACTGGGGATTATTTATTTCATCTGTACAGTTAGATAGAGCTCCTAGGTCTCTACCTTTGAGCTCTATGTTAAACCCATCACCAAAATCTCCCTCATTATAGGTAACATCTGAGTTGCCATCAGACTGTATGTATGCCTTTGTGGGGTCTTTTATGTATACATTATCAGTGTCTGTTGCAAGTTCGGGATTATGTGCTCCGACCTTATCAAGATCCATCGCAGAGAAGACAATTCTGTCTACTTCTACAAGTGTAGTAGTGCCCTGAAGTACTACAGAGATATTTAAATCCATAAAAGCACGGTTTTCCCCAGAATCCCTATCTCGGAGTCTAGTATGAAGGATGCCATTACTCACACTAATACAACTACCGGCGTTTTGGTTGGATATCTGATCGTACTCATTATCCTCTGCTGTAATCTCAACTAGCAAGTCCAATGATCGACCATTATAGGTAGTGCTACTACCTAAGCGATATACATCACCTGTCTCGCAAGTAGTGATATCTCCATCGCCAGATATTTCTGTAATGGTATTATCCAATACAATATCTACTGCATAAGTGTTCGTCGTAAAAAGTATAGTAACTGCAAAAATCGTAAGAATTTTAAGCAAGAAGTGTGCAAAATTCATTTTTTTCCCCAAAAAATAAACTATGCAGCCCAGCCATCTGATTTAAAAGAATAAAATAAGACCTGTGGCTTTCCGTCCTGTCCTTGCGGACAGTTTGGCTTTATATATAGAAAGGCTAACAAGAGCACCTGAAAGAGCATGAATAGATATCAAAGATACCTAAGTTTAATAGTAATACTAGCATAGATATGCTTAAATAAGTGCACCTTTGCCAAATAAAAGTTTCGAAAAACTTTTATTATTTAATACTTATGCATCTACAGTGGCATCTATAATATCTCCTATGGCAGATTCGTTCCCTATTTCAAGTGTGTATGATTCCATCTCCTCTAAAATATCGTCAGCAGTGGCTGGGATTATTACATTAAATGTGGTGACTCCAGGAGGTACAGTAATCATGCCACTTACAGTATCATAAGTAACACCATTTGTAAATGATGGCGTACCGTAATCATCAGGTATTGTTGAGATATCAACTATAGAGAAAACATACAACTCATCAAAGGCTGACGCACTAGTCATAGTCACTGTGTGTACGAGATCCTTTCCTTCAAGTTCGCTATCATTTGTTATAGATGTTACGGTGACCTGAGACTCATTGTCTAGGATTATTCCTATGCCTTCAGCCGTACTATTGGAAGTAGAACCCCAAGCTAAAGTGCCTTCCAATTTCATGTATTCCTCCATATTCTCTCTTGTGTCGTCATCAATTGTATATACTGTGTATGTAGCACTTGTGCTCCCAGCAGGAATCATGATCCAGTCTGCTGCTGGGATGTAGTCTTCTGATTTAGTGGTATTGATATCGACAGTTTTTAGTATGATATATGTATCGGTGCTACTTGGAGCTGTCAAGCTAATGTTAAATACAAGCTCACCACCCTCTGTTACTTGATCATTTCCTATTGTGAATGATGGCATATTGCTGTCATTAATTGTTCCTTTTGCAGCACTATCGTCTATCTCAATTGTGTAAAACTCTTCATCTTCATATGTATCGTCTATGTTGGATGAGATGATAACATTAAATTCGCTCACACCAGATGGAACGGTAATCATACCACTTGCATCGTCATAGGTGACCCCATCTGTAAAGGTTGGAGTACTATTATAGTCATCGCTAGAGGTTGTATCGTCAGTGATAGAAAATTCATACATTTCATCTGCTTGAGATATGCCAGTCATTGTTACTGTATGATTGAGATCCTCGCCCTCTGTGACATTGCTATCACTTATGTCTCTAACTTCTATTTTATTAATGCAGCAATGTATAAGTCCTATTCCAGATTGAGATCCTATGTCGAGGCTATATGACTCTTCACCCTCATAAATATTATCTGCTATGGAAGGAATAGTAACACCAAACATGGATACTCCTGCTGGTATATTGATAGTCCCATTTGCCGAATCATAAGTTACTCCATGCGTGAATGTCGGCATGCCATAGTCATCAGGGGATGTTGTAATATCTGTTATATTGAAACTAAAATTCATATCACTAGCAGAAGTTCCAGTAAGTCTCACAAGGTGTCTCAGATCAAGACCTTCGGTGACATTATCATCTGTGATATACTTGATCTTTACAGGATCATCATTGTCTAGTATGATGCCTGTAGCCTCTGCACTGTCATTGTCAACATTGCCAACAATAACAGTGCCCTCTAGGGTCATATCTTCTTCATCACTCTCTTTTACTGTATCATCTATAGTCTCTACTGTAAATGTGGCACTTGTACTTCCAGCCGGAATCTTGACATGACCAGTAGTAGGCGTATAATCATCTGGATTTTTAGCGGTGCCGTCTTTGGTGCTAAGTATAATGTATATATCTGTAATACTTGGTGCTGACAGATTAATATCAAATACCAATGGATTACCTTCTTCTACCTTATCTCCTCCTGCACTTGGTGATATAGTAAAGCTAGCAGGATCGTCGTTGTCTAGTATGGTTCCCATAGCTTGAATTGATGTATTCATTGTATTGTCAGATGTAATCGTACCATTAACTATCATGTGCTCTTCATCATTTTCATCTATAGAGTCATCTATTGTCGGAACAGTCACTGTCATAGTTGTACTTCCAGCCGGTATATTTACTGTAATAGTTGTACTGTTATAGTCATCTGGACTTGTAGCGGTACCATCAGTTGTAATTATATCTATCATTGTATCATCAAGACTTGGGCTACTAAGGTCAATTATAAAGAGTAAATCCCCGCCTTCCGTTATGGAGGCATTGGAGATATCTACTGTTGGAGCATCATCATTATCAACAATAGTACCAGTTCCTACAGCAGTAGGATTAGATGTATTTGCTGAAGTCACAGTTCCGTTAAGAGTCATTTGCTCTTCAGGCTCTTTTATGTCATTATCTATAGTAGGTACAGTAACAGAAACTCCCAAACTTCCAGCAGGAATAGTTACAGTGATTATAGTCTCATCATAATCTTCACCT
>JAAXPZ010000007.1 GCA_012329065.1 Sulfurovum sp. | reverse complement strand
CACTGCCATAGATAAGAGTAATGGAGACATAACGGACAAAATCGAAGTTTCTCTGTTGCTTAGTACAAGCACTGACCTGGAATATAGTCTAGTCACTTTTGTTTATGATGTTGAAGATTCCGATGGGAATAAGGCTGATAGTGTACATAGAAATATCGTAGTGCACAGATAGTAATATACTTCAGGGCACCTCTAGTAATAGGTAACAGTAGAGTAGGTTTCATATAGTCTTCGTTAGAATGAAACTATATAGTAACTGTTTAGTAATATAGACACGATATAATGATATTTTTATATAAGGGTGAAGATGAAGAATCTACTATACATACTAGTACTTATGCTAGCACTATTCATAACAAGTTGTGCCACATCAGAGGCAGGAAAAAATCGGACTGTATCTTCTGGAGATACAGTTGTACTTGATGGATCAAGCAGTAGCTCCAGTTCAAACAAGGAGTTGGAATACAGATGGAGTCAAACAGAAGGTGATACTGTAGACTTAGAAGGTGCAAACACAGTTCGGGCTACTTTTGTTGCTCCAGAGGTTAACAAGGACACATTGCTAAAGTTTCAACTAGATGTTATAGAGGTGAATGGGTATCCTGCTGATAGAGACTACGTCACAATCACAGTGAAGCCTAGAGTAGATACCATCAAGCCTACCATCATTCTCAATGGAAACAGTGAAGCAAATATTACAGTAGGCGATAGTTACATTGAGGCAGGTGCAAAGGCAAGTGATGACAGAGATGGAGATATTACTGATAAGATAGTTATCACCTCTGATGTGAACAGTTCCAAAATAGGAACATACCATGTCAAATACAATGTTTCTGATGAGGCTGAGAATAAGGCTTATGAAGTGATCAGAACTATAAATGTAGTGAGCGTATCCAGAGATTATGGCACATTTGGTGATTTGAATGTATCGAGGTTTCCAGAAGCAGAAGGGAGTCTGCACGACAATTATGTAGTCTATTATCCAAAAGATGCAATCACCACAGATATGCCAGTTGTTGTCTTTCTTGAAGGAGGAGGAGAAGAACCAAAAATAGATGATTATCGTGGCATCATGGAGTTTTTGGCTTCAAAGGGTTATTTTGTGATAGGTGCTGAGCAAGGAGCAGACTACAATTCATCTTATGCTGTAGGAATTGTACAAAAGGCTATTGACACTGCTATAGAGCATCATGGTCTCAACTTAGAAAAAGTAGCGGTCATGGGTCACTCCCAAGGTGGAGGACAGGCGTTTTTTGTGATGAAATATCTACAAGATAGAGGATATGGATCTGAGGCTAGTTTGGCACTTTCGTTGGATGGGTGGTTTGCTCTTGGGATGAATCGTTCGGACTTGAATGCACTCAAAGGAGAGATTGGATTTATTCAGATGAATGGACTTGCTGGTACAGGCACAGATCCTCGTATTAAGCTCACTATTTGGAATCTTGCCGATCAAGCCCAGCGTAGATTTTTTGTTTTGCCAGAGAATGATCACTTTTATGTGCAGGGAGATAGAGAAAACATTGAGCAAAAGGATGATATCCGTCTAATTATAGGTGCTTTGACACATGATGTATTTAAAGGTAGTCAAGATGGATACAGTGCAGTTCCAGATGAATATAAAACAACATATGATGCAATAAAAGATGCACTTAAATCCAGAGGAGAGTATCGCGGTGGTGATTGTTATGGCGTGCAATATAACGCTCGAAAAAATATGCTACGCCACAATGATATCGGCTATTGCAATTTTGAAGCTGTATATCCTCCAGAGACAACACTAACTAAAAAAATAGTAGACCCTATTGATAGACCTGCACAGAAGTTTTCATCATACCTTGATGTTGCTTTTGAAGCGACGGTAAAAAGAACTGTAACACGCCTAACCCATAGAGAGCAAGACAATAAAGGTTTTAATAATCATCAGTATCCCAAGCAAGGTTCCGCATGGAATTCTGATATGAGTCTGTTGCGACTTCAAGGTAGAGTGTATGATGCAGAGACATTAGTAGAGATACTATTAACTAAAAATAAAACTGGTGGCGAAGTCTATAGCTTAATGAAGGCTCCGCAGTCAGGTTCCTCAGGTATACGATGGTCAAAATATAATCCAAATGTACTTTATGTGATGTCTGCTGACAAGAAGTTTTATAAGCTTACTATAAGTGCAGATAGAACGACTATAACGGAAGAAGTGATTGTAGACCTTAGTGCATCAGCTAGACCCTATTTCAATATAGGACAAAATGAAGGTAATATTGATTATGAAGACAAATATGTGGTGCTGACATCTCTTGATGGTAATGATGTTTATGCCACATTGTTAGACATAAAAGCCAAAAGCCTAGTATGGGGACCTCAAAAACTTACTTTTACAAAAAATAATTTTGACTGGATGAGTATCTCGCCAAGTGGAAATTATATTTTGATATCTGCGAATAGCACCATAAGACTCTATCACCGTAATCTTGACTTTATTAGGGTATTAGCAAATAGAGCAGAGCATGGTGACATAGGTTATGACCAAAATGGTAATGAAATGTATCTTCAGCTTAGAAGTGGTGGGCAGGGTATATTCGGATATATTTTAAACAATAATATACAGTATGAAGAGCCATTAAAGCTTCTTGATAGCAATCATGGTGGTGGTCATATCTCTTGTAGAAACTACAAGCGTAAAGGCTGGTGTTATGTGGGTACGAGAGAAGATGGATATAGAGAAGTATATGCCCTTAAGTTAGATGGAAGTAAAACAGTACAACGATTTGCAAAAACCAATGCTAGAGGCTCGGAAGACCCTATATTGGGTGATGCCAATAATTATCACTATGCCACACACCCAACAGCCATTCCTAGTCCTTGTGGAACAAGAGCATTATTTTGGAGTGATTATGGCAACCCTGAGGGGTATCTTTATGTTTATAAGGATGATAACGGGTGGCATACAACAGACCATTATTATAGAAGAGATACATACCAAGTACATATAAGCGACTAGGTTTAATCTTTAAAATTTAGATAGAATATCCAGACTAGATGTCACCATGCGTGGTGCCATCTCCATTGCAGGGCGTTTGCGTGACCCTATGGCAACGCTGGTTAAGATAGACCCAAAGTCTTTGGGCATAGGACAGTACCAGCACGATGTAGACCAAAAACTCTTGGAACGAAAGTTACATGAAAATGTAGAATGTTTGGTAAATAACGTAGGTGTAGAGGTAAACTCTGCTTTGGCATCACTACTTTCTTTTGTGGCAGGGGTGGGTAGGACGGTGGCTTCAAACATAGTAAAACACTGTGGGAGTGAAGGCACATTTGCCTCTAAGAAAGCCCTACTTAAAGTCAAAGGTTTAGGTAGAGAAGTACAGTGACTTAAGTGACACGAAACAGATAGCGAGTGAATTGGGTATAGGAGAACCCACCCTCAGAGACATCATCAAAGAGCTAACCAAACCAGGTTTTGACCCCAGAGAAGAGCTGCCAAGCATCCCCTTTAAGCAAGGCTTGAGAGACATAGATCAACTAAAAGAAGGTAGCATCGTATCAGGCGTGGTGAGAAACATCGCAGACTTTGGAGCTTTTGTAGACATAGGGCTAAAAAATGACGGAATGATACACATTTCAGAGATGAGTGAAAAACGCATTAAGCATCCACTAGAAGTATTGAGTGTCAATCAGTATTTGGCTAGGGTGGAGATAATAAGTGTGGATAAGGATAAGGTTGGGTTGAGTATAAAAAGTATAGTATAATATACTTTAATCTACAATAAAGCATTTAAAGTATATTATTATATCTACAAGGATGCACAATGTACCTGTTAAATACACCAAAAGAAATCATAAAAGATTTAGCTATACGCATTGAAGACGAGAGAAAAGTACAGAAACTCTCTCAAAAAGAGTTGTCTGTTAAGGCAGATATCCCTCTACCTACCTATAAGGCATTTCTTTATCATCAAAAACTCTCTGTTGAGAGTCTGATAAAACTTCTTTATGCTCTGCGTATGCATGACAATATAGAGGGGATACTCACACAACGCACCCACCAAACATTAGCAGACCTAAAAGAAGATAACTTGACAAAGAGAGTGCGTAAATGAACTTAGAGATTCACCCACACATTTATAGAAAAAAGATAGGTACGCTATTACTCAAAGAAGGGCGTGTGTATTTTGAGTATGATGCAGACTTTAAGCGTAGTGGGCTAGAAATCTCACCACTCAAACTGCCACTAGCCAGTACGCAACTTTATACCAATAGTGATGATATAATTTATTATGGAGGATTAGCAGGGGTCTTTCATGACTCCTTGCCCGATAGGTTTGGTACAAAGGTGATAGAGCGTTATTTTGAAGCCAAAGGGGTAGCCTCTCATGAACTAAATCTCATACAAAAACTAATGTTTGTGGGAAACAAAGGTATGGGAGCGATTAGCTATGAGCCCAATGAAAAGTTACTTGAACAGCATGATACAAAAGAAATGATAGAGATAAACACCTTTGCAGACAACGCAAAGAAAGTGATGCAGGGTGAGTCACTAGAAGTCATGGATGGTGTACTTGCTTTTATGGACTCTGCCGCGTCTGCTGGCGGGGCAAGAGCTAAAGCAGTCGTAGGATATAACCCGCAAAGTAAAGAGATGATATATGGACTCAAAGATACCTTAGCTGAGGGTTATGAACATTGGTTGCTTAAGTTTGATGAAGCCAAAGAGAGTGGAAAGAGCAGTGACTATACAAAGCTGGAGTACCTCTATATGCAGATGGCATCTGAAGTAGGCATAGATGTGCCTAAGATTGATTTACTTGCACATGGAAACCTCGCACACTATATGATAAAGCGTTTTGACAGGGTAGAGGGTGAGCGTAAACACCTACACTCACTCTCTGGACTTACACATAGCAATATTAATATACCCAAGCATTATAGCTATGATGACCTCTTTCGTGTAACACGCTACCTCACAGGTGAACAGCCCACTGTAGAAGCTCAGTACCTCCGTATGCTCTTTAACATCATGGCACGCAACCAAGATGACCATGCCAAAAACTTCGCCTTTATGATGGACAAGCAGGGTAGGTGGAGTATCTCACCTGCGTATGACATCACCTATGCCAATGGTACAGGCTATACCTCAGAACATCAACTCTCACTTAAAGGACGCACGAGAGAGTTTGACCGTAAATTACTGCTAAGTGTGGCAGATGAACAGTCGATTTCTGTAAAAAAAGCAGAACAGATGATAGAGCAGTGTGAAGATGTGTTGAGTGGGTTTGGCAAAAGGGCTAGGGAGCTGGAGATAGGCAAGGAAAGTGTGGATAGGATAGTTAAGGCTCATCGTCTTAGAGTGTAAAAATATGTCAATTTGAGATATTTTTATAGCTATTGATTGTTTATTGGGTAAAATATATGCATTATACGAGAGAACGAGATAAGGAAAAAAAATGAATGAAATCATTTGTCCAAATTGTAAAACAGCTTTCAAAGTAGATGAAGCTGGATTTGCTGATATACTTAAACAAGTGCGTGACCGTGAATTTGATAAAGAGCTAAGCAATAGACTAGTCCTTGCCGAAAAAGAAAAGCAGAGTGCAGTTGAGCTAGCAGTTGCAAATATCAGCAACACTTTAAAAGAGGAACGCTTAAAAATAGAAAAAGAGCGTGATAAACTTATGCATGATTTACAAAATAAGGAAAATGAAAAAAATACTGCTATTCAATTAGCAGTTGCTCATAGTCAAAATACATTACAAGAGCAACTTGCAGAAAAAGATAATCAACTCACTGTATTAAAAGCTCAAAGTGATACTGAACTTGCAAAAAAGTTATCTGAGAAAGAATTAGAAATATCTGCGATGAAATCTCAAATTAAAAATGTTGAGATGCAAAAGAAACTTGAATTTGCTGAAGCTACTAGAAAAATAGAAAAAGAACGTGATGACCTTATGTATGATTTAGAAATAAAAGATAGAGAAAATGAACTACTTGAAAAGTCTATTCAAGAGAAGTTTACAAATCAACTGGTTGTAAAAGATGAAACTATTAGAATGAGAGAAGATGAGATTGAGCGTCTTAGAGATTTTAAGCAAAAGCTTTCAACCAAGATGGTGGGGGAAACCTTAGAACAGCATTGTGAATATGAATTTAACAAACTTCGAGCAACGGGTTTTCAAAATGCCTACTTTGAAAAAGACAATGATGCCGCAGGAGGGACTAAAGGGGATTATATCTACCGAGAAACGGATGAAGAAGGAAATGAAGTTATCTCTATTATGTTTGAAATGAAGAATGAAAATGATGAGACAGCTACTAAAAAAAGAAATGAAGACTTCTTTGCAAAGTTAGATAAAGACCGTAGAAACAAAGGCTGTGAATATGCGGTTTTAGTATCTCTTTTAGAAGCAGATAATGAGTTTTACAATACAGGCATAGTCGATGTTTCTCATAAATATGAAAAAATGTACGCGGTACGCCCTCAGTTTTTCATCCCCATCATTACCCTTCTTAGAAATGCTGCCATGAACTCTATGAAGTATAAAGCAGAACTAAACATGATGAGAAATCAAAATATAGACATCACTAATTTTGAAGAGAAAATAGATGCATTTAAAACTGGGTTTGCGAGAAACTATGACTTGGCAAGTCGTAAATTTAAAACTGCCATTGATGAGATAGACAAAACCATCACGCATCTACAAAAAACAAAAGATGCCTTGCTGTCATCAGAAAACAACTTACGCTTGGCAAACAATAAAGCTGAAGATTTAACCATTAAGAAGTTAACACATGGCAACCCTACTATGAAAGCTAGGTTTGATGAGCAGAATGAGTAATTTTATTTCGCTATAATATATAAATTTCAAATAAAGGAGTACATCATGCAAGTAACACTAAATATACCTGACTTTACACCACTTACATTAAATAATGATTTGCAGGAGCTAAAAAAGACCATTAAACTTAGTAGTGCATTGATGCTCTTTAAAAATGGAAAATTATCTATAGAACAGGCTAGTGATTTTACAGATATGGCACTCTATGACTTTATGACCGAGTGTAGTAAAAACAATATTGCTGTCATTAGCTATGATGATGCAGAACTAGCCAATGAACTACAAATGATGCAAACTTTATGATTTTGATAGCAGATAGTTCTGCATTGATTGCCTTAGCTGTTGTAGATAAATTAGATATTTTGGAGTCATTGTTTGGTGAAGTGTATGTACCTAGAGCTGTCTATGATGAAGTGAGTCAGCAAAGCAAAGGTGAGTCTGAAAAGTTAGCTTTGTACTGTAAAGATAAAGTTCTTGATATCAGCTCAGAAATAATTGGGACAGGCTAGATAAAAACCATTAAAATAATAAATTAAATATAATTTTTAACGATTTTAATCCATTTATCGTTAATATATGCTATCATAACAACATGTTAACGAAAAAACAAACAAATAAAATAGACACTTTAAGAAAAGAGTACTTTGAAGTTGCCAGTGGTAAAGCACAACTCCTCAAGCTTATATCGGAAGTAGAAGTCCATGAGCAGGTGTATAACTCAAACGCTATAGAAAACTCTACACTAAGCATCGAAGAGACAGAAAAGATACTCTTGCAGATAGACCTAGATAGGTATGTGTCTGAGCGTGAGATATATGAAGCTAAAAACCTAGCTCGTGTGACAGAGTACATAGACAAAAACGCTAAAGATAAAGAACTAAACGCTGATATGCTACTTTTCTTGCATAAAATACTCATCTCAAACATCGACAACGACATCGCTGGTAGGTTTAGGATGGGAGATGAATATGTGAGAGTAGGTAGCCACATCGCCCCTGCACCATCTCAGATAGCAGGTGACTTGGAAGAAGCATTTATGACATACAAAGCAGATGCTTTTAAAAGCATAGTGGATAGGATAGCACGGTTTCATCTGGACTTTGAGACCTTGCATCCCTTTATAGACGGTAACGGACGCATAGGGAGAAGCCTTAACAACTATTTGCTCATACGAGAAGGTTTTGTACCCATAAATATAAGGTTTTTGGATAGGCAAGAGTATTATAAAGCATTTCAAGAGTTTAGTATGTCTGGAAAAACAGAGACTATGGAGCAGATAATCTATAGGGCTTTAGTGAACAGCTACCATAAGAGACTGGCGTACCTAAAAGGCTTGAAAATAGTGACACTCAATGCCTACAGCAAAGCACATAAGCTCTCACACCCAAACCTCATAAACAAAGCCAAAAGATATACTATACCTGCTTTCAGAGAAAAAGGAATTTGGATGATAGGGGATGAGCACTAATATCTATCAAGTTTGCTTGCTAACTAAGAGCGGCAAGTGTGCTTGTGGCCTCTTGAATGGCGGCGATCAGTATATCTATTTCTTGGGTGGTGTGCGTAAAATGTATGCTGATTCTTAACCATCCTACTTTACTGTCATACACTTCCGCATCTTCCAATCCTAACAGATCATGCCCATATGGACCTGCACAGCTACATCCTGCTCTAGCTTGTATGCCATAATGGTCTGAAAGGTATTCTGCGATGTCGAAAGGGTCGATGCCTTTAAAGTTGATCGAGAATATCGGGAGCTTTTCTTGCTCAAAACCACAGTGGAGCTTCAGTCCATCTATCTCTTTGACTTTTGATCCAAAATATTTTTTGAGATACTTTTCTTTTTTGTGTATGACATCTAGTCCTATCTCATTTCTGAGATTATATGCCAGTGATGCCCGAATGAGCTGGATGATGCCAGGGGTTCCAGCATCTTCTTTTAGTTCAAAGTCATCCAAAAATTTATGATCTTTTCTGGAGACATAGGAGACTGTACCTCCTCCAGCAAATGTGGGTTTGATGTTGATGCATAGTTCTTTTTTGATTAGCAAAAGACCACAGCTACCTACACCACCTAGTAGCTTGTGTGGTGAGAGAAACAGAGCATCATAATAGCGACAGTCGATATTCATATATGGAGATGCTGTTGCTGCGTCCAGACACAGTATCCCGCCATAGTTTTTGACCATCTCATAAATCTTTTTGTAGTCACTCAGTACCCCCGTGACATTAGAAGCGACTGAAAATGAGGCGATGATCTCTCTGTCTCTGTGCTTTTCAAGCTCTTCTGCTAGAGCTGTTAAGTCTATGCAGTATTTATCATTGATAGGTATGCGTATCACTTCGCATAGCCCTTCTCTAAAGCTTATCTCATTTGAGTGATGCTCATAAGGCCCTACCAGTATTAGAGGAGTGTCTTTTGGTGCTATGGCATATCTGTTTCTAGTAGCAGGTGGTATATAGATTCCCATAAGCTCTTGAAACCTTTTGATCGCTGCGGTAGCCCCTGTGCCTACAGGAAGTAGATAGAAATCATCGTTGATTTCTAAAGCTTCTCTGAGATCTGCTCTAGCTTTTTCATATCTTCTGCTTGTACTTACTGCACTTGAAGAGACTTCAGAGTGGGTGTTAGCATATGTTTTTAGTAGCTCTCTGACCTCTCTTTCTATGGGTGCATACGCTTGCCCAGATGCTGTATAGTCAAAGTATAATAAATCTTTGTCGCTAATTATTTTTCTTCTGATATCTCTCATTTTTATCCGAATATTGGTATTTTAAATATGAGTTTGGCTACGAGTTGTCTTGACCTTCGATATATGAATACCCAGTTTCTGGCTCGATTACAATAGTGAAAGGGAGAAAGTCTGGATCTTGAAAACTAACAGTGATACGGCATGCTGCATTCATGTAGGTTCTAAAGTCATTGGCACCACTGTATATGCCAGTATGTGGTCTGCCAAGGCGATCAAACGCAATCAGTTGACCACCGCTACAGCCACCACCGAAAGTGATATTTTCGGTACCATATCGTTTTCTTATAAATATATTAGGTGACTCATCTACTTCATCTAGTGTGCTGTCACCTGCAAGGTGATAGAAATATTTTCCATTGGCAGGATCTACGGCTGTCTCTATTTTGTCTACATTTGTGTTCATATCTTCATTGGACGATATGGTATAAAAAGCAATATTGCCTCCATAGCTTCCAAATCGTAGATGCCAGTATTTCATTTGCCATTGATTGCTGTTAAATTCATGCTTATTATCTGCAAGGGCTAGATGTTGCGTGTAACGCACAGCAGAGAGTATATTGTCTGCTGCCTCTTGCCTGAGATCCCGCTCTAGTCTTGGGAGTGCCAATGCTGCTAGTATCCCTATAACTACCACTGCAAGGACAAGCTCTATCATAGTAAATGCTTTTTTATTCATATCTCTCATTCTTTATATCTTTTGAACAGTGCGTCTGTGGACTGTAAGCCACTGGCTAGTGTTGTCTGGATCTTTGTAGTCCACATAGGCATCGATGATGATAGTAAGTGGTGTAGATGCAGTATTGACATTATTACTAAGCTGTCTTGTTCCTGCACAGTTTCCTATCACCGAAGTTGGGCCGATATATGCTACGCGGGTTCGGATACGGTAGCCGTTGCCGTCTGTAGGTAACCCTATGGTACCATTGATGCTCTCTACACAATTCGCACTCCTGTCATGCGCTGTCACTGCCATGACAGCATACT
This sequence comes from Sulfurovum sp., assembly GCA_012329065.1. GTDB lineage: Bacteria > Campylobacterota > Campylobacteria > Campylobacterales > Sulfurovaceae > JAAXPZ01. Next base: position 1,562 of record JAAXPZ010000007.1, on the reverse strand, counting down.
CTGTATAGCTTTTGGCATATAGGTTTGCCTGCTCTCGTTGGTACTGAACGGTAGTGGATTTGACTATTTTGCCAGATAGGTTCATGACAAATGCCGCTACAGTCGCCATGATCACTATGACAAAAATCGCTGTAATCATCGAAAATCCGTTTCTCATTGTTTTAGTATATTTCATCAGAATACCACCTTTTCTTTGCAGGCGTGAATAGTTATGTTCTCATCCATACCTATCTGCTCTTTTTTGCAGATTTTCAGACGGAAGGCACCATCTGCATATCTAAATCTGAAGTTCGCTACATTCTTTAGTAGTATCTGTTTACTACTATCAATCACTGTCGCTCTTGTAGGAGAGAAGTTATAGTGAAGGATGAGATCATTATCGCTATTTATCTCTAGAGCATAAGAGCTCCATGCCAGTTTGTAACGCTCATTGATCATCGTGCCTAATGGGAATGGGCTATCTAGTGTAATAGACTCACTTGATCCACCAGATATACCGTAAGAGGTGCCATTGGTATCTGCAAAATAGATAGAAGCATTGTCAATATTGCCCCCGAGCTTACTTATTATAGTACTAGTAAACTCAAGATTGGATCCTGGTGTAATGAGCTTTCCTGTAGTATTGATAGTATCATTGACATCACAAAAACCACTCCAGCCTGGTCTACGAGCTGCACCGGTAGAAGCACTGCCACTGATCGCCTCAAAGCTATCTCCGTCATAGCCTACCCATTGGAGTACTTTGACCTCTTCATGGGGATTTGTAGATATATCTATAAAAGTATCGGTAGTATTATTTTTTCTGATTCCTATAGTGTTTGGTATGGCGTATCTGAGGCGGTTTGCTATCTGCTTCAGGGCTAGTTCTGTTTTGTTTGTGGCTCTATATTGGGCTCTTTGGATGATATAGTTCTCATAGACTTGGGCTATGATGCTGGCACCGATACTAGAGACGATACCAAGCACTACGATAACCATAATAAGCTCCAGCATCGTAAAGGCTCTTCTTTGCTTTTTGTATATCATCATGGCATAACCCTTTTGTGGTAGTGAAAGCTTCCTATGTTGCAGCTAAATGCCTGAAGTACAATATTTTTGTTCAGCTCCTCGGCACCGCTGGTGCTTGTGAGTGTGACGGTAATGAGCTTGATATTGGTCGTACCTGAAGAAGCTGATGTCGGAGGAGCATAGCTAAAGGTGGACTGATCATAGTCTGCAGTATCATCGGCGTATGTGATAGCAGTAGCGATATTGACTGTTTCTTGCTCTATATAGTCAACACCTCCTGTTCCAGAAGTTATCTCTACCAAGCTACCGGTTAGATTCTGAAAGTCATCTATATCATCGGGAAGCTCTGTACTGCTCTCCTCTTTGTTAAGTGAAGTGGAGGAGTAGTAATATTGATTGTTTCTTAGGCAGTCAAATCTGTGTGAGTCCTGAGTATCACTTGTGCCTGCTCTGACAAAGCTGCTGTTTTCGTCTGGAGATGGCTTGAGCTTTTCATCTCCATTTGTTACCTTTAGTATCGGAGGTTGGCTACTGCAGACTCCATTGAGTGCATT
>JAAXPZ010000045.1 GCA_012329065.1 Sulfurovum sp. | reverse complement strand
TGAGGCAACTGGACTTGATGTCAATCCTCAGATTATCAAAAAGCTACACAACCAACGACATAAGCCAGTAGTACAAAAAACTATTGACACATTGAAGATTATAGAAAAAGAAGAGATTGATCATGTGCGAAAGGGTGACCGATGGTTCCGTTGGTTGTGTGAACGCAGAGGAATGGATGCACAAGAGACATTTATACAGATACTCCACAAGTATGACTTACTAAAGGTCAAACCCCATATGAATATAGAAGCACGCAAAGAGGCTGGTTTTTCATGTGATGAACTTCTTTCTCTTGGAGCTAAAAAGTGTGAGCGAGGTGTCTTGTAGTGCTTTGCACAATACTTGCACATTTTTGATATGCTGTATGGAGCCTAAAGAAGAAATTGCACTTTGGATTTGAATTCAGGCTCTTGCACCATCTTAAAGTCTTTTGCAAGTGTGGATTTCGCTTTGCTCCATGACTGGAATGGTGCCAATTTTAACTTTTAAAATCGTGGCTCTAAACATAGATGTGAGCGTCCAAAGGAAGTACCATTGGGGTGTAAGATGGAATTACACACAAGGATAGAGTTATGAATGCACAGACACTCCCAATGAATTACAAATAGGTATCGATGTCGGAAGCTTAAATCACTCAGTGGCTATGGGTGATGGTAAGGGAAATATTATCAGAGAATTTGAGATATCACATACCCAAAAAGGTTTTGATGCATTCTTTACAATCATTAGCAAAGAATGCAAACAAAGAGATGCTACTACTAGTATAGCTATGGAAGGCTACAATGGATGGGCAAGACCACTAGATGGGCTTATCTTGAAGCATGGTTATTCACTCTACAATGTCAATAATGTAAAACTGGCACGCTTCAAAGAGATATTTCCAGCAGCTGCAAAAACAGATACCATTGATGCTAGAAAGATAGTTGAACTTTTTTCTTTACAAAAACACTTGCCTATAGCTAAAAAAGTACTTCAAGAAATACACAGAGTCTATTAGAAAAGTCATCTATACAACTAATTGAAGATTTAGGAAAACCCGAGCCTTTAAAATATGAAATGGCAGGTAGCTGGTCAAGGCGTATCACACAAGAGCATCGTTTGGTCTATGAAGTTTTTGAAGAGAGTACCTTAGTTATATCTTGCCGTTATCATTACTAGAAAAATAAAACATAAGAATAAAGAGTGACCATAATACTAATTGAGCTATAATACATCTAAGACTTAGATAGGAACAAATAAATGGTATTAATGATAGATAACTATGATAGCTTTACCTACAATGTAGTGCAATACTGCCGTGAACTTGGAGCTGACCTTAAAGTCATCCGTAATGATGAATTGACTATAGATGAGATAAAAGCACTAAACCCTGAAAAAATTATACTCTCTCCTGGACCTGCCACACCAGATGATGCTGGGATCACTCTGGATGTTATACGAGAGTTTGCGGATAGCGTTCCTATATTTGGTATATGTCTTGGTCACCAGAGTATCGCACAGGTTTTTGGTGGAGAAGTGATACGGGCTAAAAACATGATGCATGGTAAGACCTCACAGGTTGAGGTGAGTGAAGAGACAGCCATATTTAACGGATTGCCAAATGAGTTTAGGGCCACAAGATATCACTCTCTGACGGTCAATAAAGATAATCTCCCTTCAGACATAATAGTCACCTCTTACAGTAAAGACGATTATGAGATTATGTCGCTTCAAATAGAGAATAAGCCTGTGTATGGTGTTCAGTTTCATCCTGAGTCTATCATGAGCGAGCATGGGCACGAGATGTTGGATAATTTCTTAAAGCTTTAGATGTGCTACAGGCAAAAGAGTTACTGTTTTACACACTTGTTGCACTATATTTCCTTGTATTAAGTGTTGTTGCACACACTACCCCCATATCACCTAGTGAAGCTTATCAGTTTTACCAAGATGATTTCTCTGTAACAGCATTTTTGATGCATATAGGTCAAAATACTTTAGCTGGTGAGATTGGATTTAGGCTTCCATTTATATTGATGGGTATTTTGAATTCTTTTCTATTTTACACTATTTCAAGAAAACTTTTTATAAGAAAAAATGATGCCGTATTGGCATTAGGCATATACCTATTACTCCCAGGTGTCATAGCTTCTACTATACTCGCAAGTGATGCGATGATTATATCTACACTTATTCTGACTTTTATATACCTTCACATAAAACACTATAGCAGTCTTTCTGTCATTCCATTGTTTGTTTTGATGTTTGTGCACTGGAGTGCCTCTTTTTTATATTTAATCCTCGTGATCTATGCACTTATTAAAAAAGAAAAAGTCCTGCTTCTGGTGAGTATGTTACTGCTGCTGGTGTATTTTGCAATAGGTGTTGTTATTCCTGAGGAGTCGACCAAAAGCTATTTTTTCGAGCTACTTGGTGTGTATGCTACGATTTTTTCCCCACTTGTATTTATATATTTCTTTTATGCTGGATATAAAACATTGTTTGGTGGAGAAAGAGATATTATATGGTATGTATCTTTTCTAGCATTTGCCCTGTCACTATTGTTTTCTCTGGATGAGAAGGTGAGGATAGCCGACTTTAGCTCTTATACTATGATTGGCATCATAGTAGCAGTGCGTTCATATAGTAGTAGTCTACGCGTTAGATTGAAACAATTTCAAAGAGGATACAATATTATGTTTGCTGTTGTCATCTCGTCTCTTGTGGTGAGTGCTTCATCTCTGCTTCTGCATCAGCCTATATATAAATTTGTTGGAAAAGACAGATACCCAATAGTAGCACCTATTTATGAGCCGTATGATTTGTCATTGGAGCTAAAGAGCAAAGGTGCCAATTGTATTGATAGTATAAATGAGAGAGTTTATTATCAAATGAAATATTATGGTATAGAAAAATGTTCCTAAAATACACATATCTCAAATAATCCTATAAAATTTTTATACCAAGTTAAGTTAAATTATCCAAATGTTATCATACTTAATTACTAACAAAAAAAGGAGTGCTAAATGGCTCAAAAGGCGATTAGAGAATATGACGCAAAGTCTATATTGGCAAAGCATTGGGATAAGTATTTTCCAAACTTTTCTTATGCTTATGAAACAGTAATGGTTCGAGATGGATCAGACCTTCTGGAGGCAGCAAAAACAAATAGTTGGCTAAATGAAAAAAAGCTGGTGGCTAAACCAGATATGCTTTTTGGAAAAAGGGGTAAAAATGACTTGGTATTATTTAAGGATTCCAAGCCAGGTGATGTCTCACTAGCAAAAGCTGCAAGCTGGATCAATGACAAATCAAGTCAAAAGCAAACAGTGTATTTTGAATTTGATGGCGATACGCCAACAGGTGAGCCATCTATTGATATGCTAACCCACTTTCTAGTTGAGCCGTTTATGCCACATACACAGGAAGAAGAGTATTATATTTCTGCCACATGTGTAGGCGACAATGATATGCTCTATATGTCTGCTGAAGGCGGTATGGAAGTAGAAGAGGGCTGGGATGAGAAAGTTACTGAAGTCTCTTTTGCTATTACTGACACTGAAGAGGAGATTGCCCAAAAGATCAAGGCTAATACCCCTGCTGATGTGGCGGATCAAGACAAAGAAGCATTTGCACAGTTTGCGATAGGTTTTTTTAAGGCATACAGGGATCTGAATTTTGCTTATCTTGAAATCAATCCATTTGTAATGCAGGGAAGAACAATTGAGCTCCTTGATATGGTTGCCAAACTAGATGATACAGCTGGATTTATGATGGTAGAAGAGTGGGGAGATGTCCCTTATCCAACCCCATTTGGTATGGATGCTAAATCACCAGAAGAGGAAGCAGTAGAAGTAGCTGACAGTAAAACAGGTGCTTCTCTTAAGTTGACACTTCTCAAACCAGAAGCACGAATCTGGACCATGGTCGCAGGTGGTGGTGCATCCGTGGTTTATGCAGATACTATTGCTGATTTTGCAGGGATTGATGATCTGGCAAACTACGGTGAGTATAGTGGTGGACCAACAACAGGTGAAACAAGGTTTTACGCAGAGACTCTTTTAGACCTGATGACCAGAGAGAAGGATGCACAGGGCAGAGAGAAAATATTGATTATCGGTGGAGCGATAGCTAACTTTACAGATGTTGCAAAAACATTTACTGGCATTATCCAGGCATTTGAAGAATATGCTGATAAAATGAAAGAAGTAGGCGTCAAAATCTATGTAAGACGGGGTGGACCAAATTATGAAAAAGGTCTAAAGGATATCAAAGAAGCTGCTGACAGGCTAGGTCTTTGGATTGATGTACACGGCCCAGATACTCACTTAACAGAAGTTGTGAGAATGGCACTAGAAGAGGCATAAGGAGAGAGACATGGCAAAATTATTTACTAAAGACACGCAAGCGATTTTTTGGAACAACAACCGAAGTGCGATTCAGAGAATGCTGGATTATGACTATACTATCAAAAGAGAGACACCATCTGTTGCGGCTATTGTTGCACCAACAAGCGGAAACAAATTTGATAAGTTCTTTTTTGGTGCAGACGAGGTGATGATTCCCCTGTATAAGACCACAGCGGAGGCAAAAAAAGCTCATCCAACAGCAGAAGCATTATTGAATTTTGCATCATTTAGAACAGCTTATGATGTTACAATGGAAGCTCTTGAGATTGGTGGGTTTAAATCTATCATGATTACAGCTGAAGGAATCCCAGAGAGACTTGCAAGGGGAATGAACCAGAAGGCTAGAGAGGACGGTGTCATCGTTATTGGGCCTGCTACTGTTGGAGCTATATCTCCAGGTGCATTCAAGATTGCAAATATTGGCGGAACTATAGACAATATCATAAACTCAAAACTCCATAGAGCAGGCTCATGCGGGCTTGTTACTCGTTCAGGTGGACTCTTCAACGAGCTTGGCAATATTATTGCCATCAATGCTGATGGTATAGCAGAGGGTGTAGCCATAGGAGGAGATAGGTTTGTGGGGTCAGTATTCATTGACAATCTTTTACGAATGGAGCAAAATCCAGATGTCAAGTATATGGTGCTTTTAGGCGAAGTTGGCGGCACAGAAGAGTATAAGGTAATAGAAGCAATCAAGAGTGGTAAACTAACTAAGCCAATGGTTGCTTGGTGTATAGGTACAATTGCAAAATACTATGATTCTGGTGTACAGTTTGGTCATGCGGGAGCAAGTGCCAATAGTGACATGGAGACAGCAGAAGCAAAAAACAAAGCAATGGCAGATGCAGGTATCCATGTTCCAAAATCCTTCAATGATCTTCCTGCAAAAATCAAAGAGGTATATGAGTCACTCAATATCGCTCCTATCGCTGAGCCAGAGATGAATACACTTCCAAAAACTAGAAGATCCAAGCAGTTTATTTGTACTATTTCTGATGACAGGGGTGAAGAAGCAACATATGCTGGATTCCCTATTTCAAGCGTCGCACTTCCAAGTACAGGCAAAGGCATAGGTGATGTTATTGCACTATTATGGTTTAAGAAGCAGTATCCTAAATGGGCAACAGAATTTATTGAGACAGTGATTAAAACAGTTGCAGATCACGGGCCAGCAGTATCAGGTGCTCATAATGCCAAAGTAACAGCAAGAGCTGGCAAATCAGTAGTCGAGTCTCTAGTAACTGGACTACTTACTATTGGGCCTAGATTTGGTGGGGCTATTGACGGTGCTGCTCAGTATTTCAAATATGCAAACGATAACAATCTCGATCCTAAAGCATTTTTGAAATATATGAAGGGGCAGGGCATTCCAATCCCAGGTATTGGTCACAGGATTAAGTCGCTTAAGAATCCAGACTTGAGAGTGACTGGACTTATGGACTTTGCAAAAGAGAATTTCCCAAGTACCCCACTTCTAGATTATGCAAGAACAGTAGAGGCGCTTACAACATCTAAGAAAGAGAATCTAATCCTAAATGTTGATGGCACTATCGGCATTCTTATGGTAGATATGTGGAGAGCGTTAGGGTATGGTGAAGATGAAATAGATGAGTTTATCGAATCTGGCACACTCAATGCATTCTTTATTGTCGGCAGATCTATAGGGTTTATCGGGCATGTACTTGATGAGAAGAGACTTGCTATGCCTATGTATAGACATCCAATGGATGACATTCTTTATGATGTACAAGAAGCAGACGAAATTTAATATTTTTGCTAGGATTCCAGAATTTCTGGAATCCTAAGTATTGGTCTAGCTTTTCTCAAATACCCCCATACAATCGATCTTATGTATGTTAAATTAATAGCTATATAAAAATATTTTCAAACAAATTATACTTTCCCTCAAAAACCCCTTGACATTTAAAAACTTACCCGCTATAATACGCG
>JAAXPZ010000011.1 GCA_012329065.1 Sulfurovum sp. | reverse complement strand
CTAAAGACCTATTTGTAAAAGCTAAAAATAGTTGGGTTTCTGTTTATTCTACTGATACCTTGACTACTGAAGCAGGAGCGTATGTTGTTACTAAGAGTTCAGGTACAAAGTATAAATTTGATACCAATGGAAAACTTATGGGTATTACAAACAAACAAAACTTAGGACTTGTGTTTGAATATAGTGGTTCAAATATAACTATAAAAGACAGTTTTGGAAACGCTTTAGCTACAGTTACATTGAATGACTCTTCTCAAATTATATACATAACAGATAATGCAGGAAATAGAATTACTTATGCGTACAATGGCACAAACTTAACTTCATATATAAATAGAAATGGAGATACTGAAAGTTATGAATATACAGGAGACTTAATAGACAGAATTATTGGGCATGACGGAAACGCGTATGTAGCCAATACTTATGACGCACAAGGTAGAGTAACTTCACAGCTCGATGGATCAGGAAGTCAAACAAGTTTTGTCTATACAGGAGATTTGGCAAACTTTATTGTCAATGAAGCAAAAGTAACTTATGCTGATGGTGTAATACGAACCCATAAATTTAATCTGCTTTTACCAACTTCAATAGAAGGTTCAGGTACAAATGTAGCTTTTGAGTATGATGCGAACAACAAGGTAAAAAAGATTACCGATACCAATGGCAAAATATGGAGTTATGAGCGAAATAGTGCAGGTCTTGTGACAAAATCAACAGACCCACAAGGCAATGCAACACTGTATGAGTATGATGAAAACAATAATATCATCTCACAAACAAATGCTTTAGGACAAAAAGTAATGTTTGAGTATGATGCCAATCAAAACCTCATTAAAGCAACCAATGCAGATGGAAAAGTAACAGCATATGAATACAATACCAATAGTCAAATTGTAAAAATCACCAATGCTTTAAATCAAGTTGTAAGCTATGCTTATAATGCAAAAGGTCAAGTAGAAACAGTTACACTTCCAAATGGTGCAACCACTACTTATGCCTACAACAGTTTAGGCAATGTACAAACCATTACCGATGCATTAGGTAGAACCGTAACCTATGAGTATGACAAAGAGGGTAAAGTAACCAAAGTTACCAATACTATGGGCTACACAACACAGATGCAATACAATGGCTTTGGAGATTTAGTTAAAATTACCGATGCCAAAAACAGAAATGTTTTGATGGAGTACAATGTAGATGGACTCTTAACCAAAACAACCCTAGTTGATGGTACTACTGTAGAGACTACTTATGATGTCATGGGTAGAGTGATAGCTACAAAAGATACTTTGGGTAGAGAAACGAAAAAAGAGTATGATGATTTTGGAAGAGTCTCTAAAGTCATAGACCCAAAAGGCAATGAGTTTTTACTCTCTTATGATGTTGTAGGTAATCTAATAAAAGTAACCGATGCCAAAGGAAATGATGCCCAAACAAGTTACGACGAACTCTACCGACCATCAAAAACCATAGATGCAGATGATGTAGAGGTAGCAACTACTACCTATAATGCTCTCTCTATGCCAACCAAAGTAGAAGATGCCACAGGTAAAAGCGTAGAGTTCTCTTTTGATTCTCTTAATAGACTTCAAGAATCAACACTTTCAGGTGCTATTAAAGCCCAAGCACTTTACGATGCACTTGGACGCATCACGCAAACAACAGACCCAAAAGGTGCAACCAATGCTTATGAATATGATGCAGTAGGCAATCTAGTAAAAGAGACAAACCCTCTAAATAAAAAGAATATTTACAATTATGACATCATAGGCAGAGTAACAAGCACTCAAACACCAAATGGTGTCATGACTACTTTTATTTATGATAATTTAGACAGAGTAACTAAAATATCTCAAAGCAAAGGTGCAGTAGAGAACAACACAAGCTATACTTATGATGAAGTGGGTAATGTATTAACCGTAACTGATGTCCAAGGAACAATTGCCTATACCTACAACATCAATGACCAAGTAGCCACAAGAACAGATACTTTTGGCAACACTGTTACCTATGAGTATGACACGGCTCGAAGACTAAACAAGCTCATCTACCCTGATGGTAAAGCCGTAACTTATGCGTATGATGACAATAACAACTTAGTCAAAGTAACCGACTGGGCAGGAAGAGAGACACGCTATGAGTATGATGCCAATGGTAACTTAGTAAAAACCACCCATGTCAATGGAGCTTATACCCTCTATACTTATGATAACAACAGTCGATTGCTAACACTTAAAAATTATGATAAAAATGCTAAGCTCATTTCAAGTAATGAACTTACAAGAAACAGCATAGGAGACATTACCGACAACAAAGAGACAAGCCCTGCAACGCTTGACCTCACTAAAGTCAAAAATTTCAGCTTTGAAGTCAATGCCTTTAACCAAATCACCAAAAGTGATGAGGGGGACTTTAGCTATGATGACAATGGTAACCTGTTGGCTTACAAATACGATGGAAAAGACAACACTTTAGAATATGACCTCTCAGACACATTAATAAAAGCTACTTTAGGAACAGAAGTCTATGAGTACACTTACGATGCAGAGGGTAACCGTATAGCAGTCAATGACAAACACTATCTTGTAGATAACATTATGGGTCTCTCTAAACCATTAGCAGAACTAGACAGCTCAAACAACATAACCAAATACTACATTTGGACAAATGGCTTAGGCTACTCTATAGATACAAATGGAGAAGTTTTAGTCTATATGTATGACTATCAAGGCAATACCAATGCTCTGCTAGACAAGGACAATGCTGTAAAAGCATCGTATCGTTATAGCACTTATGGTGCTGTTATCTCTGCTGATGAAACAGTAGATAATCTATTTAAATATCTTGGACAACACGGAATACAGAGTGATAGTTCGGCTCTCTACTATGTGAGAGCTAGATACTACTCTCCTGAACTGAATAGATGGACACAGGCAGATGTGAAAAGAGGTGACGTTGCTAATCCTTTAAGCCTTAACCGTTATGTGTTGAATGAGGGGGATGGGGTTAATTATGTGGATGTTAGTGGGTATGAGAGAGGTAAATCAAATACAAAAGATGTT
>JAAXPZ010000032.1 GCA_012329065.1 Sulfurovum sp. | reverse complement strand
GGTGATAGACAAAGTCAGAAGTCACATAGACCCAAAAATGTACAAGCAAATACTAAATGATACACGGACGACCACGATTTGGATCTATGATGCTATTAAGCAGACATGTAGAGAGGGGTAAGGTATGGATAAAGTTGCATGTTTAGCAGAAAGTGAAAGACGAAAACTCTTTACAGAAACAGCAAGGCAAATGAATACAACCCCTGCCATCATAGAAAAAGACTTTTGGGTAGTGTGGACACTTGAAAAGATATTTGCAGATGACAGGCTCAACAAAATACTCATGTTTAAAGGCGGAACATCGCTCTCTAAAGTGTTTGATCTTATAGGCAGGTTTTCTGAAGACATCGACCTGATACTTGATTGGCGTGAAGTCACCAAAGAAAACCCTGAAGCCCAAAGAGCCTCAAAGAGTAAACAGGTGAAGTTCAATGAGCAGGTTAATGAAGATGCAAAAAAATATATTGGAGAGGTGCTTCTTCCTATTGTCTCTGAGATAGTGGCACCATTTTGCTATTGTACTATAGATGAGAAAGATGCATACAATATCAATATTACATACACTGCCTCCTTTGATGATGCATATCTGCGACCTAAGATACTGTTAGAGATTGGACCTCTGGCATCTTGGCTTCCTTCTGATAGTTTTGAGATAAGTGCTTATGCTGCACAAAAGTTTCCTCACTTGTTTGAGAAGACGCGTTGTAAGGTGAACGCTATCGTAGCAAAAAGAACTTTTTGGGAGAAAGCAACCATTCTGCACCAAGAGTTTCATCGAGTGGCAGGAAAAGCATTGCCTCCGAGATACTCAAGACATTATTATGATTTGGCGATTATGGCAAAGGCAAGCGTGAAAGAGGAAGCATTGGCAGATAGGGAACTGCTCAAACAAGTAGTGGCATTTAAAAAGAAGTTTTATCCTGCTGCATGGGCAAAGTTCGATGAGGCAACACCGGGAACACTCAAGCTATTTCCTGAAGTGTATAGGATAGATGCTCTTGCAAAAGATTATAAGGCAATGGAGCATATGATTTTTGATAAACACTTGTCTTTTGAAGACATAATGGAGACCTTGCAAGTTTTAGAAGATGAGATTAATGCGATAGAAGGGGATGTATAGATGGAGAAAATCACAGAAAACGAGATAGAACTGTTTGCTATAGACCTTTTAGAGAAGCAGGGATTTGAATACATTTATGCGCCAGACATTGCACCCGACAGTGATACCCCTATGCGAGACTCTTTTAAAGATGTGGTCTTAAAAGAGAGAATACAAAATGCTCTTGTGAAGATAAACCCTACGCTGGACTATGAGCTTTAAAATGATGATTTAAGCGAAACACAAAAAGCCAAAGCCAAATGGACACAACTAGAAGCACTCATAGGCTCTGAAAACAGAGTCAAAGAGGTAGCCAAAGACATTGTTACACACTTTTAAAGTCGGCAAGAGGTCTTTAAGGGAAAAGGGATGATTGTTGCTATGAGTAGAAGGATTACAGCAAATCTTTATGAGGAGATCATAAAGCTAAAACCTGAGTGGCATAGTGATGACTTGACCAAGGGCGTGATAAAAGTAGTTATGACAGCCAGTTCGAGTGATGGTCCGCTTATGGCAAAACACCATACGACCAAGCAGTAAAGACATGACCTTGCCAATAGAATGAAAGATGTGAATGATGAACTGAAATTGGTCATTGTTCGTGATATGTGGCTGACGGGATTTGATGCGCCTTCTATGCATACCCTTTACATTGACAAGCCTATGAAAGGGCATAACCTAATGCAGGCTATAACAAGAGTCAATAGAGTGTATAAAGATAAACCGGATGGATTGGTAGTAGATTATCTGGGGATTGCTAGTGATTTAAAGAAAGCACTCTCTTTCTATAGTGATAGTGGGGGGAAGGGCGACCCTGCATTGGCACAGGAGCAGGCAGTAGCACTCATGATTGAAAAACTAGAAGTGGTGTCTCAGATGTATTTTGGGTTTGCATACGAAGCGTACTTTGAAGCAGACACAAGAAGAAAACTTTCTCTCATTCTTGAAGCAGAAGAGCATATTTTAGGTCTTGAAGATGGGAAGAAAAGGTATATAGATGAAGTAACGGCACTTTCACAGGCATTTGCTATAGCTGTACCTCACGAGGAAGCAATGGATGTTAAAGATGAAGTATCATTTTTTCAAGCTGTGAAGGCAAGACTAGTAAAGTTTGATAGTACAGGTTCAGGAAGAAGTGATGAGGAGATGGACACAACCATACGGCAAGTGATAGACAAAGCTTTGGTGACTGAAGAGGTGATAGACATCTTTGATGCATCAGGGATTAAGAAGCCTGATATATCCATACTCTCTGAAGAGTTCTTGATGGAAGTGCAAGGGATGAAGCACAAAAACATTGCCATGGAAGTACTCAAAAAACTTTTGAATGATGAGATAAAAATCAGAGCTAAAACAAATCTAGTACAAAGCAAATCTCTTATGGAGATGCTAGAAAATTCGATCAAAAAATATCATAACTGCGGCTGAAGTTATAGAAGAGCTTATTGCCATAAGTAAAGATATCCAAAGACAAGATGAAGAACCAAAAGAGATGATTTTGAGTGATTTTGAGTATGCTTTTTATAGTGCTATTGCCAATAATAATAATGCTAAAGAGGTGATGGAAAAAGAGGTGCTTCGCGAACTTGCTATTGTTTTAACCCAAAGAGTAAGAGCCAATGCTTCTATAGATTGGACCATAAAAGAGAGCGTTAGGGCTAAGCTGAAAGTCATCGTAAAGCGAACTTTGCGACAGTTTGGGTATCCACCTGATATGCAGAAATTGGCAACAGAGACTGTGTTGAAACAGGCGGAGATGATAACAGAGGAACTAGCAAGATAATGCCAAAATTTAAACTTTGGGTGTATCCTTTAGGCATAGCAATAAAAAAAGGAAATATATCTGATGGCGGACAGTGAGGGATTCGAACCCTCGGTACCCTTTCGAGCACGCACCCTTAGCAGGGGTGTGGTTTCAGCCAACTCACCCAACTGTCCGTATTTGTGGAGTGGCATTATAGGGGATTTAAGTTAAAAATTTGTTGAATTACAGTTAAAAAAAGAAAAATTGGATACAATGCAATAATTAGTTTAAAAGGCCTAAAATGTTTAAGAAATATACACCACTCATTATACTTGCTATGTTTGCAATAGGCACTTACTTTATGATACAAGGGATGAACCAAGCAACAGAGCTTGCAAAGCCTGCAAAAGTAGAGCAAGCTAGCAACTAAAGGGTGTCTCTAATGATAGGCATCCTAAAGAAGTTTTAAAATATCCTCTAGTTTTTCTTTAGGATTTTTATCCTGATAGATAGGGCGACCGATGACTGGAAAATCTACCAATTCTTTTTTTGCCAGTTCTAGCGTGCCAACTCTTTGCTGGTCTCCGCTATCTTCACCAAAAGGTCTGATGCCTGGACATAATGTCAAAAAGGTACTGTTTGTTACCTCCTTGATGGCTCTGCTTTCAAATGCAGAACAGACCACACCATCAAGTCCACTCTCAAAACTCATTTTAGCAAACTGCTCTGCCTTTTGTCCGATACTTTTTTCATATATACTTTGAAAACCCTGCTCATTAAATGAGGTCAAAGCAGTCACTGCTAGCACCAGCGGTCTATTTTCGAGTTTACTGAGTCTGTCCATGACTGTCTGCATGGCTTTTTCGCCTGCTGAAGCATGGATATTAAACATATCAACTCCAAGTGCAGTGATTTCTTCTGCTGCATCAGCCATAGTGTTGGGGATATCATATAACTTGAGATCTAGAAATATTTTAAATTCAGGGTTTATATTCTTTAGATTTTGTAGAAATTCTTTGCCGTCTCGTATATAGCTTCTAAAGCCTACTTTTATCCAAATATTGTGCTTGGCCAGTAGTTCCGCAAGATGAAGATTTTCTTTTGCAGAGGGCAAGTCGAGTGCTATACATAGTTGCATTTAGTTTTCCTTAGTATTTATTGGTATAATTCTACCAAAATAAACTAGAAGGATTAAGATGTTTGGAAAAAATCTAAAAGAGTACAAATTAAGTGAGGACGAACTTTCGAAATTGCAGTATGCAATAGTGGATACTAGTAAGGGTAAGATCACCTTGAAAATGTATCCAAAAGATGCTCCTATCGCAGTGTCAAATATGGCAGAGTTGGCAAATGATGGTTTTTACGACGGTCTAAAGTTTCATAGGGTAATCCCAGGTTTCATGGCTCAAGGCGGCTGTCCACATTCTAAAGACAATCCACCTATGGCAGGCACAGGTGGTCCTGACTGGAATATCAAGTGTGAAGCAGACAATGGCATAAATCATCGCAGAGGTGTATTTTCTATGGCTCATGCAGGTAAAGATACAGGCGGTAGTCAGTTTTTCATAACATTTGCAGATACTCCTCATCTAGATGGTGTACATACTGTATTTGGCGGTATCGAAGAAGATGATATAGAGAGCTTCAAGGTACTTGATACGCTAGATCAGAATGACGATATAAACTCTATCAAAATTGTAGAGTCTTTATAGGTCAGTGTGGTATCGGTGGATAAATCCTATATTTAATCCACCCAGCGGAGTATAGTTCTTTATCTGTAGACAGTTGATTTTCTCCGTGTATTACTTCTACCTTGCAATCATCAAGTCTCTATCTATCCTTTCCCAGCCTTCTATCACATTTTTTTCATCTGCTTTCTTATGTAGATCAATATAGTAGCTATACTGCAAATCCAATCCTCTGCGAAGCTCCATCCTGAGATAGCTATTAGGGAAAGTATTGGGAGTATTTTTGGCAGTGTTGTGGCTACTGTTGCACTGGATATCATTTTTGTGAGACACTTCAAGCACTAGAGTACAATTATCTTGAAAATGATATAACTTTTTGAGCACATTTGCAAACTCTTTTTCATATGGGGTAACTTTGAGTTTAAGACAAGGAACAGGTGATTTGATGATATCTTTATGATAGATATTTACCATTGCTTTATCTTCACATCCAATACAAAAGAGTAGAGCTAGTAGAAATAGATTTTTCATCATCAGATTGTAGCTTAATAACACTTTTAGTAGTTAGTGATGATTGTTATGAGCTCTGTCATTTTCACATCAAAACTCAAAAGTCTGGTATAATAAGCAGATGAAAAAAAGCAACCAATATATTTGCATAGCAGAGCTTTCTACATCTAGTGACGCTCATATTTTGAGAGGATTACTTGAGACAGAAGATATAGAAGTATTTATATTTAATGAAGGCTTTGCTTCTCTAACTCCTGCATATACTGTTGCAATGGGTGGCATAAAGCTTCATATTCCTCTCATGAAAAAAGAAAAAGCAGATCCTGTTGTTGAATCATATTTTAATAACCTTAAGATAGAGAATCACCCAAAATGTAGCAATTGTGGTTCTGTTAATTTAAAACATGACTATACAGAGCATTTAAAATATACTATTCATGCTATTGTAGCTGTATCACTTGGAGCAAATGTCTCCAGAGGTAGACGAGTGTATAAGAAATGTTTAGATTGTAGATACAGATATTGATATATTGCACTTAACACACTTTTTAGCAGCATTTGTGTAGAATATCACAACTTTATGCAAGGATGCTTTCTCATGTCAAAACCTCTAGAAAATATCGAAGGATTATTAAAATCTCATAAGCTCAGCGATGAAGATTATCAGCATATAAAACAGATACTGGAAAGAGAGCCTAATCTAGTAGAACTTGGTATTTTTTCTGCTATGTGGTCAGAGCATTGTTCATACAAGTCCAGTACTAAATATCTCAGAGGTTTTCCGACAAAAGCACCATGGGTCATACAGGGTCCTGGGGAAAATGCGGGTGTGATAGATATAGGTGGTGGATACGCGGCAGTATTCAAGATGGAAAGCCACAATCATCCAAGCTTTATAGAGCCATTTCAAGGTGCTGCTACTGGAGTAGGGGGGATCCTCAGAGATGTTTTCACTATGGGTGCTAGACCTATTGCCAATATGAATGCCTTGCGATTCGGATCTATAGATGGGAACAGTGATATCAATAAATATCAGAGGCATCTTGTTCGTGGTGTTGTCGATGGCATAGGTAGCTATGGTAACTGTATGGGTGTTCCGACTATTGGTGGAGAAGTGAGTTTTGATGAGAGCTACAATGGCAATATACTTGTCAATGCATTTGCACTAGGACTGGTAAAAACTGATGAGATATTTCTTGGCATTGCAGAGGGTATAGGCAACTCAGTAATGTATGTTGGTTCCAAAACTGGTCGTGATGGACTTGGTGGGGCGGTGATGAGTTCAGATAGTTTTACAGAAGAGAGTAAATCGCTCAGACCTACAGTACAGGTTGGTGACCCATTTACTGAAAAGCTATTGCTAGAAGCGTGTTTGGAGTTATTTAAGACTAAAAAAGAGATCGTCGTCGGTATCCAAGATATGGGTGCAGCAGGATTGACTAGCTCTGCCTTTGAGATGGCTGGCAAGAGTGCTGCGGGCATGCGAATGAATCTAGACAAGGTACCAGCGAGAGAGGAGGGCATGACACCGTATGACTTTATGCTCTCCGAGTCTCAAGAGCGAATGTTAGTCTGTATCAAAAAAGGTAGAGAGCAAGAGGTGATCGATATATTTGAAAAGTGGGACTTGGATGTTGCGATCATCGGAGAAGTCACAGATACGGGATGCATGGAGCTTTTTTGGCATGGAGATCTTGCTTGTGATATGCCTATAGCACCTGTCAGTGAAGAAGCACCTGTACTTGATCGCCCAGTCAGTAGACCTGAGTATCTCAATGAAATAAATGGTATCACTGTTGATGATTATTCATCCATATCAGACCAAGTGGCATTTGAGAAGCTACTTACTTCGCTGGAGATTGTGGATAAAGCATGGGTATACGAGCAGTATGATTCTATGGTGCAGACAAATACTGTCAAGCACCCAGGTAGCCTAGATGCTAGTTGCATTAGAATTAAGGAGACTGGCAAAGCGTTGGCGATGAGTGCGGACTGCAATCCTAGATACTGTTATATCGACCCATACAAGGGTGCTGCATTGGCCGTGATGGAGAGTGGGCGAAATGTTGCTATGAGTGGAGCAGTACCCAAGGCAATCACGGACTGCCTGAATTTTGGAAACCCAGAGAATCCAGAAGTCATGTGGCAGTTTGCAGAGGCATGTGGAGGTATCAAGGAGGCTTGTGCTGAACTCTCCACTCCTGTAGTCAGCGGCAATGTTTCCCTGTACAACGAGACAAATGGCAAAAGCGTATTTCCTACTCCTGCTATAGTTATGGTAGGTATTAACGATGACGAGAACAAAGTGCTTCCTAGTTCATTGCAGAAAGAAGGTAGCCTTGTTGTGCTTCTTGGTAAAACAACAGGTCAGTTTGGGGGCTCACTGTATATCAAGAAGCTTCATGGTGAAACAACGGGCTCATTGGCAGATATAGACTATAGGGCTGAGTTAAATCTGTGGAAACTTATCATAGATGCCAATACCAAGGGACTACTGGAGTCTGCCAAAGATGTCAATCTAGGCGGTATAGCGATCGCACTATCCAAAATGGCAGCACTATCCAGTATGGGTGTGGTAGCTAGCATCAAATCATCAGACAGCAGGGATATATTTGATGAGTCTCAACATAGAGCAATCATAGAGATAGGCAAGGATAACTGGGATGACTTTAAAGTGATAGCTGATGAGCTAGGTGTACCTACAGATATCATAGGCAAAGTAGGTGGAGAAAAGGTCAAAGTTAGCAGCGTAGAGCTAGCTCTTGAGGATATAAAGAATATTTATTTTAATCGTTTTGCAGAGGTGATTGAGCAGGACTTGTAAGGAAGTTTGGTATTATTGGGAGTATTCTTATAAGGGAATACTCCCATAATAATCTATTTTTTTCTAAATACTCGACCAGCTACAATGAGCATATTTCGGCTGATATAGCTAACTGTTTTGCTGCGAACTCTTTTCTTCAGTCCTTTGTTTGCGTATCTACAACCAAGTTTCATGATATCTGTAAATAGTTCTGCTTGTATGCCTCTTGGTTTTTTCCGAACCCTCATTTTACAACTTATGAATTTGGTAGAAATCCTATTGCCTCTCACATACCATCTAAATCGCCTATCCAGCGTAAATTTCCCAACTACTTTCCCTTTTCTATTAATAAAAGAAACATAAGATTTACTTTTTAGCAGTCCACTTTTATAAAATGTTTCTGATCGCGATGTATATATTCTAATGCCATCTCTTGTAGTGGAGTTACTCTTGCGATACCATGTCCCAACAACATTCTTTTTGATCTGAGTATCAGTAATGGGTGAGTAGCGTTTTGTAGCTGGTGTACATCCAACAAAAAGCATGCTTATCATAGCAACACTAAGTAGTAGTTTTAATTTCATTTTATTTCTCCCTGTATTTTGAATGTATCAATTGTACCATATTCTGATATAATTATACTATTGTCATATCGCCACAATACAAAAGGTAGTCAAATATCCATGAAGTCAATACTTTATCTATACAACAAAGAGCATGAAGAGTTTATCGAGAGTGTAAAAAAGCTTGATATGGCTGATGCCATTACTTTTGTGAGTTATGTCAGTGACGATGAGCTTGAATCTGTTGAGCTTAGTGAGGCAAAGCATCTTATAACCACAGGAACTATGGTTGAGATTAAAAAGATTATCAGGCTTGCCTTAAGGTACAATATAGGTATAGGTATAGTGCCATTATCTACTCAGTTAAAGTTGATAAAAATGTTTTCTTTGCCAAAAAAGACAGAGGATGCATTTAGGTTGGCAATGAGTTTGCCTGAGCAGAGTATAGATCTTCTTTATTGTAATGATACGATAGTTTTAAATGATGTCCGTATAGGAAATACTGTAATACTAAAAGAGTTTGAGTACGATTACATGAGTGAATCTATATGGGTGAGAATGAGGCATTTTTGGGAGAGCTGGAGGCAAAAAGAGCCTTTAAAGCACTATAGATTTACAGTCAAAACAGACAAGGATGCTGAAAAGAGCTTTTCTGCTGTGGGACTCATAGGGATTGATTGTGATAATGGTAGCTGGGTAGCATCTGTGTTGAAGTCGCACTTAGGATTGGTCGACGGACAACATATGTTAGTGATACTGTCTCCTGTGTCTCTTTTTCAGTTTTATGTTGCACAACCTCTTGTCCTTTTGTTTGGCAACAGCAAGAAACAGAAGCTTCCTAGGTCTCTTGGGTTTGTGAAAAGTTCAGAGATAGCTATTGAGTGCCATGAGTTACCCGAAGTACTTATAGATGACAAAGAGTTGGCACAAATGCCTATTAGGCTAAGAACAGAAGAGGCGATACTCAAGCTAAGCACAGGAGATGAATTTTGGGCAAGTGACAAAGCAAATGGAAGAAGCGAAAGAAATAGTATTAGACTTGATAATGTACCGCAAGATGAGGAGAGTATGGAGTATCTTGCAAAAGGATTGCCTCTTTTTCAGCATGCATCCAAAGAGCAGTATACATCACTCTTTACTAGTCTCAGAGGAGATGCGGTTCTCTCGTCAGTATTTATGGTGCTACTTATACTTGCTTCCACTATAGCTACACTAGGTCTTTTTATTAATTCAAGTTCTGTGATCATAGGGGCAATGCTTTTGGCACCACTGATGCAGCCTATTGTGAGTCTTAGTATGGCTGTGCTTAGACAGGACAGTTCAATGCAGTCAAATGCTATAAAGACTATAGCCATTGGAGTATTCGCTGTTGTGATGACTGCCACAGTGATATCGCTATTTGTACCTATAGAGAGATTGACCAGTGAGATGTCGAGCAGGCTCTCCCCTACACTCCTAGACCTCTTTGTCGCTATAGCTTCAGGTGTCGCTGCTGCTTATGCAAAAAATAATGAAAAAATACTAAGCTCTCTGGCTGGAGTGGCTATTGCTGTAGCACTAGTACCACCGTTGGCAGTAGCAGGAGTAGGGTTAGGTTGGGCAAAGTGGGCAATGTTCTCTTCAGCATTCTTACTTTTCATTACCAACCTTGTAGGCATAGTATTGGCAGCGTCCATGACTTTTATGATCATGGGCTATTCTCCTATAAAAATAGCACGCAAGGGTATAGCAACATGGCTTTTGATAGTTATGCTGGTTGCCATACCTTTATATGGGTCTTTTAAGCATATGCAAGAGAATGTCAGAATCAGAAATATTCTTACAAATACTCACTATATCGTGGACGAAAAAAGACTTGAGCTTGCACATATCGAGATACTTCGTCACAAAGGCAAACCTGAGATACGATGTGAAGTAATTTCTAGCGGTGTTCTGACAGATACAGACAAGGCATATTTAAAAAATATAATCACCAAAAGTATTGGTAAAGAAGTGGAGATTATCGCCACATTTAGATATAGGTTATAATCAATTATAAACACAAGGAGTATTTATGCAAAAGATAGTTTTTTTAAATGGCGAATTTCTTCCTGAGGATAAAGCAAAAGTTTCTATATTTGATAGAGGATTTTTGCTTGCTGATGGTGTATATGAAGTTGTACCTGTGCTTGCTGGAAAAATAATAGATGTAGAACCATTTTTGGAGAGATTTGATAGAAGTTTACGGGAAATATCTCTAGAGTGGCCCATGCCCCAAAATGACTACCTAGCTATGCTCGTAGAAATGGTTGATAGAAATGATATCCAAGAGGGCGGAGTATACACACAGGTCACTCGCGGAGTGGCAGCAAGAGTATTTGAATTTCCAAAAGATTTGAAACCTACATGTATGGCATTTGGATTTCACAAAGATATTATAGACAGCAAAGAGGTCAAAGATGGTGTCAAGGTAGTGACTGTAAATGACATCAGATGGAAGAGACGAGACATAAAGTCCATATCTCTTCTTGGGCAATGTATCGCCAAAAATGAAGCCAAAGAAGCTGGAGCATATGAGGGCTGGATGGTTGAAGACGGATATGTTACAGAAGGCACATCATCTTCCGCATACATAGTAAAAGATGGCGTAGTGATCACGCGCCCACTTTCCAACTCTATACTCTCAGGGATCAGAAGAAAGCTCATACTTGAGTTGGCACCCAAGCTTGGCATCAGAGTTGAGCAGAGAAACTTTACTATAGATGAGGCATACGAAGCAGATGAGGCATTTCTATCTAGTGCTACTACACTGATTTATTCCATCATAGAGATAGATGGGAAACAGATAGGAGATGGAAAAGTTGGTGGTATAGCCATGAAACTTAGAGCCATATATTTAGAAGAGGCATTAAAGCTAGTGATGCCCTAGAGGCTATCTATGCAAAGATGAGTTATTGGTATCTCATCTTTGCTCTACGGTAAGTTTTATTGTTGATGACTTAGCTTGATGCCTAGTGCACCTAGTGTGTCGTAGGTAATGCCACCAGTAGCTAGGTTATTTTCTCTCTGGAACTGATCAATGGCATTTTTGGTTCCTCTGCCGAGTAGACCATCTGGTTCGCCTGCCTCATATCCTTTGTCGTTTAGTGTTTTTTGGATATTTGCGATCACATCTTGACTCATATTGGTTTGGCAAAGTATTCTCTTCCATCCAATTTGCTCGTCAGTAACCCTCTTTTTCTTTGCGATAGTCTTGAAGTCTGCTTCAATAGGAGTTTTGACTACTTTAGCCTCAGCGATTAGTTCTTGAGTCTCTGCCATTTCAAAGGTTGCAGGTATCACTTCTGTATCAATTCTAGCAGGGGTATCTAGTACCATTTTGGTAACTTCGATATTTTCTGCTGGCTCTTCGATCAGGCATGCCTGTTGTCCTGAAAATTTTAACTTATCATCTACTTTATTTTTGTTGCTATACCACGCAAACTGAGCCTCTTGTTCCAGTGCTGTTTTTTCAACTGAAATATATACAGCATCAACAGATGTGTATTTGACTTGATAGTCAGTTAGGAGTTTTTTGGTCTCTATGATTTTTGTCTCAGGTGGCGTATCTACCACACTTGTAGTTGCAGGCTCTTTTAGTATTTTCTTTTTTAGAGTTTTATATTTGGCAGGCACTGTTACTAGACACATAATCTCTCCTGTGGCACCAGAGACTTTTTGTGCTGGATTTTGACCCTTTTTCCATATGGTCTTTTCAGGGGCTATAAGTATTTGCTCCTCTATCTCTTCGTATACTGCTGCAACCTCTACTAGCTCCTTGGATGCAGGCTTGATAGTAACTGTTTTTTCAACTATTTCAAACTCTGGTGGCAGCACCTCTGTCTCATTGCTCTCAGACTGCACAAGTATCTCTTCGGAGTTCTTCGCAAACTTTCTTGGAACAAAATACTCCCTATAGCAGTCTCCTGTCTGGGCATTTTTTATATCTACTCCTGCAGACTCTATGGCAGATAGTATAATCGGACTAACTGGCAAGGCATCTTCATCTAATGAGTTTTTCCAGATTTTAAATGCTGGCTTGATCTCAATAGTTTCTACAACTTCTTTGTATGTTGCTACTACAGGTGTGAGCTTTTTGGTTTCAGGAATGACCTCTATCTCTGACTTGACAGTGTCATACTCAGCTGGTATGATTGAGATCGACTCAGAAGGTTCTTTGACCATTACTTGCTCTTCGATATCTTCGTACTCTGCAGGTAAAACTACTTTTGCATAGCACTCACCAGGCTTGGCATCAGGTGGCGTAAGCGGCACACTTTCGGCGTATAGGCTTGCTGTAGGCAATAAAATCCCCAGCAACAAACTTGAATATTTGATCTTTAACATTATCTTTCCCCTTCGATTTATTATTTTGATCATAGATATTATATATAAAAAATATTACTTAAGCATTAGTCCTCTCATGTAGCCGTTATATAGAGGCAAGCATATTTTGCAAAAATAGTGCTAAAACTATCAAAAGACTGATACCCGCAGGTTTGTTGTAGAGTCTATTTGCGGAGATAAATACTAGCATCAGAGTTGCTACAAACATAGTAGAGATATCAAACATATAGTCGATAGGACTAATATGTATTTCTCTGACTAGAGCTGCAGATCCTAGCACTATGGTGGTGTTTGCCATATTGGAGCCTATGATAGCACCTATTGCCATGTCTGCCTTGCCTTTGAGTGCGGCTGTTATGGATACCATAAGTTCAGGCATAGATGTTCCAAGAGAGATCATAATAATACCTATAATCCAGTCACTAACCCCAAAACTTTTAGCGATGATAGATGCACTCTCTATGGTATAGCCAGCACCACCTATAACAAAAACAAAGCCAAGCAGAGTGAGTAGAATAACTTTTATCCAGCTAAATGATGCTAAATCTTCTTTTTCTTCGCTATTGTCACCAAGTAGAATATCTTTGCCAGTACGGAACAAAAAGAGAATATAGGCAAACATTAAGAATATCAGTAGTAGTCCATCAAATCTAGAGAAAGAACCATCGAGCACCATAAGGATAAATATAAGAACAGGGAAAAGTGCCCAGCTACTATCTTTGGCAAAGAAATCTCTATGCGGATTAACCTTTTTTGCTATAATAAATACAGCTGCAAGGACAAGTGTGATATTGAAGATATTGCTTCCTATGACATTGGCTACAGCTATCTCTGGCTTGTTTGCAGCACTAGCCGCTATAGAGGCTGCCATTTCTGGTAGGCTTGTTCCTACGGCTACAAGTGTAGCTCCTATGACATATTCTGATATATTAAACCTTAGAGCGATTTTTTCACTCTGGCTTATGAGGATATCAGAACCCCATATCAGCAGAGAAAGAGCAATAAAAAATACTAAAAAGTCCATCAATTTCCCTCAGATCTAACTATTAAGCTTGCTGGCAAGCCAAAGCGCCATATCACCTTTTCTTCTTTCTCTCTCATTTCACCTTGATCTTTTTCGTGGTTAAATCCTAGTAGATGCAGTAACCCATGAGTAAAAAGTAAAGCTAGTTCATCTTGAGGTGAGTGAGAGAGTTCTTCAGATTTTTCTATCACTTGATCCATAGAGACAACTATGGATCCCACTGGTTCATGCTCTCTGCCTCCTCGTATTGGGAAACTTAGTACATCTGTAGGGTCATCTTTTCTACGATATTTACTATTGATAGTCTGTATAAAATCATTATCACACAGTATCAGTTCCACATCCCTGTCTGTCAGATATTTTGCAATCTTTTCCAATAGTTCAGTAGAGACTTGAAAATCGGTTAGGTTTTCCATCTGTATCATATTATTTAATTTCCGTAGTAGACTCGTTCGTCTATGCTTTGCTGATACTCTGTTCTCATTGTGCCAGGTTCTGCATCTTTTGGTCTGATAAGCTTGCAGGTAGCTCTGCCTTTGTCCCAGCCTTTAACATAGTCCGTAGAGCTTCCAGAGAGTTTGTAGTTTTTTGTGAAGCGTCCGTTTGCTGTTTTGCATCCATCTTTTACACCTAGCCTATATTGAGTAGTTTTATTTTCCCCAAAGTTATATCCTTGGTAACAAAAGTAAGCACTTGCATTTGTATTGCTAGTACATCTTGGAGTGGTTGACACACATCCGCTTAGTCCTATAAGCATAGCAACCATTATTATCATAGATATTATAAGTTTGTTTTTCTGTATCATTAACGCTTTGCCTTATTTTTGGATTATTTTGCTATGATTTTAGCAGAAACTCGTTTAAGGAGATGTAGGTGGCGACGAATTTTCAACAATCAGTATGGAGAGCATTGACATTGATACCCAAAGGACAAGTAACAAGCTATGCTGCGATAGCGGATCACTTGGAATCAAAGGCAGTCAGAGCTGTGGGTAGTGCAGTAGGTAAAAATCCCGATGCACCAGAGGTTCCTTGTCATCGCGTAGTACTCGCTAGCGGTAAAATAGGAAAGTATAGTGGAGGTGATGGTGTGTCAACAAAAATTAAACTATTGTCACAAGAGGGCGTTGCAACAAAAGATGGCAAAATAATAGATTTTGAAAATATTTTTTGGGGCTTTTAAGCCCTCGTTAGCCCTTCTGGCAGCATATCTTGTTGGTCAGGAAATATACTTTCTACTACTATCTCAGGATGGATTAGTTCTCTTAGTTTCTTTTGAATAACCATTTTAGTGGTTGCTGTACTCATAGAGCATCCATTGCATGTACCACCAAGTACGACATAACTAACACTGTCTTTTACACCAGCAAAATCCATAGTACCATCATGAGATGCGACATACTCTGAGATTTTTGGTAGATAATTTGCTACTGCATGTGCAAGCTCTTCATCAGAAAAAGGTATCATTGCTGTTCCTAGTATATAGATACTATGGAATATATCAGGAAGAAGTTTAATCCAAGATAAAAAAGATACCATTTTTATAAAAAGGTCATTAAATATGCAAAAAACTATCTTACTCCTTTGTCTTACCCTATTTTTCGGAAATTGGCTTGAAGCATCTTCTCAAACAAAGAGTTATAAAAAGTATCAAAAGTTTATACTCAAGGCTGAAGCAAAAGCTACAACTCCCGCTAGAAATGTAATGCAGACTATCCGCCGCATGGTTGAAAACAGAGTAGTGATAAGGGGTGCATGCTGGGATTATCTCAATAGAGCTTTTACAAAAGCAGGCTATCCTAAGGGCAAAAGAGCAGTTGTTCATAAAGGCAGAAAAAGTGGTCCATATGTCAAATCTAGCAAGATACGAATAGGTGATTGGCTATACTACATAAATCACTCCTATCATAACATTGAGCATAGTGGCATGTTTATAGGATGGATAAATTATGCCAAAAGGCTTGGTTTGATAATGAGCTATGCTGGAGAAGGCAGAGCAGAGCCTGCTAGATATAAAATTTATGACCTTACGCATGTATACAATATAATGAGGGCTAAATAGGATATTTTTAGTCTGAATTGTTACCAAATTGGACAGTGGGTTCTTAAAGCTTACACATCCTTTATAATGCTATCTTTATGCTATTTTATTTTGATATTCTTGTATATATAGTTATTTTTCTAGAGTTATAATTATCATTAAAGGAGTATATATGTTAAAAAAACTTTATCAACCAAATCCAGATATCGTTAGCGATGCAGCTATTAGAGGTATGGGTGAATACTGGGAGTTGCAAAGTAGAGCAAAAGCGGATTATGAAGGTTTTTGGGGTGAATATGCAAATCGTAAGATAGATTGGTTCAAGCCTTTTGATACAGTACTAGATGAGAGCAAGGCACCGTTTTATGAATGGTTTAATGGTGGACAACTAAATGTAGCTCATCAGTGTGTAGATAGGCATCTAGCGACAAAAAAGAATAAAGCAGCGATTATATTTGAAGGAGACAACGGAGATCATCAGGTATTGACTTATCGAAGACTATCTTATGAGGTCAATAAAACTGCAAATATGTTCAAAAATAATTTTGGGATAAAAAAAGGTGACAGAGTAGTACTCTATATGCCGATGATACCTGAGGCTGCCATTACCATGCTTGCATGTGCTAAAATCGGTGCTATACACTCTGTGGTATTTGGCGGATTCTCAGCAGAAGCACTTAGGGATAGAATATCTGATGCGGAGGCAAAGCTGGTTGTCACAGCAGATGGAGCTTTCAGGAAAGGAAAGCCGTACATGCTTAAGCCTGCAGTTGACAAGGCTTTGGAAAAAGATTGTGAATGTGTAAAGGCAGTCTGTGTAGTAGAGAGAAATGGCGAAGACATACACTGGGAGGCTGGCAGAGACTATGCTTATAATGAACTAATCAAATCACAATCTCATATCTGTGAAGCGGAACCTATGGATAGTGAAGATCCGCTATTTTTACTCTATACTTCTGGTAGCACAGGCAAGCCAAAGGGAGTGCAACATTCTACAGCTGGATATATCCTTTGGGCTCAGATGACTATGGAGTGGGTCTTTGATCTCAAGGACAATGACACATACTGGTGTACAGCTGATGTAGGCTGGATCACTGGACATACCTATATTGTCTATGGTCCTCTTGCAGCTGGAGCTACTACCATTATATTCGAGGGTGTACCTACTTATCCTGATGCAGGCAGATGCTGGAGAATGGTAGAAGAGTATCAGATTAATCAATTTTATACAGCTCCCACAGCGATTAGAATGTTACACAAGATGGGTGCAGATGAACCAAGTAAATATGATCTTAGCTCTTTGAGAGTGTTAGGAACTGTTGGTGAACCTATAGATCCACCTGCATGGAAGTGGTATTATGAGCAGATAGGTAACAGTAATTGTGCATTAGTTGATACTTGGTGGCAGACAGAGACTGGCGGGCATATGATATCGCCACTGCCAGGTGCCACTGCAATCAAGCCAGCTTGTGCCACATTTCCTCTGCCAGGCATCATGGCGGAAGTGATAGATGAAGAGGGCAACCCTACACCTATAGGAGAGAAAGGATTTCTCTGTATTACAAAACCTTGGCCAAGCATGATCAGGAATGTATGGGGAGACGAAGAGAGGTATGTAAGCTCTTATTTTGGAGATTGTAAAAAGGATAGTAAGCCTGTCTATTTCTCTGGAGATGGTGCCACTATAGATGAAGGTGGATATATTACAATCACAGGTCGTACTGATGATGTCATTAATGTCTCAGGTCACCGTATGGGCACAGCAGAGGTAGAAGCAGCGATCAAAAAGCATGACAATGTTGCATCTGTAGCTGTTGTCGGTAAGCCACATGAGATCAAAGGAGAAGGCATATTCGCCTATGTAGTACTCAAGCATGATGATGGTGTTGCGGATGAACTAGAGACCATGAAAGAAATCAACGGCATGATCAAAGGCGAGATTGGTGTGATAGCTTTGTGTGACGATATGGCATTTGTTCCAGATCTACCAAAAACAAGATCTGGTAAAGTTATGAGAAGAATTCTCAGAAGTATCATCAAAAGTGAGCCCATCACGCAAGACATATCCACACTAGAAGATCCATTTATTGTAGGTACAATTGAAGAGATTATAAACAGAAAGGTATAAATACCAAAACAGGGTATAATACGCAAAAAGAGTATTATGTCCTGTTTTAAAACCATTAAGCAACTCCCTCAAAAACTTATAGACAATCTAGACAGCTTGGATTACACACAAATGACCAAAGTGCAAGAGCAGGCCATTCCTGTACTTTTGCAAGGCAAGGATCTTATTGCTCAGGCAAAGACAGGATCTGGAAAGACAGCAGCGTTTGGCATACCAGTTATTATGGGTATCGATATATATTCAAAAGACCCACAAGTATTGATTATGACCCCAACAAGAGAGCTAGCAGAACAAGTGAGTAAAGAGCTACGAAAACTGGCAAGATACAAAGATAACATAAAAATCGTTACTTTGGCAGGTGGTACGCCCATGAGGCCACAAATCAATTCGCTAGAGCAGGGTGCTCATATTATAGTGGGTACACCCGGTAGGCTACAAGATCACCTATCCAGAGAGACGATACCGCTGTATGATATAAGCACACTAGTGCTGGATGAAGGTGACAGGATGCTAGATATGGGCTTTTTTGATGCCATATCTAAAATCATATCCAATCTGCCGCCTAAAAGACAGACTATGCTTTTTTCTGCAACTTTTCCTGATAAGATAGAGCAGCTTTCTAGAGAGATACTCAAGACTCCCGAAAGAATTATCATAGAAGATTCTCATAGTAAGCAAACGATTCGTCAGGTAGCCTACAGGGCAGAAACCCACGAAAAACAAAAGATACTCTTGCAAATTATTAGTACCTACAAGCCTAGATCAGTACTTATATTTTGCAATACAAAAATAGTTGTTGACGAGTTGGCTAATTGGCTGTATTCAAATAACTATGATGCACAAGCGTTGCATGGAGACCTAAATCAAAGAGAGAGAAACGAGGCTTTATTGATGTTTGCCAATGGCACTATGCCTGTATTGGTTGCAACAGATGTGGCATCGCGAGGTTTGGATGTCAAGGACATAGATCTAATAGTAAATTACGATCTCCCACATGACCCAGAAGCATATATCCATCGTATAGGTAGAACAGGCAGGGCTGGCACCAAAGGTGTAGCAGCGTCTATCTATCTCCCTAATCAGAAGTTTGAGCTGGAGGAGGTCGCTCCAGAGGTATCTTTGGAACAAATATCATATTCAAATACCAAGAGGGGCTTTACTGTATCTGGAAAGATGAAAACTCTTTGTATCGATGGAGGCAAAAAAGATAAACTAAGAGCAGGAGATATGCTCGGTACATTATGTAAAGAGATAGGTATTGATGGTAGGGTTATAGGAAAAATAGAGATATTCGATAGGAAGTCTTATGTTGCAGTTGACAGTTCGGTTTCTGCCAAGGCACTTGATGGCATCCAAAGAAGTAGAATCAAAAACAAGAAATTTAGGGTCTGGATACTTTAGTAATACAAAGGTAATCTTTATAAGTAGAGTATTGCTATTATGCCCTTGTAGTTAGCACTACAGAGTTGTATTGCTGATGAATCACGAGTATTGATATTTTTACATATAAATGATATAATCACATAAGAAAATAATCAAAAGAGGATTAGAATATGAAAAAGTTGATGATGTTTACGCTGTTTACAGTGCTTTTAT
Source organism: Sulfurovum sp. (assembly GCA_012329065.1). Lineage (GTDB taxonomy): Bacteria > Campylobacterota > Campylobacteria > Campylobacterales > Sulfurovaceae > JAAXPZ01. The sequence continues at coordinate 24,817 of JAAXPZ010000032.1, read as the reverse complement.
TTTGGACTTCTGGATGTACAAATACTGTACATGGGATACAGGAGGACAGTAGCAATGCTTGGCGTGGAACAAAAGGTGTTATTCATGATGCCACTGCTGACTAGATGAAGCCTGTCGAGGTTATACTTATAGTCAGTATAGCTGGGTTGCAAGACAAACAAGCCTTTGAGGTGTATCTGGCAGACGAGGGCTTTATGTCTGTTCCGCATGAACCATTCACCTACATAGGCACAACAACTACACAGAAGATAAATACAGTACTATATATATTTGACACAGTTGAACAAGCAATCAAAAAATCAGACTTTCAGAGATGCAAGATAGTTTTTCAGATAGGTGAATATGCCATGGAAGCGTACCAATATGATAAAAAACAAAACAAATTTATAGCTGTTGTGATATAGTTAGGTAATTTATCTTACTCAGGGGGCATCACAAATGTTTCGCATAGCACTTCTTCTTTTTTCTTTCACTCTTTTGCAGGCAAAAAATATCCCTCTTGACTATAGTATAGAATTTGGTATGTTTGGTGAGATTGCTCATACTAAAGCTACGCTAAGCAAAAAAAGACACTCCTATGTGCTTGAAGTCAATCTTTCTGTCACACATAGTATCGCCAAGTCCATGAGCAACAACCTCCGAGAACAACATATTTCCAAAGGTCATATCTCAAATGGATTACTAATTACTGATATGTTTCAGATAATCACTTATACTGATAAGTTCACAAGCACCTCTATTTATCAGGTGGATCACAAAAAAAAGAGAATAAGAAGACAATATAAAAAGTGGGTCAAAGGAAAAAAAATAACAGATAAAAAGAGAGTGCTCGGCTACTACGGTAGAGATGACCTACTCACATTTTTTTTAAACCTACATGAACATATCAAACAAAAGACTTACTCAAAGAATTATCAATTCCAAGTCATAGGCGCTGACAACAAGAACGGTCGTGTGGATTTCAAAATCCCAAACAAAAAATCTATGCCAAAGCTCAAAAAGCTACTAGGCACATCAAGCAACAAAGACTGGTACGGCAAAGTCACACTACACCGTCAAATATACGGCAGTAAAAAAGGAGAGATGAATATCCGCATAGACAAAGACGGGCTTATGCAAAAAGCTATCCTAAAAGACTTAGTTTTATTTGGAGATGTTAGGATTATCAAAAAGTGATTTTTGTCAATAGTTCTTTAGCTAATATTGGTATAAACCATTTGCACATCCTCATCATCTTCAAGTTTGTCTATGAGTGCTTCTATCTCCTCAAGATGCTCATCGCTGAATTCCATAGGAGAATTGGCTATATACTCTAGGGTGGATTTCCTTGGCTCTATGCTTCGTTCTTCAAAAGCTTTGCTTAGGTTCCCAAATGATACAAACTCTCCGTAAATACGAAGGATTGGTCTATCCTCGTCATTGTCTTGAGGCTCAACATCCTCTTCTATCTCCTCTAGCCCATAATCTATAAGCTCCAACTCCAACTCTTCGACATCCATATCTAGAATCTTGTCTACCACAAATACAGCTTTTCTGGTAAACATGAAGTTGAGTGATCCAGATGTAAGCATCTCAGCTCCATTACGGCTGAGTATAGCCTTGACATTGGCAACTGTGCGAGTATTATTGTCGGTAGCACACTCTACTATCATCTGTACTCCATGAGATGCTTTTACATCATAGGTGATTTCTTTGATATCTGCTACATCTTTGGCGGAGGCTCGTTTGATGGCCGCCTCGATATTGTCCTTTGGCATATTTTGTGCTTTGGCATTAAGTATTGCTGTGCGGAGTTTGGGGTTCATCTCGGGGTCTTGCCCGCCGTCTTTGGCTGCCATTGTTATAATCTTGCCCAGTTTTGGGAATACTCTTGACATGGTTCCCCATCTCTTCATCTTGGCTGCTTTTCGATATTCAAATGCTCGACCCATACATAAATCCCTTGATAACTTAATTTATAAGTACAATTATACTCTAATGTACTTATTTTTGATATAATTTATAAAGAAAAACAGATAGGCATAAAATGACAAAAGTAGATGAAGAGCTGATAGAACATATGTCAAACCCTCAAAACTATGGTGCATTAGAAAATCCAGATGCCATGGGTATAGGTGAAAATCCTGAAAATGATGAAAAAGTGATTATCACTCTTAGAGTATCAAGAGAAAGTGAATCACTAAGGATAATAGACATCAAATTTCAGGCTATTGGTTGCATGACTACAGTAGTAGCTGGTTCGGTGATTACTGGAGAGGCCAAAGGTCTTACATTCTCTACGGCGGAGCAACTTGTCTCTGCTGCCTTGGGATGCTTGATGCTGTGCCAGCAGAGGAAGCAGTCTGTACCGAGATGGTAGTGCTCTCTCTTAGGGCAGCTATGGACACATATAGGTACAAACAAAAAGAGCCAAATTTTGGTACAATCACATATAAAACAGAAAATAGCTGCGTAGCAGAGGAGAAGAGATGAAGAACTTACTGATAAAAACACATGAGTTGTGGCTTGAGACGCTAATGGCTGGCTTTATGAGCAACGGTGAAAACAGAGCAAAGCTTTATGATTTTTCCGACATAATATTTCGCCACTTTAGGTGGCTTGAGCATCATTTGATTGTCAGTGATGAAGAGTACGACTACAACAGAGATAATATTCCTATCAAAGTAGAGAGGATAGGCAGTATTTTGGACAGTATTGCTGGGAAAATTTCCGAATTAGAGCTTCAAATTATTGCTTGTCCAGACAAAAGCCTAGCAAATCGAATCAGTAGCGACTTGAAGTATATGATGACAGTTGTTTCCAAAATGCCTGATGAAAAAATCAGAGCATTTGACACAAGAAGAAGACTCAATGGTATAGAGCTAAGTAGTGAAGCTATAGATGCATTAACGCTTTTTCTTTTTGAGGAGAGCTATAAAGAGTATGAGTTGATAATGATATACAACTACCTTCAAGCACACAGTAGTGACGCTTTTTTAAATAGGATTTTTCAGATTATGATTGATGAGAGCCAGTTTCACTTACGAAGCTTTGGGCAGATGATGAGCGAAATGGGAATCTTGGGTGTGCCTAGAGTGATACATAAAGACCTCTACGAGATAGACGATGTCAAGCAATTTCTAAAAGATGGTATAGAAGAAGAGAAGGCTGCCAAAGAGATGTGCAGAGGATTGTCGGAGGTTGTAGCAAAAGACAGCAAAGAGCTTGCAACATTTTTTGATTTTATTAACCTGCAAGAGGATTACCATATATCTTTGATGACAGAAGCACTTGAGTACTATAAATCCCAAGAGGTAATATATGGCTAGACATTACAGTTCATTCATATCTCATATGTTTGGCAAGTTTGCCAGTAGGGAATTTTCTCCAAAGATACAGAGATTTATCAACAAAAGCTATGTAAAGCTCATGCGTCTAGATATGTCGAACTTTGGTAAACCAGAGAACTATACAAGCCTAAATGCACTTTTCACTAGAGCTTTCCAAATAACTCCCAAACAAGCCGTAGAGCAGGGCGATATTATCTCACCATGTGATGCCTTGGTTACCGAATGTGGCAAAGTAGAGGGTGCAATGGCAATGCAAATTAAAGGCATGGAATATGACCTTGCAGGTCTGCTGAGTGGGAAGTATGCTAAATACTTAGATTTATTTGAGGGTGGAGAATATATAAATCTTTACTTATCCCCAAGAGATTATCATAGATATCATGCCCCTTTTGATCTAGATGTGATTAGTGTGTTGCACATTCCCGGTAAGCTTTATCCTGTAAATATGCCACTACTAAAATATAAGCTGAATCTATTTATCGAAAACGAGAGAGTTGTCATAGAATGCATAGATAGTGATGGCATCAGACACTTTATAGTGTTAGTCGGTGCATTAAATGTCGGAAAGATGGTTTTGACATTTGATGAGAGGATAAAAACAAATACAAAACTCAGACAAAGATCATTTTACTCATATGCTGAGCCAATAAAACTCCAAATAGCAGAACTTTTTGGATGGTTCGAGATGGGATCAACGATACTTATGTTTAGCCAAAAAAATTCTGTTAGTTATAGTGTAAGTGCAGGAAAAAAAGTATCATTTGGCGAACCTATAGGCAAGAAAAAGATATGAAAAAATCACTGATAATATTTGATATGGATGGAACACTTGTTGATAGCTCCCATACTATAGCAAACTCCATAAATCATGTAAGGGCAAATATCGGACTAAATGCAATGCCCAATCATGACATTATCTCTAAGATAAATGATCATACTATCAATCCAGCAAAGTACTTTTATGGCATTGACACTTATGAGCCTATGCATGAGCAGTGGTTTACAGAGTATTATAGTCAAAACCATGACCAAGAGCTTGTACTATATGATGGTATTTACGAGTTATTGGGACTTCTCAAAAGTATGGAGATAGGTGTTGCTCTAGCAACCAATGCATACAGAGTCTCCACATTGGAGTCACTAACACATCTAAATATTTATCATTTCTTTGATGCTATAGCTTGTGCAGACGATGTTGAGAGGAGCAAGCCGTTTCCTGATATGTTGCACAAGGTACTCCATGAGCTTGATACACATAGTCAAAAATCCATATTTGTCGGAGATGGATCTAGAGATGAAAATGCAGCCAAGTCCACTCCTATGGACTACCTCATGGTTGATTGGGGCTTTACAGAGCACGCAAAAGATAGAGAAAAGATAAGTAGCGTTGATGAGCTAAAGGGTGTGTTGTTAGAAAATATCGCATAGCTGACAAAAGCTAAGATTGGTTGATTTTTTTCTGCTATAATCCTGCCGAAATCGCAATTTATAGGAGACATTCATGTATAGTATCATAAAAAATCTAGTAGAAAATCTATATTTCCAATACTTTATCACCGCATTGATAATCATCAACGGCATTACAATGGGGCTTGATACATCAAGAGAACTTTCAATAAGCTATCAATGGCTTTTTGATGCATTCAATCTATTTGTCATCAGTATGTTTACAATAGAGATAATTTTGAGAATATACACTTACAGAATATCCTTTTTCAAAGATCCGTGGTCATTGTTTGATTTTACAATAGTAGCCATTTCTCTAGTCCCCACAGGTGCAGGGTTTGAGATCTTTAGAGTATTGAGAGTGCTTAGGTTGTTTAGGCTAGTGACCATAGTGCCACAAATGCGAAAAATAATAGCTGCACTATTGAGTGTGATACCAGGCATAATCTCTATAGGAGCTTTGCTTACGCTCTTTTTCTATATATTTGCCATCATATCCACACAGCTATTTGGCGAAGATTTTCCGCAGTGGTTTGGTACTCTTGGAGAGTCCTTTTTTAGTCTGTTTCAGATTATGACACTGGAGTCATGGTCTATGGGTATTGTGCGTCCTGTCATGGAGATATACCCACTGGCTTGGATATACTTTGTGCCATTTATATTCTTGACAACCTTTATCATCGTCAATTTGATTATAGCCTTGGTAGTAGATGCCATGGGTGAGTTAAATTCAGATAAAGAAGATCATGTGATAGATGAGATACATAGCGGAGATGATACGCTACAAGCAGAGATAAGCTCTCTAAGGGATGATATAAGAGAACTTAAAAGAATATTGACAGTAAAGTAGCTATACTTATACAAGACCAAAGTAGAAAATAAAGGAAAAAAATGTTTGGAAAAAAAGATGGATTTGATCCGTACTATGATTTAAAGATAGAGGAATCATTAGCCAAGAATGAATATCCAGTAAAAAAACTAGAGACTGCCAGAACAAGCGAGCATACTTCACTATGTGCTCAAGTGTGTACGCCAGAGGTTTGGGAAAAATATAAAGATATCGAAAGCTCTGGTCCTGCAAAATGGACATTGGCAAGAGCGATAAATACAGGGGTATTATACCCTGAAAGTTTTGTGGGTTGTCATGCGGGAGATAAAGAGTCTTATGATGATTTTGCTGATTTTTTTCACCCAGTCATAGAGGCATATCATAAAGGCTTTTCTATGAAAGAGGGAAGCTTACTCAAAGGTACACCTTCACAGAGAATGGATCCTTCTAGGATTTCTGTTGAGCTGAGTGATAGTGCTCAAAGCAAAATTGTCTCAACTCGCATTCGCATTGCACGCAATTTGTCAATGTTTCCGCTTAACCCTGGAGGCACAAGGGAAAGTCGAGAAGAAGTAGTAGGCTTGATGGCTAAAGTTTATAAACAAATTGATACCGATTCTGACTTGGCTGGTGATTTTTATCTTCATTCTAAAATGTCAAATGACGAAAGACAAGCTCTTGTAGACGGACATTTTTTATTTCGCGGAAAAGATAAGATGCAAGCTGCTAGCGGATATCATGAGTATTGGCCACATGGACGAGGTGTTTATCTAAACAAAGACAAAACATTTATCAACTGGGTCAACGAAGGTGACCATTTGCGTATCATATCCATGGAGATGGGTGGAGATGTCAAGGCAGTTTTTTCCCGTCTTAGTGCTGGAGCTAAGCTGATTGAGGATGCTGTACGAGAAATTTCTGCTGAGGATGATGTGTTTATGATGCATCCAAAATTTGGTGCTGTTACTTGTTGTCCATCCAATATCGGTACAGGTATGCGTGGATCAGTTCATATCATGGTACCTAAACTAATAGAAGCCGTCGGGTTTGATGAGATTGATCGTCTATGTCGTGAGCGTAATTGCCAAGCTAGAGGCAGCACAGGAGAACACTCAAAAGTGCTTGATCGTATTGATGTCAGCAACTGGAGACGCATCGGTTTTCCAGAATATGAGCTAGTTGAAGATATGATTAATTGTGCTAATTTCTTGTCTAGTGAAGAGGATAAATTGTAGAATTACTTGCTGGAGACTAGGTAGAGCAAAAGAGTTGCAGGTCAGATGACCTGCTGTATTAGACTAGAGAGGTGTTACATTCTCTGCTTGTGGGCCTTTTTGACCTTCACCAACTTCAAAAGAAACCGCTTGACCTTCAGCTAGTGATACACGACCACCATCTGGGTTATTTACTTGTCTGAAGTGAACAAATACATCACTCCCACCGTTGTCAGGCTGGATAAATCCATAACCCTTCTCATCATTGAACCATTTTACTGTTCCGTTTACTACTTCTGCCATGTTATAGCCTTTTTATATAAATCACATATTGTGGAATCAAAATAGGAGGAGTCTTCAGGAGTCTAGCGCAGAACAGAAGTTCAATAACACTTCGCACACTAAAGATGAAACCACACCTCATCTTTCTTCACAATTATTATAGCTGTAAAATATCTGTATAACCTGAATCAATCATAAATTTATCAAAATTGATTATATTTTCATACAAATACTTAAAAGGATGCAGATAAATGGAGCTAAAACATAGTTCCCAAAATCAAATAGAAAAATTTTTGGATGATTTGTTTGGATGACTTGTTTCATGTGAGGTAAGTTATGGCTCCGGATGCTGGATTCGAACCAGCGACCAAGTGATTAACAGTCACCTACTCTACCGCTGAGCTAATCCGGAATAGAAAATTTAAGTCAGACTTAAAATGTGAAAGGGATTATAGTCAAAAAGTGCTTGAATGTCAATGATTTTTAGTCTATATTTACGAAATTGTATAAAAAATCACACCGTGATTATCTGTCTCTTTGATTTTACGCTCAGAGAGCATCTTGGTTAGTCTTTTTTTGCTATCTTTGTCGAAGAGCATATCAATATCGCTCTTTGTCAGAGGTCTTTTGGCTAGGGTATCTAGTATTTGATTTGTGGTATAGCTGGAGGTTTTTGCGTCTAGTTTTTTCCTTAATGCAATATAGACAGGTAGGTCTGGATCAAACTTGTGACTGATCTCTAGAAGTTCTCTATAGTTCAAGGGCTTAACATTGTATGCTGGAGGTCTGTCTATCGTTCCTATATCTATGCGAGCAGGCGAGAGTTTCAATAAGAAATTGTTCAATCCTTTTATTTCAGTATCAGAGTCGTTTAGTTTTTTCACAAAAAGTACTTCTATGATGAGTGCTTGATTGTATAGTTTTGCAAAATCAAGCAGTCCTTTTTTGATGTCTTCTATGTCTATATCACTATGTGATCTGTCAAGTTTTTTGAGGCATTTTTGTGACACACAATCAAGAGATAGCTTAACTTGATCAAATTTTAGCAATGTCTTTCTGATGCCAGTATCGCTGATCGTGGAAGCATTTGATAGTATGAGAGTTTTTGTCTTCTCTTTGAATTTATCTATTTCATCCATTAGCTTGTCTAAGTGAGGGTAGAGCGTAGGCTCCCCATTGGCAGTGATGGTCAGCACATCGATATCCCCATACTCCATAAGTGCCGACCTGATAGCCGATACTATCTCTTGGACGCTTATGACTTCATCATAACTATCTACTGTCTTGGCAGGTGCAAGCTCACAGTACAGACAGTCAAAGTTACACTGCTTTAGCCCTGGGCTTAAGTCAACGCCCAGTGACTTACCAAAACGACGGGAGTGTATGGGACCGAAGATGATGTTGCTCATGGGGTTTCCTTTATTTTAATACTTTTTTTCTATTATATTTTAAAAGTAACTCCAACTGCTCAATGGTAATTTCATTTAACCTTTTTAGGCGTTCAATAGGGGAAACCTTCTGTTTAATAAACTCTGCGTTAAGTGATTCTAAATTGGCAAGAACAACAAGTTGTTCAACGCTAGCATAATCCCTCATATTTCCTATTTTATCAGAATTAATGTCTTCCCACTCTTTTGCTGTTCTACCAAAAAGTGCTACATTTAACAAATCTGCTTCGTTTGCATAGACAAAATTTTTATGATTTTTTGAAATATTATGAGGTATGAGATGATGTTTTATAGCATCTGTATGAATATGATAATTCATCTTGACAATAGTACGCTTAATATCCCAGCCTAGCTGTTGTTTTTCTATCTCATCTTCTTTAAGGCGTTGAAACTCTTTTATAAGAAAAAGTTTGAACTCTGCACTAATCCAAGAAGCAAATTCAAAAGCTATATCTTTATGAGCATATGTGCCTCCATATCGTCCTGCTTTTGTTACTATGCCTATTGCATTTGTTTTTTCTGCCCACTTGCTAGGAGAGAGAGTAAAACTATTTAACCCTGCTTCATTTTTAAAGGTGTCGAATTCGACCCCTTTAAAATCTGAGTTATTTATCTGTTCCCACAACCCTAAAAATTCTATTGTATTTTTATTTCGTAACCAGTTTTTGACCACATCTTTAGGCTCATGACTATTTTTACTTTTAGCTATGTCTGTTAATGAAATATAATCGTTTTTCGAAATACTCACCTCTTGTTCTTGCACTATCACTTTATGCATACATTGCCTCCTTTCTTTTTAGAAAGAATATCATTATAAAATGACTGTACTAAAAAAGATGGCAAATTGTCATATTTTTGCATTACACCAACCCCAATTCTATTGTTTTACCACTACCCCATTTACCTGATAATAATACTGCATACTCTGGGTTTTCAATACTTATATAATGTTTTAAATTTTCTTCTATATGTTCATTCATGACTATATCCCAATATATTGTAATATTTTAAAGAGAAATTAAAACCCTGCTTTTTGATGTTTTTATAATCCTCTACCCATAGATATACCAGCTCCAAACTACACTCCCTCTATCTGCATAGTCTCAAACGACTTTAACGCCAAAATCTCAATGTCGCTAGTCAAGAAACTATCACACCCACAACGCACAGCAGAATGCAGTATGAGCAAATCTTCAAAATCGTCTAACTTATGATTGACAAAGGCATCTTTAGCTTCTAGAAAATCATTATGATTAATGTAAAAAGGTTCTATCTCAAAGCATAGGGCATCTATGGCAGTGACTACCTTTTGTTTGTCTATCTTGCGTCTTTCACTTAACACATAGTAAAATGTTGTTATGAAGTCTCCAGAAAAGTAAAAGCTCAAAGCACTGTCGTCTTTATGTTTCATGTACCACGTGACAGAACGTGACGAAGTGGGTCTAGTAGTATCTAACAAATCTAGGCAAATATTGGCATCTAAAAAAACCTTCACTAGTGCTTCTCTGTCTTAGTGATATACTCTTTTTTCATCTCTTTGTAGTCAGCATCTCCGACTTGTCCATCAAGCAACCCTATAAACGAACCTGTACGCTTATTAGCAGACTTTTCTATGGTTTTTAAAATGGAAGGGTCTTTCACGATGGCTTTGAAGTAAAGGTTTATCACCTCTGTAAAGTTTTTGTGTTGTGATTTTAAAATATCTTGTGCTTTTTCGACAACTTCTTTGTCTAAGATGAAGTTTTTACGTACTTTTACTGCATTCATTTCATACTCCTATATACTATATGTATAATATCTATACATATAGTATCAGAAGTGAACTTAAAGGAGTATCAATCCATCAAATATAATTTTCTCTAGCAAAGAAGTATTAGCATACTGCACACACGCAATCGAAGCTGCTCTATATATGCTCCATTATCAACAGCACCACTATAATCTATAGGCTTATAACCATTATACATGGCTAACATATCAATATACAAACGAGTAATGCGTCCATTGAGTTCATAAAAAGGATGTAGTGCAATGAGTTCACCTTGGTAGTATGCTAGCTTTTTAGCAAAGGTAGTTTTATCTGATGATGCATCTTGTAAATAATTATCTTTGGCTAGTTCATCAAAGATACGCTTGGACTCTGAGTGTAGATACTGAGCCAAACAAAATTGAGACTCACCCTTAGATATACTGACATCTCTATAAACACCTGCAAAGTCATAGAGTGATTCAAAAGTTTTTTTATGGAGGCTGATGAAGTAAATTTCATCGAGAATTGTTTTTGAGTTTAGTTCTTCACTATATTTGTCATATGTATTGAGTAGAAGTTTTTTTCTATAGTGGAGATGAATTTTGCATCACTGTTATTCAATTTATTTTTGGGTACAGATGTTCCATCTATATAGATGGAGCTTTGACTAAGCCGATACTTTGACATTGTGTTTTTTCATAAAAGCTTCGACTTCATTTTCATACTCTTTTGAAGTAGGTTTATAGCCCTCTATAGCTTGTGAATTTGTCACAATCACTTCTATCTCTTCTTCTGAAAGTAATGGTGTTTTCCCATACGCTACATTGACATCAGAAACATGTGTAGTATCATTTTCTACCATCATAAACCTTTCATGTTTTATACAACAAGTATAGCATAATTACTCATTTTAGGCAATGCTTGATAAGCATTTCCTATGAGAAAAAATCACTTACTTCTTAGCAGAAACCCTCTGACACTCAGACACAAAGTGCTTCGCATTTTCTACAGGTACATCTGGGAGTATGCCGTGCCCTAGGTTAAAGACGTGACGTTTACCACCCATTACTTCTTGTATAGCTTCTACACAAGCTGTAGTGGCCTCTTTAGAGTAAAGACGACATGGTTCCATGTTTCCTTGGAGTACATACTTGTCTCCTAGTTTTTCTTTTGCCATTGCCATAGGGGTTCCCCAGTCTACACCGAAGACATCGAAGTTACCATAGACTTGCCCACGCTCGATGAACGATGCAACACCTTTAGGGAACATGATGATAGGCGTATTTGGGTACTTAGATTTCAAGTAGTCTGCTATCTCTACCATGTACTTCCATGAAAACTCATCATACTTACCTGGCTCTATCGCTGCTGCCCATGAGTCGAAGATTTGTACTACATCTATGCCTGCTTCTATCTGCTTTTCCATGTAGAGTTTGACTACTTCTGTGACTTTTCTTAATATATTGTGTAGTAACTCAGGGTTAGAGTACATCATCTTTTTACAGATGTTGTAGGTCTTTGTACCTTGCCCTTCTATCATGTAAGTTGCTAATGTCCAAGGAGCTCCTGTGAAGCCTATGAGGGCTATCTCGTCACCTCTTTCGTCAAGTTGCTGTCTGAGGAGCTTGATGGTGTCATAAACATATGTGAGCTTGTCGGCTGCTTCTGAGCCTCCGATTAGTCTATCTATATCTTCTTTTGTTCTTACGGGGTCAGAAAACTTAGGGCCTTCGCCCTTAGCAAAACTTAGATCCATCCCCATTTCATCAGGGATGACCAAGATGTCTGAGAAGAGTATAGCCGCATCTACACCTACGATATTTAATGGCTGTATGGTGACTTCTGCTGCTTTTTCAGGAGCATGACAAAGACTAAGGAAATCTCCAGCTTCAGCTCGTACTGCCATATATTCTGGCAGATATCTACCTGCTTGTCTCATCATCCATACGGGTGTGTATGGGGTCTCCTTGCCTAAACAGGCATCTACAAATATTTTACGACTCGGCATTTAGTACCTCCCTGCATTGTATTTTAATACTTATAGACATTATTTACCTACCTTACCTAAAAAATATAATCCTACTGCTAATAAAGTAATAGAACCTGCAAAATATAAAAGATCCAAAGGTGTCGTGAAATTTGTATAGAGTACTTTTTGAAAAAAGTTCACCACCAAAACCATCACAATGACTTTTGCTATCTTATCTTTGAGCTGGTCTAGTGAAGTAATGGAAAGCAGTGTGCTACCATTTTTACCAGCTGCTTCATCTATGTTTGAGATAAAAAGTTCATAAATACCAAAAGAAAATATAAACATTACCACAGCTATAAGATACAAGTCCACCGCTCCAATGATGTTTGAGACTATCTTCTCATGATACTTCGCAGGATGTCCACCCGACATAATAGTATTAAAAGTATAAGAGGTAATTTCCCAAATATCCATAGATGCCACTATGAAAAGCACAATAGCACCAAGTAATCCAAAAATAACTGCCAACAGGACGATAAACCTACTTCTCCAGATGGCACCCTCAAATAATCTCTCTAGCATCAAGCATTTTCCTCTAGCTCTACCCATTTCTGTGCAATTCTTATAGAGTTGGTCGCAGCTCCTACTCTAAGCTGATCAGCTACTACCCAAATATGTAGAATATTGTCAGCAAAGTTATCTTTTCTGATACGACCAACAAAAGTTATGTCTGTATCTGTAGCAGTTGTCGGCATAGGGTAGAGTCCCTCATGAATATTATCCATCACCTCCACATTTTCAAAATCATTCAGTGCCAGTCTTACTCTCTCTACATTGATATCTACGCTTTCGTCAAATGTTATTGTGATGGCTTCGGAGTGACTCCTCAGCACAGGAACCCTCACACAAGTAGCAGATACTGCAAAGTTCGAGTGCATGATCTTATTGGTTTCATTGACCATCTTCATCTCCTCTTTTGTGTAGTCATTTGCTTGGGGTGTATCTATGTGTGGAATGACATTGAGTGCTATCTGGTGCATAAATGCTTTGCATTCGCTTTCATTTAGTTTAAATGCAAAGAAGTCTTGCATTTGCTGCACTAGCTCTTCTGCACCAGGCTTACCAGCACCAGAGACTGCCTGATATGTGCTGACATCTACTCGTTTGATACCATACATATCATGTAGTGGCTTCAATGCTTGCACCATCTGGATAGTAGAGCAATTGGGGTTGGCTATGATGCCTGTTTCTCTCCAAGACTTGATGTCCTCTGGGTTGACTTCAGGCACCACAAGAGGTACATTTTCATCCATTCTGAAGTGAGAAGTGTTGTCTATGACTACAGCACCTGCTTCTATGGCATACTTGGCATATGTTTCCGAGATGTTCCCACCTGCTGAAAAGAAAGCTATATCGATATCTCGTCCCTCAAATACCTCTTCTGTGAGTTCTTCTATCTTGTATTCTTTGCCTTGGCACTCAATGACCTTTCCTGCACTGTTTGCACTAGCCAGCGGCAAAACATTTGCTATAGGAAAATTCAGATCTCCTAGCACATAAAACAGCTCTTCGCCAACAGCACCAGATGCACCTATGACTGCTATGTTATATTTTCTACTCATTCTATTTATTCCAATCCTAAATCTAAATCATTTTCACCGCTATAATCTAATATATCAGGTTGCTCAACCTCTTCTTTTGGACATTTTGCTATACTTACTACTATGTCTTTTGCTTCAACATTGACTGTCTTGACTCCAGATGTATTTCTGCCAGCTTTTCTGATCGACTGCATATCAACTCTAATCATTTTGCCAATACTTGTTAGGCACATCAGATCTTTGTCTTCTTCCACAAACACAACACCCACAACATTGCCCGTCTTTGGCGTGATTTTCATAGATAAGACACCTTTGCCTGCACGGCTCTGCTCTCTGTATTCACTAGCAGAGGTTCGTTTACTCAGACCTTTTTCACTCACTATAAGTATCTCATCATTTTCATTTTCTATGACAGCTGATCCAGTTACATAGTCATCTTTAATCTTAAACTTAATGGCAGTAACACCTCTCGCAACTCTGCCTATTTCTCTAGCGTCTCCTACTTTGAATCTAATGCACTGACCCATCTTTGTAGCGACAAAAAGCCATTTTGCTTCAGGCTTGACTATGCGAGCTTCGATAATCTCATCATCTTCGTCAAGGTTGATAGCTCTTACACCGTTAGATCTGATATTTGAATATTCCTTTAGATTGCTTCGCTTAACGATACCTTTTTTTGTAAAGAACACTAGACCTTTATCTTCATCAAAATCAGAGGTTGGGATGATGGACATTATCTTCTCGTCAGGCTGAAGATTTACCAAGTTTACTACAGCTTTTCCTTTGGCCGCCCTTGAGCCCTCTGGGATACGATATACCTTGAGCCAATATAGTTGACCTCTATCTGTGACAAACATCAGAGTGTCATGTGTGTTGGAGACAAAGAATCTCTCTATAAAATCATCCTCGTAGGTGGTTACAGCTATCTTGCCTTTGCCTCCTCGTCTCTGCTTCTCATACTGCTTGACTGCGACACGCTTGATATATCCTCTGTGGGTAATTGTCACCACCATAGGTTCATTAGGTATCAAGTCCTCGATATCTATATCATCATAATCATCCACAATCTCTGTGCGTCTATCCTGAGAGAACATTTCTTTGACTTCTATTAGCTCCTCTCGAATAATGACTACGATTTTTTTCTCACTTTTGAGTAGGGATTCTAATTTGGCTATAGTTTTAAGTAGCTCTTGTAACTCATTTTCAATCTTCTCAATCTCTAGACCTGTCAACCGTCTAAGCCTCATTTCAAGTATAGCTTTAGCTTGTATCTCTGAGAGAGAGAATCTCAGCATTAGGTTTTCTCTGGCATCTACATCATCATTGCTTGCACGAATGATCTTGATTACTTCATCTATATTGTCTACAGCAATCTTGAGACCCTCAAGTATATGGGCTCTAGCTCTAGCCTTTTCTAGGTCAAATATAGTTCTACGGATAATAACTGTTTTTCTGTGATTTAAGAATAGCTCTATAAGTTCCATCAAGTTAAATACTTTTGGCTCTTTGTTGACAATAGCTAGCATGATGATACCAAATGTCGTTTGCATCTGTGTGGATTTGAAGAGGTTGTTGAGTACTATCTCAGACATGGCATCTCTTTTTAGCTCCATGACTACACGGATACCATCCCTGTCCGACTCGTCTCGAATCTCTGAGATACCCTCTATGTGCTTATCTCGAACCAGTTGAGCAATATTTTCTATAAGGCGGGATTTGTTTACCTGAAAAGGAAGTTCATCTACAACAATCACCTCTCTATTGGCTTTTTGCTCTATATGTGTTTTGGCTCTTACTTTTATCCTGCCTCGACCTGTAGTGTATGCATCAGTGATGCCCTTGCGTCCGAAGATTACTCCACCAGTAGGGAAGTCTGGTCCTTTGACCATAGTCATGAGATCTTCTATGGTAGCATCTTCGTTGTCTATACGAATCAACAAGGCATCAATAATTTCATCCAGTCTATGTGGAGGAATATTGGTTGCCATACCAACAGCGATACCTGATGAGCCGTTGAGTAGTAGGTTTGGGATACGGCTTGGTAGTACATCTGGCTCACTTAAACTATCGTCATAGTTGGAGACATAATCTACAGTATCTTTCTCAAGATCTTGCAAAAGCTGTTCTGCTATCTTGGTCATTCTGGCTTCAGTATATCTCATAGCGGCTGCATTGTCACCATCTACAGAACCAAAGTTTCCTTGACCATCTACGAGTGGAGCACGCAAAGAGAAGTCCTGTGCCATACGCACCAAAGCATCATATACAGAGTTGTCTCCATGTGGATGATACTTGCCGATTACATCACCTACGATACGAGCAGACTTTTTATAAGCAGCACGATGTGATAAATGAAGTTCATTCATGGCATATAGTATTCGTCTATGAACTGGCTTTAGTCCATCCCTAGCATCTGGCAGTGCACGTCCTATGATAACGCTCATAGAGTAGTCCAGATAGCTAGCTCTTATACTATCCTCTATTAACACCTCACCTACATTGCTATCGTCATCAAATAAATCGCTCATAATTCTCCCTAAATAACCAGCTTTAGCCGATTAAAATATAAGAGATATTATATCTAAATCTGTTTAATTATGAATTATGAGACCACAACTTGGTATTAAAACTCAAAACCTCCGCCATGACCCTTACTCATACTTTCGTATACTGCTCTTATGTAGGCTTCGTGTATAGGGCAGTTTGGAAAATCAGGGCAGTCCATGACGCTTGATATGCCTAGTTCTTTAAAGTGTGCTTCAAGTTCTGCTTTTTTTTCAAGTAGAGTCTTTTCCCACTTGTCCAATTCTTTTGTTTGCTCCATTATAGTACTCCGTATGCCTCTTTGAGTCTATTTATCTCATAGTTTGAGCCAAAAAAGCAAGGCGTTTTGTCGTGCGGATGTTCTGGCACGAGTTCAAGTAATCTTTTTCCATTCTCATCTATAGCATATCCACCAGCAGCCTCAAACACAAGAGCATAAGGAAATACTTCAAATAACATCCTAAGCTTTCCTTTTGAGGAGTCTTCGGTTCCAGGATAGCTAAATAGTCCACCTTCTTTGACAAGTATCTGGTGCAGGTCTGGCACCATGCCTCCACTGTATCTGAGTCGATACCCCTCGTCAAATAGAGAGTAGATAAACTTTTTGTGCTTAGGATACCAGTATTTTTGTGTACCGCCAGAGGCATTTAACTTACCCTTGTCTTTGATACTCATAGCCCCTAGTTGCTGCCATGAACTACCTACTAGTCTATACCTGTATGGCTTCTCTCCTCTTATAATAGTTACAAGCTCTATGCGAGGACCAAAAACTATATAAGCAGAGGCTACAAGGCTTTCTCCTTTTGGCTCACCTTTATAGATGCCAAAGATAGATCCGACTGCAAGGTTGGCATCAACTATACTTGAGCCGTCAAGTGGGTCATAGCAGACGGTGAATTCTCCATCTTGATTGCAAGGAATGACCCCTTCTTTTTCTTCAGATATGATTGCTTTGACTATCTCTGTCTCTTTAAGCCTCTTCTCTATGAGTAAATCACATGCAATATCCAACTTGAGTTGCTGATCACCTGTAGTGTTGGTGTCATCTGTGTATCCCATCTCTTGATTGATTATGAGGTCACCTATCTCTATAGCTATAGTTTTTATCATCTCAAATATCTGCTGCATTTATATCTCCACGCTGTTTTGATCTATCCATGTGATAATAGCATCAATATCATTTAAATCCAGTATTTTTATATCTTCAGATATCTTATATTTATTTAAATCAATTGTATGATCAACAGCAAGTGCTTTGACTACTGGCAGATAGCTTTCTATAATCTCACCTCTAAAGATACCTATTCTAGGAAGGAGGAGATACTTGAGTCCTTCGACTATGAGTAGATCGAAATCACCAAACATCTCAGCTATCTCAACAACCTCTCTGTTTGTATGTGAAAAGAGTGTAGTTCGAGTGGGGGAGACCACGGCCACATCAGCACCTGTATTGAAAAATTTATGACTATCTTTACCATCTGTATCGAATTTTGCCTTGTCTGATGGATCATGTTTGATGATGACTACTTTTCTATCTTGAGTTAGCTTCTTTGCTATTTTTTCAATTGTTGTTGTTTTACCACTACCTGATGGTCCCGTAAAGGCAACTGCTCTTTGTTGCAAAATATCTCCTTATTTTCTAAACTTATCTGTTTTTGATGGGATGTGTAGAGTAGACAGCAGATCAATCATTCGCAATTGGACTCCCAGCTTATTCATATATATTACATAATTAACAAGCACATGCTTGCCATATTTATTGGCTTGAGAATTTGGTAGTTTCTCTATACTGAGATATGGCTCATACCCCTTGTTGTGAACAAAGAGATCTTTTTTGCGTAGCATTTTGCTAGTAAAACCTATGCCAGCATTGTATGCGTAAGCTATATATAGAGGATGCTGTAGCCATTTGGTCAGATAGTTCATATGTTCATTGGCGTATATGAGCGAGGTGCGAGGATTGAACATATCATCATAATCTATCTCCTCTTTTCTCTGTTTTGCTAAATGATCTACCAAAAATGGCATGATTTGCATCATCCCGAGTGCATAAGAGCTTGAGACCGAAGCAGGGATAAATCTACTCTCTTGTCTAGCTATAGCATACATGATCGCTTGGCGGGTTTTTGGAAGTTTTGAGAGTAGATCGCGATATGGCATGGGGAAATAGTGCTCTTTGTATCTACTCTGTTTTGATTTGATATAGCTATAGAAACCCACGGTACCATATGAGTTATATTTTTCTGTTAATTTATCAAGATTGGTTGACTTTGAGAATATCTTTTTTTTGAGCTTTGCCCAGTAGATAGGGCTGCTTATCTTATCTTCGCTTAAGAGTTTGACTTTTGGCAGTGCTGGAGTAATGTATTCTGGATATTCTAATTTTAGAAAATCTCTAGCAAGTAGCGTATATATATTGACATCGTAGCTAGTAACAATTTTTTTCAGATATTTTTTGTCTTTACTTATCATGTACTGCCAAAATAGTATCTTGTCGATACTTTCTCTGCTCTTAGCTTTTTTTAGAGCCAATTTAAAGTATTTCATGGCTGTTTGTTCTTCATCTCTTCTAAGTGTATAAAAAGCCAATATAGATAGTGCTTGATAGTCTAACCCACTTTTCTCCAGAGGAGGGTAAATGAAAGATTTTTTTAGCTTTTTCAAGTTTTCTTTGTTTATTTTTTTGATACATTTATCAAATTTTGAATAGAGAGATAGTTTCTGCCATAACTCTTTTGAGACAGGACGATCAAAAAGTTTTCTGCCATCTTTGCCAGCATTATTGAAAACATATATTTTATCTGAGTTGCTGAGCTTCATCCATCTGTCAAAGGGATTCTTACTTTTTGTTATAGCCTTTACTTTAGCTTTTCTTTTTTTTCGTTTTGCTTTTATCTCTGGACTTACATGTATGATATACCAGCCTTTTGGAGGAGGTGGATTTTTACCAACCTTTTTTTTGTAAGCTTTTTTGATTTTTACACTGATGTGTTTTACATCCTTGAGTATTTTTTGAGCTTCTTTTTTACTGGTATTTTTTTGTTTGAGTAGTCTCCAGATATAATAATCTTTTTCTATACTTTTAGGCATCTCTGCTATTTGCTCATAGCTGAAGTTTTTGGCCTGAACTTGCAATAGTGTGACTGATAGTAATATAGCAATTAGAATAAGCTTCATGATAACCCTAGAATACAGAACAGACAATCCGAGGAACGAACTGCAATGCTAGGATCACAGCAATAGGTGAAAAATCTATGCCGTTTATAATAAGAAAAGATAGATATCTTCTAGCATATCTAAAAACTGGTTCTGTAATGCGATAGATAAACTGTACAGCTTGATTGTATGGATTGGGATGGAAGTATGTCATAAGTACGGCAATAATCAGTATCCATATATATATTGATACCACAGCATTCAGTACCCAGCAAAATAGTTCTATCATGTTTTAATCCTCGTTACTTCTGTAATGTATGGCTTCAATAGTGGATATATATCGCTTAGCTCTGGCCCATTGTTAGCCCCTGTCATTAGTAGGTGAAGTGGTATCAAAAAGTTTTCTCCTTTAAAACCACTTTTTAATGAAATATAACTTTTGAACTCATCAAACAAGTCAATCATAGGAGCTTCTTGGATATGTTTAGAAATAGTTTTCATTTCATCACTCCATTCCTTATCTAGTGCTTTTGTTGCAAAAATAGCTTGTATTTTACCGTCAAGTTCATTGATTGTGCTTAACTCACCTAGGTAGATTTTGAGTAACTTCCCTATGTCTGCATCTGCAAACCCAAATATTTTTGATAGTGCTATATCTTCCATGAGACCAAGATGCTTTCTATTGATAGATCGTAGCTTATCAATATCAAACTTGGCAGGACTTTTATAGATATTGTTTAGGCTAAACCAATCTATAGCATCAGGCAATCTGAATATCTCTTTAGGTGTTTCATCGCTGATGAATATGAGATAATTGATTATAGTATCTGGCAGAAAACCTTGCTCTAGTAACCATTTTATAGAGTATGTATCATCTTTTTTGCTTGACTCGTTCAGTATGGTAGGCAGATGTACATATTTAGTTTGGGCAGTATAGCCTAGGGAGTTTTTGATATGTATCTGCTTGGGGGTGTTGTTCGCATAATCTACATTGCGGATAATTATGGATATATCCATAAGCATGTCATCACAAGCAATAGCAAAAGTTTGTGTCGGTACACCATCAGCTTCAAGTATAACAAAGTTATCTATCTCATTTGGTTCTGTGCTTATTTCACCTTTGATTTTGTCTATAAAAACAATAGGATTCTGAGGCTTTTTGATTCTGATAATAAATGGAGTTTCGCTATCTTTTATTTGTAGAGAAATATTTTCTTGATTCTTGAGGCATTTTCCACTATATTGATATACTTCTTTGTTTAGTTTGGCTCTTTGTCGATTTTCTTGTAGCTCTTCTTCTGTACAAATACAAGCAAATGCCTTTTTCTGCTCTAAAAGAGATAGGGCAAATTGCTGATGTCTGCTTAGGTTGTCGCTTTGATAGAAGAGTTGATCTTGTTCGAGGGCAAATTTTTTGAGCAGCTCAAGCATCTCTTGATCTTTTCTTGCCACATCGTCTTTCTTGTCTGTATCTTCAATACGCACAACAAATTGCTCACCTCTTTGCCTCGAGATTATATAGTTTATAAGTGCGATATGCATATTGTCAATATGCATATCGCTGATAGAAGAAGTTGCAAACCTAAGCAATTTTAGTCATCCTCATCACCACTGCCGCCTGTAACAGTGTTGACCACAGCACCTCCAGCAGAGCCAGCAACATCGAGAGTTGTGCCGACAACTGCACCAGCTAACTTGATTGGAGCAGTTACTATCTGTGTGCATCCAGAAAACAGAAGAGTGTTTAAAAAAATGATTGCTAATAATGTTAGTTTTTTCATAGCGATATTGTACTAAAAAATCCTTGATTTTGACATTTGTATAAGAAAAGTAAAATACAATTAGTAGATATTAATAAATATCATAGATAAACTAACACTTTAATAATAAAAATAGTATAAAATATGAGTTTTTAAATAAAAAAATATGAATATTGATAATTTTCTGCTACAATGATTTTCTATATTTTTTACCATCAATTGGTAATGTGGGAGATTTAACAATGATTAGAAAGATAATATTAATAGTTGTAATGCCATTTTTATGGCTAAGTTTTTCTTTTGCTGGCAAAAGTGTTGTCATCGATTTGACTTCACAGACTGCTACAGCATATAAAGATGGAACACCTGTATTTAGTGGACGAGTATCGACTGGAACACCTAGATATCCTACGCCTAGAGGCACTTTTCGAATATTACAGAAAAAGACCAAGCATAAGTCGTCAAGTTGGCCAAAGCCAAATGGTGGAGCCAAGATGGACTATATGCAGAGGCTGACTAGATACGGTATTGCAATGCATTTGGGATTTGTGCCAAATTATCCTGCTTCACATGGATGTATAAGGCTTGAGAATGGCTTTGCACAGAGAATGTTTGGTTGGACACATGCAGGCATGAAGGTTCGTATAGTCGGTACACCGCCCGCTAGAGTATATCGCCCCAAGCGTGTAACTAGTTATATCAAGAAGCAGATACGCAAAAAAAGGGAGGTCGCAAAACAAGCAAGTGCTTTAGATGTATTTTCTGCGTCCCCTATAGTAACAAGCAAACCTGTGGCTGTGAGCAACAAAACTAAAGTAAAATATACAAAAAAAGTTAAAAAGCCAACAATATATAAAAAACCTACAGCCTTGGATATGTTAAGCTCTTCACCAAGAATAAGGAGCAAGTCTGTAGCTTCAACAAAAAAAGTTAAAAAAACTAAAGTAAAATATACAAAAAAAGTTAAAAAGCCAACAATATATAAAAAACCAAGAACTTTGGATATGCTAAGTACTTCACCAAAGGCAGCTAAAAAGATAAAAGCTTACCAAAAGAAACAATGGAAAAAAGTGCCTAAGAAAAAATCACCTAAAGTGGATCCTCTAAAGGCTATGAGGACTTAAGCTAAAGTAGGGGGGGATGAAGATTATGTGGTATATATTGAAAGTTATTATTATATCTATTGTGTTGATAGGTTGCAACACTTCTCCGCTAAGCCTTTTTGTGGGTAGCACATCTTTCTCTCAGCTTTCCCTTCCCACATCAGATCATGGATACTCTAATTTGAGAACTAGAGTGATCAGCTCTTATGATGAGTACAAGGCATTCCTGAGGGGCGTAGATAGTCAAAAGAATTGGGATACTAAAGTTACATTCGGCATCAAGATTGCTAAACAACATATTAATTTTAAAAAAGATAATTTGCTTATTTATAGACATCCAGCTAGTGTGACACCAATAGCATTAGCTACAAAAACACTCTCTTCACAAGAGACCAATGCAACAGTATTTATCTACAAAGATGAAAGTAAGTCGAAAAAGAAAGCTAAGTATCATGCTTTCTTTTATAAAGTCTCCAAAAAAATTAAAAATATAACTTTTAAAAACAAGAACAAAGCCGTGACTATTAAAAATAGCCGTAAGAGCTCAGTAGTACCCAAAGAGTGCGCTGCATGGTTCGATGGCTGCAATCATTGTATTAGATCTAGCGAAGGTAGAATAATATGTACTAAAAGATACTGCAAAGCGAAAGGTAAGTTTCGTTGCGTTAAATGGAATTAACTCATACTATACAAGTGATATTTTTCTGTTATAATAGGTCATGAAAGTAGCATATATTACGGATAATATTTATTTGGAGCATAACACTGGCGTGGGGCATCCAGAGTCATCACAGAGACTGGTTTCAATCAACAATGCAGTCGAGCCTATGATGAATGATATGATACTCAAGAAGCCTGTTTTGGCATCAGATGAGATACTTGGATTAGTTCATACTTCTGAACATATACACAATGTGTTGGATGTGTCTAGACACAAGGGTCAAATAGATGCAGATACACTGTGTAGTGATAGGTCTTACGAAGCTGCATGTACGGCTGTGGGTGCTGGTATTGCGGCACTAGACGGGATTAAGTCTTTAGAATTTGGACGAGCATTTTGTGCTGTCAGACCACCAGGTCATCATGCTACTCCTACTCAGGCGATGGGCTTTTGTTTCTTTAATAATGTTGCCATAGCGGCCAGATATGCTCAGAAGCTAGGTTATAAAAAGGTAATGATCATAGATTTTGATGTGCACCATGGTAATGGCACACAAGACACTTTTTATGAGGATGATAGCGTATTTTATTTTTCATCCCATCAGGCATTTGCCTATCCAGGTACTGGCATGGAGAGCCACATAGGTAAGGGAGTAGGGGAAGGATATACGGTCAATCATCTTGTGATGCCAGATAGTGGAGACAATCAGTTGCTGGAGATATACACAGTGGAGCTTTCTAGGAGTGTTGCATTTTTTGGACCAGATATCGTATTGGTATCAGCAGGATATGATTTGCACGAGAGTGATCCTTTGGCTCAATTAAATGTGACTACAGATGGAATTAGAGAAATAGTTCGGTTGATATTAAATAGTAGCGATGTTCCATTTGTATTTTTTCTAGAGGGAGGGTATGATGTTGATGCTTTGGGTAAAAATGTCGTAGTAACGCTAGAAGAGATGCTCGTTCGTTGTCCAATCGTTAGATAAAACAAGATATAATATCTTTTAAATTAGAACTTGGGAATTTAGCATGAAGTGGACTTTGAAGAGATTTTTTATTTTATTTTTTGTATGTATTTTATCTCTTCATGCAGAAAAGCTAGAGATCACTGCTGATAAGTTTACAGCAAAAGATGCAGATAAAAAAGTTAGCTTTATTGGAAATGCTAAGATTGTCCAAGGATCTACTACAGTAAAAGCACCTCAAATCATACTTTATTTTGATGAGAACAATACTACCAAGATGTATAGAGCAACAGGTAGAGTAAGATTTCATATCAAAAAAACAAAAACAAACTATAAGGGCAGTTGTGACAGCATGGAATATCTTCCTAAAAAGAAAAAATATATCCTGATAGGAAACATAAAGGTCATAGATGTGTATAACAAGAGAGAGATAACGGCTAGCAGAATAGAGATTAATAGTATGACAGGGGCTTTTTCTATAGAAGGCAGTCGAAAAAAGGCAGCAAAACTGACCTTTGATATGAAATAGGACAAGTAATGTCAGAACCTCGAGTCGTGAAGTCAACTTTTATCAAGTCTGCGCAGAGTATTTCAGATTCCCTAGATGACAGCATGAGTGAAGTAGTTTTTTTAGGTAGATCAAATGTGGGAAAAAGCTCTACTATTAATACACTTGCCAAGAGAAAAAACCTTGCAAAAAGCTCATCAACTCCAGGTAAGACACAACTGATAAATTTTTTCGAAATAGAATATAG
>JAAXPZ010000075.1 GCA_012329065.1 Sulfurovum sp. | reverse complement strand
ATACAGATACACATAAGCATCTCTATCTTGACAAAAAAGTAGGGTGTTGTCCTCTGACAACACCAATAACTGGCATAAAAACTACCGAGGATCTACAATCTTACCTGCTATTGCAGATGCTGCTGCTATAGCAGAGTTGGCTAAATATATCTCAGAAGTCCTGGCTCCCATGCGTCCTACAAAGTTGCGATTGGTAGTAGCTACACATCGTTCACCATCGCCAAGTATGCCCATATATCCACCCAAACAGGCTCCACAGGTTGGATTGCTCACTACTGCACCTGCTCCTATGAGAATCTCCATCAGACCCTCTTTTTGAGCTTGGAGAAATATCTGTTGTGTGGCTGGGGTGACTATCATACGGGTGTGTCTGGCCACTCTTTTTCCCTTGACAAACTCTGCTGCGATTCTCAGATCCTCTATGCGTCCGTTGGTGCATGAGCCTATCATTACTTGATCGATCTTAATATCATCCGCCACTGCCTGCTCCACACTTTTACCGTTGCTTGGCAAAAACGGATAAGCGATGACTGGTGACAGTGATGCCATATCGATAGTGATCTCTCTGCAATAGTTGGCATCACTGTCTGAATAATGCAACTTGGGATTGGATCTCAAGCCTCCATTTGCCTGGGCTCGTTCATCAAGGTAGGCTTTAGAAGTAGCATCTACAGCAAATATCCCGCTCTTAGCTCCCGCTTCTATCGCCATGTTACACATAGAAAATCTATCTGACATATCCAAATACTCTACACCATCACCAACGAACTCTATAGCCTTATACAAAGCCCCATCCACACCCAAGATGCGGATAAGCTCCAAGATAACATCTTTGCCATAAATATGTTTGCCTGGCTTACCCAAAAGGCTGACCCTTATAGACTCTGGTACCTTAAACCAGTTTCCGCCCGTAATGATAGAAAAAGAGATATCTGTACTTCCCATACCCGTTGCAAATGCTCCCAAAGCTCCATGTGTACAGGTGTGACTATCTGCTCCGATAATCACATCTCCTGGGATGACTAGCCCTTTCTCAGGAAGCAATGCATGTTCTATACCCATGTCTTTTTCATCAAAAAAATACTTGAGGTCATGCTTGTAGGCAAACTCTCTACTGATCTTGGCTTGGTTGGCTGAAGCTATGTCTTTGGCAGGAATATAATGATCCATGACTATCGCAAAAGCATCTGGATTGGCAAGCTCTTTTGCTCTGCTCTGCTCAAATGCCTTGATAGATATCGGTGTAGTGATGTCATTGCCAATAGTCATATCGATGGATACTCTGACAATCTCACCTGCGTATACCGTCTTGCCTGCATGCTCTGAAAATATCTTCTCTGTAATCGTCTGTCCCATAGAGGGTATCCTTGTAAGTTCTGTATTACGCGAATTATAGCAAAATAAAGTTATGGTAGAATTGCATTAAATAATACCCGTAGAGGTAGAGCCAACACATGAGTTGACCCCCTACGAAAAAAGACAAGCATGAAACTTCACGAACTCCAAGCCGTCGCCAAACGACTCAATGACTTTGACTTCATCTCTCGTGTCAGGAGAGTAGAAAACAATACTATAGAGATAACATTTACTAAACAGCATAGCTATTTTTTCAATATGACCAGAGGGCACAGCCATATCTACAAAGCAGACCCCCAAAGACCTATGCAGAGCTACAATGCACCATTTGATACCTTGCTACACTCACTACTAAGCAGGAGTAAACTACAAAGAGTAGATATACTCGACAACGATCGTATTTTACAATTTGACATAGCGGCCAGGAGTAGCTATAAAGATAAAACAATAAGGCTACAGCTAGAGTTTACAGGCAAAAACACCAATGCTATATTGCTAGATGAGAATGGCATCATCATCGAGGCTCTTAGGCACATTGATGCTGATAGCTCTTTTCGTGTGGTAAGACCGGGTGTGGAGCTACTGTCACTCCCTTTAAGACCCAAGAAGGAAAATATAGATAGAGTAGATACAGGATCTGCCCTTTCCTTAGAGGATATCGATATGTATCTAGAGACTCTATATCTCAAAACTCAAGAGCAAAAAATAGAACAGGCAAAAAAAGTAAAATCTGCATCAATCACAAAAAAAATCAAGAAAATATCGCAAACCACCACTAAGCTTCCAGATCAAAAAAAGCTTGCCCAAGAAGCAAGTACATACCAAGAATATGGTAATATCATACTGGCAAATATCTATCATATCAAGCCATTTGACAAGTATCTAAAAACAGATGATTTTTTGGGCAATCCAGTAGAGATACCTCTTCCAGAAGACATCAAGCCTACCCGTATGAGTGACTACTATTTTAGCCTCTCAAAAAAAGCAAAAAATAGAGCAAAAAATATCCATATTGAAGTAGAAAACCTAAGTAGCAAGAAGCTCTTTTATGAAAATATACTACATGCCATAGAAAACGCCAAAACTTTTTACGAATTAGAGCTTTTAGTGCCAAAAAAAGCTAAACAGCAACGCAAAAAAGAGAAGCTTCGCTTTGGCGAACTCTTCTGGATAGAAGACTATAAAGTAATGGTAGGCAGAAACTCCAACGAAAACCAGAAACTACTCCAAGCCGCCAAAGGCAACGATATCTGGATGCATACCAGAGAGATACCAGGGTCTCATGTCATCATCCGTACAGACAAACAAAATCTCCCTGACTCGGTACTGCAAGCTGCCGCCAAACTATGTGTAGATTTCTCAGCAAAAGCATCGGGAGATTATCTCGTAGACTACACCAAGAGGAAGTTTGTCAAAATCCAAGAAGGCAGTAGTGTAGAATATGATAAATATCAAACTATCGCTGTAAGAAAAGATGGGGTGGAGATAAGAGAGTGAGGAGTTAGGAGTGTTGGGCTGAAGTCAAATAATACTCGTAGCACTTAACACTATATTTGATATAATTACAAAAACAAAAAAAGGAAAGAACAGTGAAAATCATCACAGACCACATGGATCGCTGGAAAACAGCTGGCATACTCTTGCTTGTCGTAGCTACAGTGGGGCTGATAAACAATGATTTTCTCACATGGTTCTTTTTTGGGCTTGTTTACCTAATAGCATTTTATGAAGCTACCAAGCTCTTTGATGTCACAGATACACGAATATTCCTCTACGCTATGCTGATCTGGATAATTATCGGACTATATCCTCACCCCTCAGACATACTGTTTTTTGCCATGATAGTCTTTGCTGGCTCCATCGCATACTGGCCCAAACTAGAGGTGAAAGGCTTTTTGCCTCTACTCTACCCAACAGCAGGGATGCTTTTTGTCTGGATGCTAAACCTTGAATATGGAATGACTTCTCTAATCTGGATGCTTATAATTGTAGCACTCACTGATGTGGGAGCATTTTTTGTTGGCAAATCTATTGGCAAGAGAAAGTTTTGTGAAACCTCACCCAACAAAACACTCGAAGGTGTCTATGGAGGTATCGTTGCTGGAGCCATCATAGGTGCTATCGCTGGTGTCTTGCTACTAGATATATCCTTCTTAACGGCATTAATAATATCATTCATAGGCTCCAAAGTATCCATATATGGTGATCTCTTTGAGAGTTACCTCAAGAGAAGAGCAGGAGTCAAAGATAGTGGCAAGCTACTTCCTGGACACGGAGGAGTGCTTGACAGGGTAGATGGATACCTCTTTGCCTCTATTGCAATCTATATTCTTTTACAAGCATTTGGCATATAAATGGACAGCATAGCAGTTCTTGGGTCAACTGGCTCAATAGGAGTCAACACTCTGCTCGTTGCCAAACAATTTGATATACACATCGAAGCCCTAGTAGCAGGCAAAAGTATCGATTTGCTAAATCAACAAATAGCTGATCACAATCCCAAATTTGTAGCCGTTGGGGATGAAAAAGACAGAGGGAAAGTCAATCATTCTGTTGTACTATGTGGTGAAAATGGGATATTAGAACTACTCGAAAGATGCAAAAGCCACACCATAGTAAATGCTCTAGTTGGATATACAGGTATGAAGCCTACGCTAAAATCAATAGCACTTGGCAAGAGAGTAGCCCTAGCCAACAAAGAGTCACTAGTTGTTGCGGGTGAATTTATAGATACTAGCAAAATAACTCCCATAGACTCTGAGCACTTTGGATTATGGTATCTGATGAATTCTCGCCCTTTTTCCAAGCTCTATGTTACAGCTAGCGGAGGAGCTTTTCGTGATTGGGATCTAGACAAGATAAAAGATGCTAAATTCTCAGATGCACTCAAGCACCCCAACTGGTCTATGGGCAACAAGATCACCATAGACTCTGCCACAATGACCAATAAGCTTTTTGAACTTCTTGAAGCCAAATGGCTCTTTGATACCTCAAATATCGATGCAGTGATAGAGAAAAAATCTATCATTCATGCCTTATGCGAATTCAAAGATGGTTCTACCACAGCGCATTTTGCAGGAGTAGACATGAAACTCCCTATCGCTTTTGCTCTCAATGGTGAAGTCACAGACGAAGTACTCCCTCCTATAGATTTGCTGTCTATTGGTGGATTAGAATTTCTACCTATAGAGCCTGAACGCTACCCTATTTGGAACATCAAAGAACAACTACTAAAAAATCCCCACTTAGGTGTGGTAGTCAATGCTGCCAATGAAGTAGCTATAGAGAAATTTCAAAAAGAGCAGTGTAGTTTTTTTGGTATGAGTGAGATGGTCTTGGATACCTTCGAGAAGTTTAAAGATATTCGAGCAAAAAATATAGATGAGATTATCGAGATAGACACCAAGGTAAGAACCTATGCAAGCACAAGATAAAGTTCTTATACTTCATGGTTGGGGAGGCTCAGATGCTCCACATTGGCAAGCAGAACTAGCTTCAGAGATAGCCAAAAACTACGGCACTGTGTCTTTCCCCTTGCTAGACAACTGTCACTTTCCCTCTAAAAATAGATGGGTCAAACAAGTAAAACAGATACTAAAAGACTTCAAGCCAGACACCGTTGTGTGCCACTCCCTTGCAAATAACCTTTGGATGTGGCTTTGTGAAGAAAAGGATATGATAGAAGTGGAAAGACTTTTTATGGTCTCTGTGCCAAGTTTAAAAACCAAAGAAAAAACCATCAAAACTTTTTTTCCCTGCCTTATGCCAAGAAATATTTATGCCAAAGAAGTCCACATGATAGTCTCTGATGATGACCCATGGGTAAAAATAGGCGAAGCACGACAGTTAGCCTCTCACTATGATGCTACTTTTACTACTTTAGAAAATGCTGGGCATATCAATGCAGATAGTGGGTATGGCAAGTGGGAACTTATAGAAAATTTGATTCTAAACAAGAGGTAACTTGACAAGTTGTCAAGTTTATGATATTATGCGTGCAAAAAAGGAGTCACCATTATGAAATCTATACAAGTAGGACAACTAAAAACTGATTTTTCTGCCATACTTAAAAGCATTCAAGATAATGGTACAAAATATATTATAGAGTATGGTAAAAAACATAAAAAAGTTGCTATGATTATTCCTTATGATAAACATTTAGAAAAAAGTGAAGAAAGAAAATTTGGTCTCTTGGAGAATAAAGGTTCTTTTACTATTAAAAATGATTTTGCTATGAGCAGTGAAGAGCTACTAGATTTATGAATTATATCATAGATACACATATATTTTTATGGCTCCTTTTTGAGCCCAAAAAAGTACCTTCAGGTGTATTGGAAATTCTAAAAAACCCATCCAACCATATCTCCATCACTTCCATTAGTTTTTGGGAAATATCTCTAAAGTATAATCTTGGTAAATTAGAATTAAATGGCACTACTCCTGACAAACTACCAGAGCTAGCTGAAAAAATGGGCTTTGTCATTGAGCAAATAGCTACCCAAGAAATGGCTAGTGTTCATAAGTTAGAAACAAACAAGAAGCACAAAGACCCCTTTGATAGAATAATCATTTGGCATTGCATCACACATGAGAAAACTTTGATCTCTTTGGATGGGAAGTTTGATAGCTACACTCAGCATGGACTAGAAGTGTTAAAATAAATGATATTAAGCATAGAATCCAGCTGTGACGATAGCTCCATAGCAATCACAGAGATAGCCACAAAGAAGCTCTTATACCACAAAAAAATCTCTCAAGAAGCTGAGCATTCTGTCTATGGGGGTGTAGTGCCAGAACTTGCCTCTAGGCTACATGTGATAGGGCTACCAGAGGTGCTTAAGGGGGCACTTGTGTATCTGAATAAACTCAAAGCCGTTGCTGTCACTAATCAGCCAGGGCTTGCTGTCACACTCAACGAAGGTCTAATGATGGCAAAAACTATCGCTACTCTTCAAAATATACCGCTTATACCTGTACATCATCTCAAAGGTCATATCTATTCTCTCTTTGTAGAAAAAGAAGTCATTATGCCAATGCTCGTGCTTTTGATCTCAGGAGGGCACACTCAAGTCATACGAGTAGAGAGCTTTGAGCACATGGAGATACTTGCCAGTAGCATAGATGACTCTGTAGGAGAGAGCTTTGACAAGGTCGCTAAAATGATGGGTTTAGGGTACCCAGGAGGACCACTTATCGAAGCTTTGGCAAAAGCTGGCGACGAGGATAAATTTAACCTTCCTGTGCCTATGAGAAACTCTCCGCTAATAGCCTTTTCGCTCTCTGGACTTAAAAATGCTGTCAGGCTGGAGATAAAAAAGCTTAGGGGACACACACAAATGAGCAAGCAAGACAAATCAGACCTCTGCGCATCTTTTCAAAAAGCCGTCAAGCTTCATCTGTTGCAAAAAAGTAAAAAGATATTTGCTAAAGAGTCCATCAAAGATTTTGCCCTCGTAGGCGGTGCTTCTGCCAATCTATACCTAAGAGATGCTTATGAAAAACTCTGCAATGAATTTAATAAAAAGATGCACACTGCACCTCTAGAATACTGTTCTGACAATGCCGCCATGATAGGTAGATATGCTATCGATGCATACTATTATGGAGCATTATATACTCCTAATGAAGTAAAAGTAAAAGTTACAAAAAAACAGCAAAATAATACCTTACTATAAAGAGTTCAGCTCATCCATCATTAAATAAGCATTTTTTGGGTAAAATCTATCTAATTATGTCATCTCAGTAGAGCTGACTATTTCAATCATAGGGAGTGTTTTATGGCAGAGTATGGTGCTAGTAATATCAAAGTCCTCAAAGGTCTCGAGGCAGTTAGAAAAAGACCAGGAATGTATATCGGTGACACCTCAACAAGAGGTCTTCATCATCTAGTGTATGAAGTAGTAGATAACTCCATAGATGAAGCGATGGCTGGCTACTGTGATACGATAAAGGTCACACTCACAAAAAATGGTTCTACCATTGTAGAAGACAATGGTCGAGGTATCCCTGTAGCAGAACATCCTACCGAAAAAATATCGGCCGCTACAGTAGTATTGACCGTACTCCACGCTGGAGGAAAATTTGACAAAGACACATACAAAGTCTCTGGTGGACTTCATGGTGTTGGCGTTTCAGTAGTGAATGCTCTCTCTAAAGATCTGAAGCTTACAATCAACCGTGACGGAAGTTCTCATGAACAAAGTTTTAAGGAAGGTATCCCACAAGAACCTCTTACACTCACTGGAAAAAGTAGAAAAAAGGGAACCAAGATTGAATTCTGGCCAGATCCAACAATCTTTGTTGAGGGAGTTGAGTTCCAAAAAGAGATACTAACCAAAAGATTCAAAGAGCTTGCATACCTCAACCCAAATATCAAAATAGAGTTCAAAGATGAAAGAGATGGCACAAAAGAAACCTTTCATTTTGAAGGTGGGCTCAGACAGTTTGTTGAGGATATGAACACAAGAGAGCCTTTATCAACTCCACAGTTTTTTCAAGGTGCTGCGGACGATATAGAGATAGATATAGCTCTCATGTACTGCCAAGCAGATAGCGACAAAGTGCTAACCTTTGTAAATAATATCAAAACAGCTGATGGTGGTACTCATGAGCTTGGATTTAGAGCAGGTCTTACTAGATCATTGGCGAGCTATGTATCTAAAAATGCCAATGCAAAAGAAAAAAATACTAAAATCACGGGTGATGACTGCCGAGAAGGTCTTATAGCTATCGTCTCTGTGCGTGTGCCTGAGCCTCAGTTTGAAGGTCAAACAAAAGGAAAGTTAGGCTCTAGCTATGTCAGACCATTGGTGCAAAGATTCTTCTCTGAAAATTTCAAAAAATATCTTGAAGAGAATCCAATAGAAGCTAAGGCTATTATGGCTCATGTCATACTAGCTGCCAAAGGTAGAGATGCTGCTAAAAGAGCCAAAGATCTAGTCAAGAGAAAAGACAATATGGGCATAGGCACACTGCCAGGAAAGCTGGCAGACTGCCAAAGCAAAGACCCAGAAATCTCAGAAATATATCTAGTGGAGGGAGATTCAGCAGGTGGTTCAGCCAAACAAGGAAGAGACAGGGTATTTCAAGCAATCCTGCCTCTTAAAGGCAAGATTCTAAATGTAGAGAAAGCACGACTAGAAAAAATACTCAAATCTGACGAAATCAAAAATATGATCACGGCTCTAGGTTGTGGCATCGGAGATGAGTTTGATGAAGAAAAGCTACGCTACCACAAAGTCATCATAATGACAGATGCAGATGTGGATGGATCGCACATTCAAACACTACTCATGACTTTCTTCTTCCGATTTTTAAGACCAATCATCGAAAAAGGCTATCTCTACCTCGCACAGCCACCACTCTATAGATACAAAAAAGGTAAAAATGAAACCTACCTTAAAGATGACACTGCACTCAATGACCTACTGATAGAAAATGGTATATCAGCTATAGAGAGTGAGACAATGGGACACAATGACCTTGTGGATCTCTTTAAGCTAGTTGGCTACTACAGAATGACACTTAAAGAGATAGAAAAGAGATTTGCACTGCCTGAAGTACTGAGATATATGATAGAAAATCCTGATGTAGTAGGTGGAACAATAAAACAATTGGCAAAAATTATAGAAAGCTATGTCAAAGATCTCGGATACAATATCTTGAGCAAGAGTATTGATGATGAGAAGATACATCTCTTTGTTCAAACTAAAGATGGTCTTGAGGAGCTTATTATAGATGATGTTCTTTTTACCAATCCTCACTACAATGAAGCAGTATATATCAATCAAAAGATTTCAGACCATATTACAGATGAGTTCAAAGACAAAGACTTGATTGAGCTGTTTGTGCAAGTGGAGGCGGTTGCAAAAAAGGGTGCTTATATCCAAAGATACAAAGGTCTAGGGGAAATGAACCCAGAACAGCTCTGGGAAACAACAATGACACCAGACAACAGAAGACTTCTTAGAGTGACTATAGACGATGCTGATGTTGCCAGCGAAACCTTTACACTCTTTATGGGGGATGAAGTGGAGCCTAGAAGAAACTATATAGAGACACATGCAAAAGATGTTAAACACTTGGATGTATAAATGCTACTATCGGAATTAGAAGAGAGAGGAAGACGATTCAAGCTGGCATTAAGAGCGGGTGTACCGATACTTATGCTTATCGGACTCATCTCTTATGCTGTTTTTCTCAAAGATGACAACATAGTGCTTACTCCAGAAAATAGTATCCTGCTTGGTGCTGTTATTTTTATATCTATCTATTTCATCTATTTTTTGCTGGAGCGAGATGCTGAAGAGACACTATTAGACCATGAAACGCATGGATTCAATCAAAATGCTTTTGAAAAAAAACTTAAAGGCTCAGAATCCAAAACCATTGCCCTATTGATGATCAACAATCTCCACTCAATAAATGAAAACTATGGAGCAGAAGAAACAAACAAACTGCTGCATTACACAATCCAGAGACTCAACCAGTCTCTCACAGAACAAGGCTTAGACCAAGCGATTATAGGGAGGCGTTTTGGAGCAGAATTTTTGATTGCTATAGATGAAAAACGATCTGATTTAAAAAATTTACTTGAGAAATTCATATCTCATAACCACAATATCAACAATATAGACATCGAATACCAATCCTCTATAATCACATACAAAGATGAAGATCTTGAAAAAACCATTATTCATCTCAAAGATGAACTGATGAGTTCAGAAAATCGTATCTCTCGAGATCTAAAGAACAAGACACGTGAGATAAAAGATGCAAAAAGTATCTCTCAAGCAGAGGCTGCTATCGTGCAAGCCGTCAAAGAAAAGGGCATGTCTTTTTCTTTTAGGCCGCTTCAAAATACCAAAACTGAACAAATCGATATTTATGAGGTATCTGTTGTACTCAAATCTGATAGCATGGGTGACATACTCCCAAGAGTCTACCTGCCTGTCATAAATAGGCTTGGACTAGGAAGGGATTATGATTTTGCAATTATAGAGCATCTAGGTATGCTATTGCCTCTTTTGGATGACAGTATCTCTCTTACCTTTAATATCTCTCCTTTTTCATTAAGAAACAGAGAGTTCCAAAATAAACTATTTTCATATTTGAATGAGAATGATATAGACACATCTCGACTCATCATAGAACTATATGAGAGAAAAGCCCACCACGACCTTAGCAACTATTTCCAAACACTAAATTACATTAGAACAAAAGGCTTACGGGTCGCTATTGACAACTTTGGATCCTCCAATGCTTCTATGGAATACATGAAGCATTTTAGATTTGATATGGTTCAGTTTGATAGAGATTATGTCACCAAACTAGACGATAAAGTAAATTATGAGATGCTACATTCTCTTATAAGAATGTCAAAAAATCTAGGGATAACAACCATAGCCAAATGGGTAGACAAGGATTCTCAAAAAGAGAAACTTAAAAAGCTTGGCATAGACTATATTCAAGGCTTTGGAATAGGCAAGCCAATATCAGAAAAAGAGCTCATAGACACTTACAACTAAACAAAGGGTTTTTCAAAATATGACAATTTGACATAAATCCAAACAACTGCAAAAAATTACACTATCATTAACGATCAAAAAAAGGATCTAAATGATGGATTTTTATAGAATCTCTATTAGGCTTAAAAAGATTATTTCTGAACAAGAAAAAAGAATGAAGATACTAGATAAAGATGTAGCTAAGGCACTAGGATTAGACCCTCAATATTATGCTGTCATCAAAAGACGCAACAAAATTCCCTACGAAGCAATAGCATTTTATTGTAAAGAATATAAAATCAGTATGAATTGGATTCTGCTAAACCAAGAACCCGAATATTTGACCTAAAGAAGTTTATAGCTATAATAAAGTTGCAAAATTAATGCAAAGGAAAAATAATGGGCAAAAGAGATGAAAAAATACTGCAGTACACCACTGCTGCCAAAAAATTAAAACTTGGTCTATCTGATGATCTTATCGCTAAAGTAACAGTTGGTCTAGGGCCATCAATTTACAAGAAAGACAGCGAAACAGTATCTTGCACACAGCAATCAGAGCTAGATACAGTCAAAAAGAATTTTCTACAAAAGAAACTTGGATTACCTGCTGACGATGCTAAATTTGATGCTGCTATCAAAAAAGTATGTGATACTATGGGTAGCTCTAATAGAACTAAATACAGAGCTCTATTTTACGCACTCTTGACCAAAGAGTTTGGTAAAGAGTCAATTTACGCGTAAAGCTTCCGCTTCTGAGTCATTGCACTCATTTTTAAAATGAGTGCAAATCTATCAAAAATTAACCATTTCTCTTTTCTATAATCTCTTTTGCTACATTCTGTGGTACTTCTTCATAGTGGTCAAACTCCATCGCATATGTTGCACGACCTTGAGTCATTGAACGAAGATCTGTTGAATAGCCAAACATTTCAGAAAGTGGTACAAATGCATCTACAATCTTATTACCTGCTCTGTCGCCCATACCACTGACTTGTCCTCTTCTTTTAGATATGTCACCGATAACATCTCCCATAAAGTCTTCAGGCACTTCTACTTCAACCTTCATCATAGGCTCCAAAATAATGGGATTGGCCTCTCTACAACCCTCTCTAAATCCCATAGAAGCTGCAAGCTTAAACGCCATCTCAGAAGAGTCAACATCATGATAGGATCCATCATAAAGCGTTACTTTGATATCCTCAACAGGATAGCCTGCTTGGATACCTCTACCCATCGCTTCTTGTACACCTTTGTTTACTGGCTGGATAAACTCTTTTGGCACTACTCCACCCTTAACGGCATCAACAAACTCATAGCCAAAACCTGGCTCTTGTGGTTCAATCTTGAGATATACATGACCAAACTGACCTCTACCGCCAGACTGTTTTGCGTACTTATACTCTTTGTTAACAGTTTTTTTGATCGTCTCACGATAGGCAACCTGTGGTGCACCCACTTCTGCCTCAACCTTAAACTCTCTCTTCATTCTATCTACAAGAATCTCAAGGTGAAGCTCCCCCATTCCTGAAATAATTGTCTGCCCAGACTCTTCATCTGTGGCCACACGGAATGATGGATCTTCAGCTGCTAGCTTAGAAAGTGCCAAGCCCATTTTTTCTTGATCTACTTTTGTTTTTGGCTCAACAGCAACAGAGATAACAGGATCTGGGAAGTCCATTCTCTCAAGAACTACTTTGTCTTTATCGGAACAAAGTGTATCTCCTGTAGTTGTATTTTTCAAACCGACAACAGCACCAATCTCACCTGCATAAATCTCTTTGATCTCTTCTCTTTTGATTGCGTGCATTTTCATGATACGACCGACTCGTTCTTTTTTATCTTTTGTACTATTTAGGGCATAAGAGCCTGACTCCAGAGAGCCCCTATAGACACGGATAAATGTTAACTGTCCAACAAATGGATCTGTCATAATCTTAAATGCCAATGCTGCAAATTCACCATCATCAGTAGAGTCTACGATGGTTTCTTGCTCTTCATCATCCATCATAGTACCCTTGATTGCAGGTGCTTCTACTGGTGAGGGAAGATATGCAACTACAGCATCAAGTAATGTCTGTACTCCCTTGTTTTTGAAGGCTGATCCTACTGTCATAGGAACTATATGCATGCCTATTGTTGCAGACTTGATACCTTCTATTATCTCATCCTCAGTAAGCTCTTCGCCTTCCATATATTTTTCCATAAGCGCATCATTGCCATCTGTTTCAGAAATTTTCTCAATTAGATTTTCACGATATTTATCACATATTTCGATCATGTCATCTGGAATCTCTTCTACATGGTAGTTAGAGCCCATTTCTGCATCTTTGTCCCAAACAATTGCTTTCATTTTAACAAGATCTACAACACCTTGAAAATCTTCTTCTGCACCGATTGGCAACTGAATTGGAACAGGATTGCCCTTTAGTCTGTCAACAATTTGTCTCTCTACTTCGTAAAAGTCAGAGCCTGTTCTATCATATTTGTTTACAAATACAACTGATGGTACACCGTAACGGTTTCTTTGTCTCCATACAGTCTCTGACTGAGGCTGTACACCACCTACTGCACAAAATACAGATACAGCACCATCAAGGACTCTCATGGATCGCTCAACTTCAATAGTAAAGTCAACATGCCCTGGAGTATCAATAATATTAATCTGCTTTTCTGACCACTCACAAGTAGTAGCAGCAGAAGTAATTGTAATGCCTCTCTCTTGCTCTTGCTCCATCCAGTCCATAGTTGCGGCACCGTCATGAACTTCGCCAATTTTATGCTCAACGCCAGTATAGAAAAGGATTCTCTCTGTAGTTGTTGTTTTGCCTGCATCTATGTGTGCTGCTATACCAATATTTCTTACATCGTCAAGCTTGTGTGTTCTTCCCATCTTTTAGTCCCTTACCATCTATAGTGAGCAAATGCTTTGTTTGCCTCAGCCATTCTATAAGTATCTTCCTTCTTCTTGAATGCTGAACCTTTTTCGGTAGCAGCTTCCATAAGCTCATTTGAAAGACGCTCGATCATAGTTCTTTCGTTTCTTTTTCTAGCAGCTTCAATAATCCATCTAATGCCAAGTGACTGCTGTCTTGATGGTCTTACTTCTATAGGCACCTGATAGGTTGCCCCTCCTACTCTTCTAGACTTTACTTCCATTACAGGCTTGATATTATCCATTGCCTTGTTGAATACCTCGATACCCTTTTCGCCATTTTTAGATTCAATTCTCTCTAGTGCACCGTACATAACTTTCTGGGCGACAGATTTTTTACCACCTATCATAATCGCATTTATGAACTTTGTTAATACCTTTGACCCATGTACTGGATCTGGCAACACTGGTCTGACTGGGGCTTTTCTTCTTCTCATATTATAATTTCCTTTTCTTCAATCTTTTATGATTTACTCAAGTCTTGTCCACGAAGGTTTAATGACAACACCTGACCTCTTATTTTATACTTTAACTTTTTGGCTTTTTAGTACCGTACTTAGATCTGGCAACTGTTCTACCTTGAACACCAGAAGCATCTAAGGCTCCACGAACGATATGGTATTTTACACCTGGAAGATCTTTTACTCTTCCTCCTCTTACTAGGACAATCGAGTGCTCTTGGAGGTTATGCCCCTCTCCACCGATGTATGAAATAACTTCATATCCGCTTGTCAGTCTAACCTTTGCTACTTTTCTCAAAGCAGAGTTAGGTTTTTTTGGTGTAGTTGTGTACACTCTAGTGCATACGCCTCTTCTTTGAGGACAGCTTTCCAATGCAGGCGATTTGGACTTTTTAATCACCTTTTTGCGCTCTTTACGAATCAACTGGTTTATAGTTGGCAAATTATTTCCTTTCTGTTTTTATGGTTTCTCTTCTAGAGAGATTGAATCTGGCTTTTACACCATATAAAACCACCCGTTATGAAGTAACTTTGCATGACATATGTATAGAAAAATGGATGGATATTATAGCCAAAGATGCTTTATCTGTACTTATTTAGAAAACTACGGGCTCTGCGTATCCATTGTCATACTGAGCAAATACCCAGCACAACAATAGACAAAAATTAGGAATATTTCCTACTCACCATCCTCGACCCTATCAAGTTTGACATCGTCCATCTCAAGCATTCCTGTTCCTACTGGAATCAACCTACCTATAACAACATTCTCTTTGAGATCTTCAAAACTATCCACTGTGCCTGCGATAGAGGCAGAGGTCAATACTTTTGTTGTATCCTGGAATGAAGCAGCAGAGATGATAGAGTCTGCCCCAACAGCAGAACGAGTAATTCCTACTAACATTGGCTCAGCGATTGAAGGCTCTCCTCCTAGCTTGACTATTCTCTCATTTTCAGCTTGGAATTTTCTGCGAGACACAAGGTCTGCTTCTATAAATTTTGTATCTCCACTCTCAACAACTTTTACCTGTCTCATCATCTGCGATACGATAATTTCAATATGCTTATCTGAGATATTTACACCCTGTCTTCTATAAACCTGCTGTACCTCAGATACAATATACTCAAAAAGTGCCTTCTCTCCCATAGAATCTAATATATCGTGACTCGAAACAATACCATCAGTCAACCTCTCGCCTGCATGAACATACTCACCTGCATGCACTAAGGCTACTTTGCCTTTGTCAACAAATTGCTCCGTGACCTGCCCATTGTCTCCAGTGATAATGATTCTCTCTTTGCCTCTAAGTGGCTTACCGAAAGAAACAAGTCCGTCTATCTTGGCAATAAGTGCAATATCTTTTGGTCGCCTAGCCTCAAACAGCTCAGATACCCTAGGAAGACCCCCAGTAATATCTTTAGATGTGATAGCTGCCTTTGGTTTTTTAGCCAAAATATCAGCAATACTTACTGTTGCTCCATCTTGAACATGAAGAATACTCTTTGGGTCAAGATTATATCTAGCTATCTCACCATCCTTGCCCGTCAAGACAATAGCTGGCTTATAGGCTGTAGCAATATACTCATTTAGCTCCAGTCTAGTGTCGCCAGTAAGCTCGTCAAACTGCTCAGATGCAGTTATACCAGGAATAATATCTTCAAAGCTTACCACACCTTCTCTATCTGAGATAATAGGTTCAGAGTACGGATCCCACTCTGCAATAACTATTTGCGAATGTGTCTCAGGTGCAGCAATAATATCCTCTCTGTCTACTGTATCATTATTTTCTGCATTGATCACAGAGCCTCTAGATATATAGTGTCGTGCTGCCTCGTGACCACTTTTATCAACAACTACAGCAAAGATACCTTTTTCTTCTATCACTGATCCTTTCTTGATACTCTCAAGTGGCTCAAGATAGTCACCTTTTAGGATGAAATATTTGACTTCTCCTTTTCCATTTGCTATAACTTTTTGCGAGATTGGTGCCCCGTTCTCTACTTTGAGTTCTGATCCAAACGGTATTCGTGCTGGTACCGACCAGCCCTCTTGAATTACTTCTACAATCGAATCACCCTCTAGAACACTTTCGCCATCTTCGAGTGGAAGATACAGCTTTCCTTCTATCTTGCCTGCAACACCTGCAAGCTCATTGGACTTAGCAACATCACCTTTTCTCAAGGAATATTTATATACCTCTCCAGTTTTTGGAGTAAGAGTTACAATAACCTCATCATGAAGCATTGAAACAGAAAACTTGCCATCTTTAAGTGCCTTTAGTTTGGGCTCTACTAATAATACTCCTGCATTTCTTCTATTTACTACAATCAGGTTATCTTCTTTGTTTCTATGCACGGTCATATTATAATATCTAACAAAGCCTTCTTTTGTTGCTACGACCTGTCTCTCTTCTTTGCCTGCACTCGCTGTACCACCTGTATGGAAAGTTCTTAGTGTTAGCTGTGTTCCTGGCTCACCAATAGACTGTGCTGCAATAACCCCAACCGCTTCTCCAGTCTTGACAAGTCTGTTTTCTGCCATATTAAGACCATAGCATTTTGCACAAATGCCCTTCTCTGCTTTGCAGCTAGCTGGAGCTCTCATTACTACAGATCTTACACCTGTATCGCGAATAATCTGCGATTCTTCTTCCTCAACCAGCGTACCTTCGCTCAAAAGTACCTCATTTGTCACTGGATCTATTACATCTTCTGCAATTACTCGTCCATAAACACGATCAGATAGCGGTTCTATCATCTCATTACCAACAATAATGTCCGAGACTTCTACACCTTCATGTGTACCACAATCATCCATACTTACTTTGACATTTTGTGCTACATCGATCAATTTTCTAGTTAGATATCCTGCATTGGCAGTTTTTAGTGCTGTGTCCGCGAGACCCTTTCTGGCTCCGTGTGTAGAAATAAAGTATTCAAGAACATTTAGTCCTTCACGGAAGTTTGATGTAATAGGTGTTTCAATAATAGATCCATCCGATTTTGCCATCAAGCCTCTCATGCCTGAAAGTTGTCTGATTTGAGCAGCTGAACCTCTAGCCCCAGAATCAGCCATCATATATACAGAATTGAACCCATCTTTGTCTTTCTTAATCAACAACATCAGCTCTTCGGCAATCGTATTGTTTGCATCCGTCCAGATATCAATAATCTTATTGTAACGCTCTTGATTAGTTAAAAGCCCAGCACCAAACTGTTTTTGTATCTCTACAACTTTAGATTTAGCACCAATCACTATACCGTCTTTAGTGTCTGGTATTTTGATGTCGTCGATTGATATCGATACACCTGTTTTAGTAGCATATTTAAAGCCCATATCTTTTAAATTATCTAAAAACTCTGCTGTATGTGAAATACCGCTATGTTTGTAAATATAGTCAACTAGCGTTGCTATATCCTTCTTTTTCATCACCTTATTCCAAAGCTTTTGAGGCACATAGTCAGGCATTATAGAATTTAAAATAATACGACCTGCTGTAGTGGTCACAATATTACCATCTACTACTGTTCTAATCCTAGCATTCAAATCAAGTGTTTGTTGTTCAAATGCAATAAACACTTCATCGACATTGACAAATAATTTGTTTTGCCCTATCACATCCGTCTTTTCAAGGGACAGATAATATAGACCCAAAATCATATCCTGAGACGGTACAGCAATAGCTTTTCCTGAAGCAGGAAGCAGAATGTTCATCGAACTCAACATCAAAATTTTCGCCTCTGCTATCGCCTCGTCTGAGAGAGGAACATGTACTGCCATCTGGTCACCATCGAAGTCTGCGTTAAATGCAGAACACACTAGTGGATGCAATTGAATAGCTTTACCGTCGATAAGCCTTGGATGAAAGGCTTGAATAGAAAGTTTATGCAGTGTTGGTGCACGATTTAGAAGTATTGGGTAACTATCGACTACCTCTTCGAGACACTCCCACACTTCAGTCGACTGCTTCTCTATCATATTTTTAGCCTGCTTGAGTGTCGTGGCATAACCTTTTTCCTCAAGCTTTGCCATCATGTGTGGTTTAAATAGCTCAAGTGCCATTTTTTTTGGTAGTCCACACTCGTCCATACGAAGATCTGGACCTACTACAATAACCGACCTGCCCGAAAAATCAACTCTTTTACCAAGGAGGTTCTGCCT
The DNA here is from genome assembly GCA_012329065.1 of Sulfurovum sp. Lineage (GTDB taxonomy): Bacteria > Campylobacterota > Campylobacteria > Campylobacterales > Sulfurovaceae > JAAXPZ01. The sequence continues at coordinate 31,985 of JAAXPZ010000075.1, read as the reverse complement.
AAAACGCCCCTGCTTTCCCTTGATTGTTTCGGATAAAGACTTAAGTGGTCTTTTGTTTGCACCTTTTACTGCATTGCTCCTTCTTCCATTATCAAAAAGTGCATCTACTGCCTCTTGGAGCATTCGCTTCTCATTTCTGACGATAATCTCAGGTGCATCAAGTTCAACCAGTCTTTTGAGTCTTTGATTCCTGTTGATTACTCTTCTATAGAGGTCATTTACATCTGAGACAGCAAATTTGCCTCCGTCTAGACTCACCAATGGTCTAAGATCAGGTGGTAAAACGGGTAGATAGTCTAACATCATCCACTCTGGACGATTCCCAGAATGCAAAAATGCCTCAATTACCTTCAGTCTTTTAATTATTGTCTTTCTTTTAGCTTCAGACTTGGTTGCAGTCATATCCTCTTTAAGACTTTGTAGCATTTCGACCAGATCAAGTTCACTCAAAAGCTCTTTGACAATCTCGCCACCCATTCTAGCATCAAATCCTGTATCACCAAATCTTTGAGAGATCTGTTGATACTGCTCTTCATTGAGAACATCATTTTTCAGAATAGGATTTATACCTTCGCTGTCATAACTTGCTTCACCTGGGCTTTTGACAATATATGCTTCATAATAAAGCACTCGTTCCAAGTCCTTCATTTTCACACCAAGTAAAATACCAATTCTAGATGGCAGTGAGCTCACATACCAGATGTGTGCCACAGGTGCCACCAGATCAATATGACCCATACGGTTTCTTCTAACTTTTTTACTAGTTACTTCAACCCCGCACTTTTCACACACTACACCCTTGTATCGCATCTTTTTGTACTTACCGCACAGGCATTCGTAGTCATTTATCGGGCCAAAAATTTTGGCACAAAAAAGTCCATCTCTTTCAGGCTTGAGTGTTCTATAGTTGATAGTTTCTGGTTTCTTAACTTCTCCATAGCTCCATGAAAGAACTTTTTCAGGACTTGCGACTCTTAATTGTAGTGCCTCTATATCCCTAGGCTTCTCTTCGCTATTTATATCTATTATTGGTACTAGATTTTCTAATTGCTTACTCATCATCGGCCCCTTCTTTTTTCTTGGTATACAGTTCTGTGTCAAGCCCTAATGCCTGCAACTCTTTTGTAAGGACAAACATTGTCTCAGGAATACCAGATGCTGGTACAGATTCACCTTTAGTAATGGCACGATAGGCTCTAGCACGACCCTCTACATCATCTGACTTGATAGTTAACATCTCTTTGAGTGTGTGGGCCGCACCATATGCCTCAAGTGCCCATACCTCCATCTCTCCGAATCTTTGACCACCAAATAGTGCTTTTCCGCCCACTGGCTGCTGAGTAACCAACGAATATGGACCTGTTGATCTTGCATGAACTTTCTCATCAACTAGGTGATGGAGTTTAAGCATATACATATATCCTACATTCACTCTCTCTGTTACCTTCTCACCAGTTTTTCCATCAAAAAGCACCATTTTGCCGTCACTGTCTATTTTGGCTAGTTCAAAGAGTTTATCAAACTCTACTTGTGTAGGAGCCTCAAAAACAGGTGCTGCAAATTTCACACCTTTGCTCCAATCTCTGGCATGCTCAAGTAATTCCTCGTTACTCATATCTGCCAATTTATTTTCTATTTTCATGAGCTTGGCAGTATTGGCTATTTCCATCATTTTTGATCTGAGTTGATCTAAAAAATCTGCTTGCTGGCTTTCGAACATGTCTTGAATCTGAGAGCCTAGTTTTTTGCCGACCAATCCAAGGTGAACCTCAAGAATTTGACCAATATTCATACGAGATGGTACACCAAGTGGATTCAATATCAGGTCGACTGGCATACCATCTTCCATATATGGCATATCTATCTCTGGCACAATATTAGAAACGATGCCTTTGTTTCCATGTCGACCAGCCATCTTGTCTCCCACTTTTAGCTTACGCTTGGTAGCGATATAAATCTTCACCAGTTTAGTAACGCCAGAAGGTAAAATATCATCTTTTTCCAATACTATAAGCTTCTCTTCATGGTCAGTTTTAAGTCTTTTTTTCTGCTTTAGAAAATAGTTTTTGATAGACTCATACTCTTTTTGTACTTCAGCAGAATAGGCCTGCGTCACACTCTTGAGTGCAAATCTATTTATACCAGTAATCACATCTTTAGAAAGCTTGTCTCCTGCTTTGTAGTCCATTTCTCCTACTGTGACATCATCTACTAATGCTTGCAATGAGAGACAAGAGATGATTCTTAGCATCTCTTCTCTATCTATCATCAGGAGCTGGTCATGGTGCTCACTGTCTAGTCTTGCCTTTTCCTCTTCGTAAGCCTTGATAGATCTGGCATCCCTCTTATAGCCTTTTTTGGTAAAGATTTTAATATCGACAACTACTCCCTCCATAGAAGCAGGGCAATAAAGAGACTTATTGACTACATGTCCTGCCTTTTCGCCAAATATGGCTCTAAGCAGCCTTTCTTCTGGGGTTGGCTTAATCTCTCCTTTTGGAGACACTTTACCTACAAGTATCATGCCCGGCTTGACATAAGTTCCTATCTCTACGATACCACTCTCATCAAGATGAAGCAACTCATCTTCTCGTACATTTAGAATATCTTTTGTTATCTCTTCTGTACCATGCTTAAGCTCTCTGGCCTCAATCTCTTTTTCGTAAATATGCACAGAAGTAAAAGTGTCTTCTCTGATCATCTTTTCAGAAATAACAATGGCATCTTCATAGTTGTATCCATTCCAAGGCATAAAAGCAACCAATATATTTTTGCCAATCGCCAGCTCACCCTTGTCCATATTGGGGCCGTCTGCGATTACTTCTCCTTTTTTTACATCTTGCCCCAGTTTAGCAATAGGAGTCTGCGTAAAAGTAGTATTCTGGTTAGTTCTCATATTCTTTTCCAGACCATAATGATCGATAAAGACGCCACTTTCATCTTCACCCATGACATAAATGCCTTTTGCATCTACTTTCTCGACCTTTCCTGCTCTTTGTGCCTTAACAGACTCCCATGAGTCACGACTTACAATCGCCTCCATGCCTGTACCCACCACTGGCGCTTCTGTTTTGAGCAGTGGTACAGCCTGTCGCTGCATGTTTGACCCCATCAAAGCACGGTTTGCATCATCGTGCTCAAGAAATGGAATCAAAGCCGCAGTAGATCCTGATATCATCAATGGGGAAATATCAATCAAATCAACTTTTGCTGACTCGTTAAGTCCAATATTCCCATTAAATCTAGCCTCTATAAGCTCCTCGGTGATATATCCTTTTTCATTTACTTTTGTCGAAGCAGGAGCAATAATTTTGTCCTCTTCTTGAGTAGCAGTAATATAGACAATTTCATCTGATACTTGTCTGTCCTTGACTACCTTGTACGGTGCCTCAATAAAACCAAGATCATTCACTTTTGCATAAGTTGCAAGAGTGTTGATCAGACCAATGTTTTGCCCTTCTGGTGTCTCTATTGGGCATATACGGCCATAATGTGTAGGATGCACATCTCTTGCCTCAAACCCTGCCCTCTCTTTTACGAGACCGCCCTCACCAAGTGCTGAGAGCCTTCTCTTGTGTGTTACTTCTGAGAGTGGATTGGTCTGATCCATAAACTGAGAGAGTTGTCCGCTTGAGAAGAATTCTAAGATAGTGTTTGTTATCATTTTTGAGTTGACTAGATCATGGGGCATAAGCTCGTCAAGTGCACCTGAAATAGTTGGCATCTTATCTCTGATTGCCTTTTGCATCTTCATAAGTCCGTTATGAAGCTCATTGCCTAGAAGTTCACCAATAGCACGAATACGACGGTTACCCAAGTGATCACGATCATCTATATGCCCTTGCCCATTTTTGACCCTGATAAGATATTTGACAGTATTGATAATATCCTCAGCAGTCAATACGGCAATATATTCTGGCACATCCAATCCAAGCTTGTGGTTCATTTTCATTCTGCCGACTCTTGTCAGATTATATCTCTCTGGATCGAAAAATAGTTCTTTGAGGAACTTTTTGGCTGCATCAGGTGTTACGGGCTCACCTGGTCGCATAGCTTTATATATTCTGATTGCGGATAAAAGATTCTCATCTTCGATACCCTCTGTTTGCTTAAGGAGCCTGAGACTCTCACCATCAGCGATAAATGCGTTAATAATAGAACTGTCAGTATTCTCAGCAAGATCATTTGCTATAGTGATAGTTTCTATGCCACTGTCTATAATTTTCTTTAGTTTATTTTCATCCAATGCTGTGACCACATCATAAAGGACTTCTCCGCTCTCCTGATTGATGATTGGCTTGGCAAGATGCCTCTCCATGAGCGTCTCAATAGGATATTCAATCCACTCTAAACCATCCTGTAGTAGCTTTTCTGCTTTTTTCTTGGTCAATCTCTTGCCAGCTGTAACAATCACATTACCTTCAGCATCTTTGATATCTTGCTCCGCTCTACCTATTACATCTGTAATATCAAACTGAACTAGGAATCTATTGTCCTTAATAGTGATTTCTTTAGTCGGATAGAATAGCTTTATAATATCCTCTTTGCTATAATCAAGGGCTCTAAAAAGTATCGTCACTGGAATCTTTCTTCTTTTGTTTATTCTTGCGTAGAGAATATCTTTAGCATCATACTCAAAGTATAGCCAGCTACCCCTATCGGGGATAATCTGTGCAGAATAGATCAGTTTATTGGCTGCTGTTGTAGCCTCTGCCTCTTTAAAGATAACACCTGGGGATCTATGGAGCTGATTGACAATAACCCTTTCTACACCATTAACAATAAACGAAGTTCTATCTGTCATAAGAGGAATATCTCTGACATAGACACCCTGTTCTTTTATCTCTTTTGGATCAAGTCTTTCACCTGTTTTCTCATCACGATTCCAGATAGTCAAAGCTATATTTAGCTTGAGAGCGACTGAATATGTCAATCCTCTCTCCATACACTCTCTGACTGTATATTTGGGCTTTATGATCTCTATTCCCTTATAATCTAAAGTAATTCTATTTTGTTGATCATGGATGGGAAAAGAAGATCTAAATACTTTTTCTATAATACTGTTTGATCTATCTTTGACATTAAGCATTAAAAAATTTTCGTAACTTTTTTGATGGAGCTGAAGTAGATTTGGAATCTCTATCTCTCTGGGAGTTTTAGAAAAATCGACGCGTAGTCTATTTCCTGAATGGAGGGAGTTTAACATTAGATAACCTTTTATTGGGTTTATTGAGTCTGGATTTTGACGGGCTTGGATCTATGATCCATAATAAGTGCCACTATATTTATAATAACGAAATGGGCATACAAATAAGCTATAGCAAGAGGGTATGAAATGTCTCTGAATAGTTTGTTACTATGTCCAATTACAATACTAATCAAGTAGTATAGCAAATTTGCCATACTACTTGATTGAAAATTATTTAAGTTCGCAAGAAGCTCCAGCCTCTTCGATCTGCTTTTTAAGCTCTTCAGCTTCCTCTTTAGTTACACCCTCTTTAAGCACAGTGGGAGTCCCTTCAACGGCTGTTTTAGCTTCTTTGAGCCCAAGACCAGTGATTGCTCTTACAACTTTAATTGCATTGATTTTCTTAGCACCTGCATCTGTAAGAACTACATTAAACTCAGTCTGCTCTTCTTCAGCCTCTCCACCGCCTGCAGCGCCGCCTGCAGCTACTACTGTAGCTTGTGCAGTTACACCAAATTTCTCTTCAAACTCTTTTACTAGCTCTGAGAGCTCCAATACTGATAAGTTAGAGATAAACTCTAGAACATCTTCTTTGGTTGTTGCCATGTTGTTTCCTTAATATGAATATTTTATAATCTACTTAAGAGAGCCTTTTGCTCCCACCAAATTTTAAGCTTCTGCTTCTTTTTGCTCTGCTAGTGCTTTTAGTCCGATAGTAAAGTTTTGGACTGGTGCGTTCCAGACATTAAGCAGCATAGCAATGAGTTCATTTCTTGTAGGAAGTTTCGCCATTGCATTGATCGTCTCGATATCTGTTGTTTTACCCTGAAGCAAGCCACTCTTGATAGAAAACTTATCATCAAAAGTTGTTGCGGCCTTGTCAGCTATCTTACAAGGCAAAACCTGCGTTTCGCCCCAAATCATAAGGTTTGTCTCAGAAAGCTCAAGCTCATCACATCCTGCATTTTTTAATGCAATTTCTGCAAGTTTATTCTTGACAACTCTTATTTTATTGTTGTCTTCTCGCGCGTGAGCCCTTACGCTCTCTAGGTCAGGAACAGTCATTCCTTTGTAGTCACAAACGATAATTGCACCTGCCTCTTTAAATTCAGCAGTCAACTCTACAACTAGTTGTTCTTTTTCAGTTCTTGTCATTTCTTCTCCTTTCAACCTTCCAACAGGGTATATGGATAAACCATACTCATATATCTTTTCAGATACATTAATTAAGCTTTTGCCCCGATTGTCTTCAGTCTGTGATTTAGAGTAATGATAAGTTACTCTCAATAGAATATTATAGAAACAATACTCTATTGAGAATAGATGCCTATTCTCAATATTTTATAGCAATAAAGAGTTTTTTTCTTTATTTCATCTCCATAAGCTCTGTTGTATCAAGCTTGACAGATGGACTCATGGTCAAAGATACTGAAGCACTTTTAATATATCTTCCCTTGGCACTTGCTGGCTTTAGCTTGTTAATCTTCTCAATAAGAACCCTGAAGTTCTCTTTCATCTGATCTATAGTAAAGCTTGCTTTCCCTATGCCAGCGTGGATGTTTCCTTTCTTATCAACTCTGAAGTTCACTTGTCCACTTTTTGCATTTTTAACTGCTGTCGCTACATCCATGGTCACCGTGCCTGTCTTAGGGTTCGGCATCAATCCTTTTGGTCCAAGAACTCTTGCTACTTTTCCAAGTATCCCCATCATGTCTGGTGTCGCTATAACAGTATCAAAATTAATTTCACCTGCCTGAATCTGCTCAATCAATACATCTGCATCTACCAGGTCTGCTCCAGCTGCTTTTGCCTCATCCACTTTGTCACCTTTTGCAAATACTGCAACAGTGACCTTCTTGCCTGTCCCATGAGGCATTACTATCGATCCTCTAATCATCTGGTCAGCATGCCTAGGATCAACATTGAGTTGCAATGCTACCTCAAAAGTCTCATCAAACTTTGCTGACTTTAAAGATTTAACTATATCTATTGCCTCGTCAGCACCGTATGATTTTGTCTTATCAATCTTTTCTAGAAGTGTTCGTGTTCTTTTATATATTTTTTTTGCCATATTTTTCTCCGCTATTTTTGCTCCCACTTTCTTTAAAATCTGAAGTGGTAAAAAGATTTATTCCGCTATTTCTATGCCCATACTTCTGCATGAGCCTGCAATTATTTTTGCAGCCACATCTCTGTCATCAGTATTTAAATCTGCTATTTTAAGGTCAACTATCTTATATAGTTGATCTTGAGTTAGTGTCGCCACTTTGTTAAGCAGCGGGTTATCCGTACCTTTTTTGATCCCTGCTTCTTTGAGAATAAGATCAGATGCAGGAGGCTGCTTGAGCTCCATTGTAAAGCTCTTGTCTGTATACACCGTTACAACTACAGGGATCTTAAAGCCCATCTTATCTTTGGATTGCTCATTGAATGCCTTACAGAATTCCATGATATTTACACCTCTTTGACCCAATGCAGGACCAACTGGTGGTGACGGGTTAGCTTGACCAGCTGGGATCATCATTTTAAACTTCTCAGCAATTTTTTTTGCCATATTTACTTCCTTCTTTTAGATTATCTTCTCTACTTGTGTGTAGAGTATTTCTACTGGTGTATTTCGACCAAATATAGAAACATTAAGTCTCAACTTACCATGATCTAGATCATACTCTTCGACCATGCCTGTAAAGTTTGCAAATGGTCCATCAACAATACGCACCATCTCGCCTGTCTCAAAGTCAACCTTTGGACGAGGAGCACCTTGGTTCTCCATCTTGTCCAAGATCACTTTAATATCAGCATCTGTGAGTGCAGTTGGTGTTTTTTGTTCGCCGATAAATCGAGAAACTCTAGGTAGGCTCTGTATCTTATGCCACAAATCAGTATCCAAATCAATGCATGCAAAAACATATCCTGAGTAGAGTGTTCTCTCAGTAATTTTCTTTTCGCCATTCTTGACTTCAATAACCTCTTCTGTAGGAACAACTATTTGCTCCACTTTCTCCTCAAGACCATAGTCTTTTGCCAACTGCTCTATACCTGCTTGTACAGATTTTTCACTACCTGAATAAGTCTGTATTGCGTACCATTGATAAGCCATCTGTGTTGTCCTTATATTGTGGATGACACTATAGCTGACATCAGCATATCAACCAGTGCTAAAAATATAGATATGACTGTTACAACCAGTAATACTGCTATAAATGCTTGTCGTACTTGAACTTTAGTTGGAAAGATAACTTTATCTAATTCAATTTTTGCGTTTTTAAACAGTTTTGTTAATTTTCCCATATTGTTACCTTTGTTATGGCAGGCCAAGAGGGACTCGAACCCCCGGCACCTGGTTTTGGAGACCAGTGCTCTACCAACTGAGCTATTGGCCTAAATAAAAGAGGCAGAAGCTTAGAGCTTCATCTCTTTATGTTCAGTATGTGCTCTACACCACTTGCAATACTTTTTTAATGTAAGCTTGCCTGTGCTTGTTTTTTTATTTTTGGTTGTGTGATAGTTTCTTCTTGTGCACTTCTCACATCCAAGGTGAATTGTTTCTCTCATATCTTCTCCTATATTATAGGGTGCCTACAAAAGATACCTGCCTACAGCAAATTGACCGTAGTGGCACTCCCTTGTGGTTACCCTAAAAGCAATTGAATAGAATCCTACTCAATAACATTAGTTACAACGCCAGCACCAACAGTTCTACCACCTTCGCGGATAGCAAATCTTGTGCCTTCTTCAAGAGCAACTGGTGCGATAAGCTCAACAACGGCCTTGACATTGTCACCAGGCATAACCATCTCTGTGCCCTCTGGAAGTGTCACAGAACCTGTAACATCTGTTGTTCTTACATAGAACTGAGGTCTATAATTGTTGAAGAATGGAGTATGTCTACCACCTTCTTCTTTAGTCAAGATATAGATTTCGCCCTCAAACTTAATATGTGGAGTGATTGAGCCTGGCTTACAAAGAACCATACCTCTTTGCACAGCTTCTTTTTCAATGCCACGGATAAGAACACCACAGTTGTCACCAGCTTGACCGCAGTCCATCTCTTTACGGAACATCTCTACGCCAGTCACTGTAGTTGTCTGAGTATCTTTGATACCTACTATTTCGATGCTGTCACCTACACACACTTGACCTCTATCTATCTTACCAGTTACAACTGTACCACGACCTTGGATAGAGAAAATATCTTCGATTGGCATCAAAAATTCTCTGTCTATCTCTCTTTTTGGCTCAGGAATATATGTATCGACTTGCTCCATTAGCTCTAAAATTTTATCAGACCACTCAGCAAGCTTACCAGCCTTGGCTTCTTCCAGTGCTTTAAATGCAGATCCAGCTATGATTGGTGTATCATCACCTGGGAATTCATATTCACTCAAAAGCTCTCTTACTTCCATCTCTACTAGCTCTAGCATCTCTTCTTTATCTTCATCATCAAGCTGATCTTCTTTGTTCAAGAATACAACGATATATGGAACGCCAACTTGGCGAGAAAGAAGAATATGCTCTCTAGTCTGATCCATTGGCCCATCAGTAGCTGCAATAACAAGAATTGCACCGTCCATTTGAGCAGCACCTGTAATCATGTTTTTTACATAGTCTGCGTGACCTGGGCAGTCAACATGAGCATAGTGTCTGCTATCTGTTTCATATTCTACATGAGAAGTGGCAATTGTTATTCCTCTTTCTCTCTCTTCTGGAGCATTATCGATAGCATCATAATCCATAAATGCAGAATCGTTTTTTGTTGCGAGCACAGCTGTAATTGCAGCAGTCAATGTTGTTTTACCGTGGTCAACATGACCTATAGTACCCACATTGACATGCGGTTTAGTTCGTTCGAATTTTTCTTTAGCCATTTTATTTCTCCTAGCTTTTGTTATTTGCGGCTGATATTATATCAGAATACACTTAGAAGACTACCTCTTGGCGTCCTCAACCCCATGCCCTTATATGGACAGGACTGCTATATTGGGCAAAAAAGTAACACTTTTTTGCCCATATAAAATATAAAACTCCTGTCCATACAGTTGCTCTCTGGAGCCCATAGTGGGACTTGAACCCACGACCTCTTCCTTACCAAGGAAGTGCTCTACCCCTGAGCCATATGGGCAACTCTACCCTTTTATGCCATACCCAGTAATTTGTATTTGTATCAACTTTACATATACAAATGACTCCTGTATAATGTGACCGCCGATATTGTTATTTTATGAAAGCTTTGGTGAAGTTACTAATAATAAGATCATTTCACACAGCTCCCAGATACTACTTGATCTAAGTTTGGAGCGGGAAACGGGACTCGAACCCGCGACCCTCAGCTTGGAAGGCTGACGCTCTAGCCAACTGAGCTATTCCCGCGTCTTAAATACTATTATAACACTTTATGGTGGTGAGTGGAGGATTCGAACCTCCGAAGACATAGTCAGCAGATTTACAGTCTGCCCTCGTTGGCCACTTGAGTAACTCACCTATGTGTTATGCTTACTGGTCAAACACTGATAAAAAATATTTCTGGAGCTGGTGAAGGGACTTGAACCCCCGACCTGCTGATTACAAATCAGCTGCTCTAGCCAACTGAGCTACACCAGCACCGTAAATATTCCATCCTAAAATGGAGTCGCATTATAGTTAAATGAAAATTAAATGTCAAGTGTTTGCGGGATACTCTAGATAAAAAATATAAAAAAGTCTATTTTTTGCTAAAATTATAATATTATTTACATCAAGGAAGCGTGAATGAAAATATTATTAGCACCTAGTGAAACGAAAGTCTCTGGAGGAATAAATCCATTCGAACCAAACTCCTTAGTTTTTGATGAATTACTACCGTATCGAAACAAGATCCTCCATGGCTATACAAATATACTGCAAAAAGGTAACCAAGAAGAACTATCCAAAATGTTTGGATTGAAAAAATCTGAAGATATCGGGTATCATGCCAACAAAGATATCATCAATGAGCCTACAATGAAAGCCATACAGAGATATACAGGCATAGCATTTGAATATCTAAACTATGCCGACCTTGATAGCGATGCAAGACTATATATAGATAAAAATCTATTAATTTTTTCCAATCTTTTTGCTGTCCTTAAAGCTTGTGACTATGTTCCAGAATACCGTTTACAACAAGGGAAGTCTGTTGGAGATATTAAACCTGAACGATTTTACAAACCCCTTCTACAGCCTTTACTTGATAATTACCTAGATGGAGAGGATATATTAGATATCAGAGCAGCATTCTATGACAAGTATTATAAGCCCACGCTACCCTATACTACTCTCAAGTTTATAAAAAATGACAAAGTAGTGAGTCACTGGGCAAAAGCATATAGAGGTATTGTCCTCAGAGAGATAGCAAAAGCAGGCATAGAAAGTATTGATGAGTTCATGAGGCTAGCTATTCCAAATCTTGCCATCAAAGAAATCCAAAGCAAAAAAAACAAAACGGAGATTATCTATGAAATTACCCAGTGATGAAATACTTTACAAAATCTTACTTTTTTTACTTTTTGGTTCAGTAGTGTTTGGCATACTTTTCGATACGAATTATGGATGAAGTCATGTCTTCTGCGGTCTATGCATCAAAAACATCACTACTCTTACTCTTTAGGTCCTTAACTAGTTGGCATGCTTCCTTGAAAAGACTAGCATTCTCTATACCATCAACGGCAAAATAACTATATCTATCAAACGAAGCCATTACTATACGGGCTCGCCTAGGTCCGTTTTCTTCACATCTCTTTAGATGCTCAAATGCAACTGCAGCGTTAATAAGCCCCTTGACTAGATTTTTAAGAGGATGATTTGCTTTTCGCAAAGGATGCCAGGCTTCTTCCAGAACCTCATGTGCCTCAAAATATTCTCCTTTTTGGAGCAAAACTATATATAGTTTAATTGAGCCCCTTAAGTCATAGTTTTCCTTAATGACGGTTTCCCATGAGATTTTTGTATCATGATGTGCCATGAAGCTACAGACTCTCGATATTTCCGACTACTTTGCCAACAATTGTCACTTCATCGGGAGCAAGTACTTCTGGAGAATAGTTTTTGTTATCAGATATCAGTTCTACCATCCCATCTGCTCTTTGTCGGATGCGCTTTATGAAGAGTCCCGCTGTAGTCGATGCTACAAAGACACCATCTTTGTTTATATTTGCTTGGGTACGGTCTATAAAAACAATACTTCCATCTTGTAGCGTAGGCTCCATAGATTCACCATCAACATGGATCGCTTCAAGTTCTGTACTCCCCATGCCCACCATGCTGTGCATAATTTTCTCATCAAGCGTAATTGTTTCATAATTTTTATCAAACACCTCAGCACCCCCACCAGCAGATGCACGAATATCAGCAAAGTATCTAATCTGGAAAAATTTATTCGTCTCCTCTATTAGCATATCGACAGCCTGATCAAAGAAAAGCCAATTTACCGATATCTTTTTCAATGCACAAAAATTCAATATCTCCTCGTACGGGATAGAATTTCTTTTTTTCATAGTCGCAAATGTAGTCTGAGGGATACCTAGCTCACTTGCCACATCCTTGTCGAAAATCTTTTTACTCAAATCCCTCTCTGAAATAATGTCTTTCAACTTATCTATCACAGTATGAAATTCTACCATATCAAGCTCCTTTGCCATCTAATATTACCCAAGTATATCATAATAAAATTAAAAAGTATGACAATTTGAAATATTTTTACTATTTTTACTATATAAAGTATATAATCTGTCATAAAAATATCCAAAAGGGCATAAAATGAATATCAAAACAAACAAAGAGCTTTTAAAAGAGGCGATCAATAGCGGATGTCAAACAGTAGCACAGCTCGCTCATTTTTTAAGAGTCAGAGCTATACTTCAGAACGGATACAGAAGCTTTTAAGGCATCTCTAGAGCAGAACAACATCTATTTCTTCTCCAGTATCCTTGCTGCAGTCATTTTCCTCAGTATAGACAAGTGCCAAATCACCAAGCATATTGGTCATGATAGCACTTGTGCCAGTCTTTTTGCCATAAAAATCAACAAAGTATTGTCCATTTTCGATAGTCAAATTGCAGGCTGTGAACTCTGCTTTTTTTGCTCTCTTGACAAAAGGCTCTTTTAGTAGTGCTTTTACTTTTGGAAACACAAAGGAGCCTTGCTGTAGTTTCTGCATTAGAGGAACTAGATATATGAGAGCCATAATAGTGGCAGAATAAGCAAATCCTGGAAGTGCCACAATAAATTTATTATTTTTTCTTGCCACAATTATATGCTGACCTGGTTTAACTCTCACACCTCTAAAGACAATTTCACAACCAAGCTCATATACTACATCCTTGACAAAATCAAAGTCTCCTACAGAAACACCGCCAGTGGTTACAACTATATCATTTGTTTCTAGGGCAGAAGATAGTGCATTATATATAGTGTCTCTGTCATCTTTGATGTTTCTATGGTGTACTGCTTCTCCACCATATTTACTGATGATTGCCTCTATGGTATAATTGTTGGAACTTCGTATTTGTGAATCATTGGTCTGTGGCTCCCCTAGATCTAGCAACTCGCTGCCTGTAGAGATGGCTACTACTCTAGGCTTAGCATATACTTCTACTTCTAAGATATTTAAGCTAGCCAGTATGCCTATCTGCGAAAAGTCTATTTTATTGCCTTTTGGAATTAGCTTCTCGTTTTTAGTATAATTCTCACCCACCTCTCTTACAGCAAAACCACAAGGCACTTCTTCATTTATGATGATGTGACCATTTTCAACCCTGACATACTCTATAGGTATCAAAGTATCTGATCCTTCTGGCATCAAGGAGCCCGTAAAAGTCTTGATACATGTACCGCCTACAAGTGCATTTTTATCATCAGAACCTGCTGGGTTTATACTTGCTATTTTTAGTTTGCCTAGAGTCAAGTCTTTATGTTTTATCGCATACCCATCCATACCTGATGTAGGAAACTCTGGAGAGTTATGATCCGCCACAATATCTTCAGCCAGAAAAAATCCGATAGATTCCATGAGAGGTAGCTTTATGTGTCTATACTCTGTGATCTGTAAATTATCCAATAGCTCCATTGACTCATCAAAATGTATCACGATAAAACTCCTGCTCCATCCATAGGGGTACTTCTGTCCGCTGCATAAATACGCTCACCATCTTTTACATCATACTTCCATATAGGGGCATTGGCTTTGAAATCCTCTACAAACTCATCTATTAGCTCTAATGCTACTCTACGCTTGGGAGAAAATACTGCAGAAACATATGAAGAAGTATGCACTGGCACATCACCTATCGAGTGAGCCATTTTTACTACAGCTCCTATTGCCTTAGCTCTTTTCTGCCAATCGTCAAACCACTTTTGAAGTACAGGTTCATAGATATCAAAACTTAAAGCCTCTATACCATCCTCTGCACGAATCGTCCCCACAAAAGGGATATATGCACCATAGTTTGACTCTGCATGCTCATCTAACCATCTACCAAATATCTCTTTGGTGTCGAGCGGGCTATTATACAACTCCATCTAAAAGCTCCTTTGAAAACAATCGCTTTTGAAAAAAGCATTCATTCATTTCTAATTTTTAACTTCTAATTTAACATCATCCCCCACACACAGGAGGGAGTATGGAAACCCTATCTCCATCTTTGAGTGCCGTGCTTAGGTCATTGACCATAGTGTCATTAAGTGCTACTGCACATTTGTCTAGCCACTGTGTGAGTGTGCTGTCTTCTTTTAGCTTTTGCGACACATCTGCGAGTGTAGCTGCTTCCATCTCTATTGGTGCCTTAGCAATAGGGCCTAAAAATTCTACTTGTATCATGAGAAATTCCTCTCGTATTGTTATCGCGATTATAATTCTTGTTTGGTATAATCATGCTTAAAAAGGGTTACTATGCTATTTGGTTCTATTGGCTATCTTAACCTCTTGCTCTTTCAAGTTTTCTTAAAAAAACACATCTCCCACAATGCTTCCAAAATGAGCTTCAACTACAACCGTGCAGTGCCGTCCACTATCAACAAGGCATTTAAAAATAGATCCATTCATGCGGCTTTTATCTCTTCTGTAGAGTCTCGCAAGTGTAAGTGTACAGGACTTGGCATCATCGCACATAAAAAAGTCTACTCTGTACTGCTACTAAAAGGCAAAAACCAAACAGACCCAGCATCTGCCACCTCAAACCGCCTTGCAAAAGTACTAGACCTACAAGGTAAAGTCCTCATAGGAGACGCAGCACTCAAACACTACCTAGACGGAGGAGAAGGCATAGACCTTGCAGAAGCATGGCATGACAAAACAGGACTACCTTTTGTCTTTGCCAGACTCTGCTACAACAAACATGGAGAGTCTATACAAAAACTAGCCCGTACCTTTGCAATCACAAAAACGAAGATACCCCAATACATTTTAAAATGTGAAGCGAAAAAAAGAGGTATTACCCCTAAGCAACTTACTTGGTATTTGGAGCATATTCATTATGAGTTGGATTGGAAGGCGAAGAGGTCGTTGAAGTTGTTTTTGAAGAAAAATATTTAGTTTATACTCAATAAATTATATTTTTTTAAAATCTATCATACATTGTTTACAAACCCAATAATACCCATTATTTGCAGAATATCCTTCAATTAAACAATTGTCATATTATGAGAAAATTTCACATTACAAAATTTGCTTTGATAGTAGCTATCGCCTTCTCAATCCTCTTAATCGTCTCACTCACACCCAAAATAGCCATAATCTCATCAAGCCCAGAACCTGTCATGCTACCCATGAGGCTTACGCGTAATGGCATACCTATTTTCCCAAAGCCTATCTCTTTGTCTTCTACTATCTTTTCCATGACTGAATGAAATGCTTCTTTGCTAGTAGGCTTAGCTAAGGCTAGCATGTCTGCGAAGGCAGAGAGTATCTCTTTGGCTTCACCCTTGAAGGCTTTTTTGGCTGACTTTTCATCATATTGTGTTGGTGCATCGGTGATAAGCTTGATTTGTTCTGCTAGCTCTACGAGCGTTTTACCTCTCTCCTTGGTGGCAGACAGAAGCAAAGAAGCTTTATCATTCCCCTCCAGATCAACACCAAACTCTTTCAGCAATTCGACAAGCTCACTGTCGGGCTTATTTTTAATATAGTGGGCATTGAGCCATAGTAGCTTATCAAGGTTATAATTTGACGACGATTTGTTGATATCATTTGGGTCAAAAAGAGCTATCATCTCTTCTAGGCTAAATATCTCTTGGTCACCATGACTCCATCCCAAACGCACAAGGAAATTAAGCAGTGCCTCTGGCAAGTAGCCCATAGTTTTATATTCCATCACATCTGTAGCACCGTCACGCTTGGAGAGTTTTTTACCTTGCTCATTATGTATCATAGCCACATGGTAAAAATTGGGCAAATCAAATCCTAACGCCTTATAAACTACTATCTGTTTAGGCGTATTATAGAGATGGTCATCTCCGCGTATGACTTCAGTACACCCCATAAGTGCATCATCTATAGCTACTACGAAGTTATAAGTAGGAGCACCATCTGCACGAGCGATGACAAAATCATCTACCTCGGTAGCTGCAATATTTATCTCACCCTTAACACCATCTACAAAGGAGATAGTCCCCTGTCGTGGTGCTTTTATGCGTATTACTGGATCTACGCCCTCTGGCGGAGTGCCTATAAAGTCTCGATAGCGTCCGTCATAGCGAGTACGCTCTTTTTTAGCCATTTGGTCTTCACGCAATATCTCAAGCTCATCTTTGGACATATAGCACTTGTATGCCTTGTCCTCAACAAGGAGTTGCTCTATATACTTTTCATAAAGGTCAAATCGTTTAGACTGATACACAACTTCACCATCACAACCCATACCAACCCAATCAAAAGCTTTTAAGATAGCATCTTTCGCCTCTTTGGAGTTTCTAGCCATGTCTGTATCTTCTATGCGAAGTAGAAACTCACCCTTGTTGTGCCTAGAAGTCAACCATGAAAAAAGTGCGGTTCTAAGCCCACCTACATGTAGGTAGCCCGTAGGTGACGGTGCAAAACGAGTAGTGGTCATAAAATAGCCTTAGACTGATATTTTAATTTGTTTTCTTGGTCTTTTTAATTTTCTTCTTTTTGGACTTCTTTTTTTTGGACTTCTTTTTAAGCTCTTTCTCTTTTTCAGTTGCTTTCTTTAATTTTCTAGGCTTCTTTTTCACTTTATCTTTGACTTTGTTTTTCTTGACATCGACTTTTTCTTTTGTAGTTTTTCGCTTTTTAGTCACCTTCTTTTTTAGATCTTTTTTAGGTTTTGCTTTTGATTTAGGTGTTTTCTTTTTGACAACTTTTTTTACATCTTCTGCGTTTTTGACACCACCTTTGATGTTGGCAGCAGTCTGCTCACCTATGCCATCTACACGCTCTGTGAGATCACTGAAAGACTTAAACTTCCCTTTTTTCCTCTGTTTTAGGATATCAGCAGCCTTTACTTCACCTACACCGTTTATCTCCATAAGCTCTGACTTACTAGCACTATTGAGCTTTGCTAAACTCATACCAAATGCCATTGTTCCTATAAGAAACATGCCCACTATCACTCTGACAATCAATGTTTTAAACATACCTATTCTCCTGTTTTGTTTGATTGCTATCATGGTTCCCCCCACAATAGCTACAAAAATTATACCATAACTTCATGTGTAAACTCTGGCACAATCTTTTGTAATGCCTCTACTTTATTTTCTGACTCCAATAATAATACGATATCATGCTTTAGCTGTTCAATCTCGTATTGGCTTGGAGTGGCAATAAAGATAGAGCTATATATAGTCTGCTTATCGCCTTCATCCAACAACAACTCTTCGTATAGTTTCTCCCCTGCTCTAAGCCCTATGATGTTTATCTCCACTTCTCCCTTTTTGCCATAGAGGTGTATCATTTGCTTTGCCAAATCCATGATTTTGATAGGCTCTCCCATATCCAATACAAACAACTCCTTTCCTTTGGCAATAGCTGCCGCTTGAAGCACTAGCTGACAAGCCTCCGAGATGAGCATGAAGTATCTATTGATATCTGGATGCGTCACTGTAACGGGGCCACCCTCTTCTATCTGATTTTTAAACTTTGGTATTACGGAGCCGCTTGACCCAAGCACATTTCCAAAGCGGACAGATACGATATCAGTCTGCCCAGATTCTATATTGGTAGCATAAAGCTCAACAACTCTTTTGGTAGCTCCCATAACATTAGTTGGACGAACTGCTTTGTCTGTAGATACAATGACCACTTTTTCTACTCCGTGTTCAATACTTAAATCTATGATATTTTTACTTCCCTGAATGTTGTTATGTACTGCAGACTGCTGATTCTCTTCACAAAGTGGAACATGCTTATACGCAGCAGCATGGATTACTATATCTGGCTTTGCACTTTCTATCACCTTTTCCAAAGCCTCTTTTTCTGTTATGTTTACCAGCCTTAGGTTTGCATTGCCGATCTGCTCTCCTATCTGATATAGGTTATATTCACTATTGTCAACAAGTGTTAGTGAAGATGCTCCAAAGCTATGACATTGCCTTGCTATCTCAGACCCTATGCTTCCTCCTGCTCCTGTAATTAACACGGAACTTCCTTTAATAAATTCTGAGATTATTTTAGTATCCAAGTCTTTAGGATGGCGGGCTAGCAAGTCTTCAATGGATAAATCCTCAAGTTTATCATGCTCTGATCCCAACATTTTTACCTGTTTGATCTCGTCGATGCCTATGGAGTTGAGACGCTTGACCAATGTATGTAGCTTTTTTGCTGTGAGCTGATTTGTGATGATTGCAGTATTTATTTCATTGTTCTTTACAATCTCTTCCATCATCTTCTCTTCATAGATTTTGATATTGTTGATGTAAGCATTTTTCGTCATCTCATTATCTGCTAGAGATATTATGGCATGAGGATAATAATCGATTTCTCCCTTGAGTGCACTCTGTATTATTGTAGCTGCCTTGCTTCCTGTACCTATAATAAGTGCAGGCTTGACACTTTGATTACCTTGGTTTTCTGAGAAAATCCTTTTAGATGCCCTAAGTCCTCCTAAAAATATCAATGACAAGAAAAAATCAATTATGATTACAGATCTTGGAAAGGGGTCAAATAATCCATTTAAGGCAAAAAATATCACAATGAATAATACATAGGATATAACATGCACCTTGACTAGTGACTTTGCCTCATAAAAGCTAAAAAATCTCCATACAGAAAAGTACAACTTATATACATAAAACAGCAATAATTTTAATCCCGCAATAACAACAAATACAAACCAAAATGACTCTAAAAACATAGAAGGAATAGCGAAGTTAAAGCGAAGTGCATAGGCAAGATACAGCGTTAGCAGTGATAGAAGTATATCGGATGCAGCAAAAAACATAGTTCTTTTAAAAGCTGTAGGTCGCAAGAGGCTTTGCATTATACTGTTTCCTTTATTGTTCTGCAAATACGATGAATATCCTCATCACTCATACTAGATCCGCTTGGCAGACACATGCCCTGCTCAAACAGCTTCTGACTTGTGCCGTCTTCTACGGATAGCGTCTCATCAAAGAGTGCTTGTAAGTGCATCGGTTTCCACAGAGGACGACTCTCTACATTTTCCCTCTCTAGTGTCTCTATAATTTTTTTCGGGTTGCTTTTCCTAAAAGTGATAGTCGTAAGCCAGCGATTTCCTCTACTATCATCTATTGCTGGCATAAATACTATCTCATTTATAGTTTTTAGCTCCTCTTGATACAAGCTAAATATCTCTCTCTTCCTATCCACTCTTTGCTCAAGTACCTCCATTTGGGCTACACCAATAGCTGCCAAGACATTGGACATTCTATAATTATATCCAACCTCCTTATGCTCATAATGCAAAAATGGCTCCCTAGCCTGAGTAGACAAAAATCTTGCCTTCTCTATCCATTCTTTATGATCACTGACAAGCATACCGCCTCCAGATGTAGTCAGTATCTTGTTGCCATTGAAGCTGAATACCCCCATATCGCCAAACGAACCACTTTGTTTTCCATGATAACCTGCCCCCAAAGACTCAGCTGCGTCCTCTATGAGATAGATACCTTCTTCCTTGCAGATAGCCATAATTTCGTCCAATTTGCACATTTGCCCATATAGATTGGTGATAATGAGTGCTTTGGGCTTTTTAGGTGCCTTTTTGATGGCTCTTTGTAGCAGTGTCGGTGAGATGTTCCAACTCTCATCGCTATCCACAAATATCGGTGTAGCTCCTTGATAAAGAATAGGAGCAACAGAGCCTATAAAAGTAAAACTTGACGCCAGCACAAAATCGTCTTTGCCTACATCCAATACCCTAAGTGCTAGATGTAATGCAGCCGTAGCAGAAGAGAGAGCCAGAGCATGCTTCACTCCAGTATAGTCTCTTATGTTGTCCTCAAACCGATCCACAAACTCACCTAGTGGTGCTATATAATTACTTTCAAAAACCTCAGCTATATACTGCTGCTCCTTGCCACTCATATGTGGCGGTGAGAGGAAGATTCTATTCATTTATTTTCCTAATTACTTTAGCAGGAACCCCAAATGCAACTACATTGTCAGGTATATCTTTTATCACCAGACTATGTGCACCTATGATAGAATTTTCACCTATGGTAACTCCTGGCATTATAGTAGAATGACTACCGATTTTGGCATTCTTCCTTAAGTGAACTTTTCCTTTCCTGTCATCTATTGTTGATATGGAGTAGATTGAGCAATGTGAGCCGATTTGCACATACTCTTCTATGGTAACTCCATATTTGGCATTAATATAACTATAAGCTCCGATATCTGTTTGAAGTCCAAGCTCAAATCTATCCTTGTGTTGCACAATCCAATGATATTTTGTTGGTCTTCCATCCTCAATGCATGGATACTCCCAATTTTTAAATCTCTTGTGCTCATTCACTGCTATCTCCCTCCCTTAAACTTTCCCATTGTAATGGATTTTTCAGAGTTTATATCGCTTCTCTTGATAACCCTAAGAAGTGTCATCCAAGCTATTTTCATGTCTAAACCAAAAGATAAGTTCTCAACATACCAAACATCATATTCAAACTTCTGCTCCCAAGTTATAGTGTTTCTGCCGTTTATTTGAGCCCAACCAGTAATACCTGGTCTAACCTCATGTCTTCTTTTTTGACGCTCACTATAGAGAGGTAGATACTCCACAAGCAAAGGACGAGGGCCCGCGAAACTCATATCCCCCCTAAGTACATTGAAAAGCTGGGGAAGCTCATCCAAGCTAGTACTTCTTACAAGAGTGCCAAATGCTTCTAGCCTTTGCCCATCAGGCAATAAATCCCCATCTTCATCTCTATCGTTTGTCATTGTTCTGAACTTATAAATAGTAAAGAGTTTCTCATGTAGTCCTGGACGGACTTGCCTAAATAACATAGGTCGTCCAATTTTTATATAGACCAATATTGCCACAAACAATATTAGAGGTGAGAGAAACAATATCAACAACAGTGCCAAGCTCCTATCAAGTATCAGCTTAACTATTGACCTATAAAGCACTATTTTACCCTATAAATTCTACTATATGGTGAAGCCACTACAGGTTCAAAAAGATTGTTATCATACTTTCCAAGTATAAACATCTGCACAAACATCGATCCAAAGGTCTCTGTATCCATGACAACAAATCTACCATAGCTCTTCATGTAGACAACAATTAATTCTCCATCCATGTGATATGACTGGGGCTTAAGTGTGATTTTGCCATCATTGCTATTTTGCGTTACAATAAAACTCTTGACACTCCTCTTCGCACCCCTTATATCAATTTCTCCCTTTTTCATATCAAAAACCATACCATTAGAAAAGGCTATCATATTGTTTTTATTAGATATCATATTTATTGGATAGAATATTGGATTTCTAAGCTTCTTGCCTGTATTCAAATCCAGATTACCAAACACCATTACAGTGGGAAATATATTCATCATTCTATATGGTAAGTACAGATATACCTCTCTTGTCTTCTTAGGAAGCTTATAGCTACTGTCTTCCAATTCAGTCAAAAGTATATTTGGATCAAGCTGATTCTTTTGTTTGTTTCTAAATATAGTATTAGATACTACAGAATAGTTAGAGTCAACATATGTCTCCACTGCCAGTTTACTTAAATTTGCAGCAAGTTCAGGTGATGTAGTTTGTAGAATTTTAGAGATAATAAAATTATCATTATGATGCTTACCTCCATCTATAAGTGTAGAGGTCTCAGAGTAGAACCAGATAGGATATCCATAATCCCACCAAGATATTGTATAATCTTTGGGATTCGAAATTTTGTTTAATTTTGTCAAGTCTCCCACTTCCGCCTTGTTAAGTACAGTTGGCACCTTGTATGCTATTGTGTGCTTAATGTTTGGATATAGCATTGCTACGGTCGCCAGTACAACAAATACATATTGAAGTTTTTTATCCCTAAATAACTCTCCTAGTACATAAAAAAGATATACTGCACCCAATGCCGCAACTGGTACAGCAAATACTGTAAACCTCAAGCCTGCCCATAGAGACAAGACGCCTACACCTATCAGTGGCAACGCGATAATAAACGGCTTATGCCTAAAAACCAAAACAACATAGCCAGCGAGACTCAACAGAACTCCCACTTGTGAGCCCGAAATTCTATTTGCCATCGTAGAAAAAGGTATAGAACCTGCTTCTCTCACTGTTTGTATAACCTGATAAAAACTAAGTCCCTCCTGCTCCATGCCACGAGACAGATAGACACTTAACTTCTCCATAAGTAATCCAAACACATTTCCGAAAAATAGAAATACGATAATAGCTCCCAATGAAAGATAAAATAATTTTCTACTATCTAGCTTATCTTTTATTTTTTCTAAAAAAAGAAAAAGAAAAAGAATCAAAACTATTTTAATCCAAATAGGTATTGCCCAAAGAGAAACTGATGCCACAATAATAAAAATCAAACTATTTTTTTCGTCTTTTTGAAAAACAAACTGGTAAAGTGACCATAATATAAACATGGCATATATAATTGTCAATCCCTGAGGGTAAAAGTATGGATACAGGAGTAATGAAGAAGATAACCATAGTACATTTTTATTATCTTTATTATAAATCGTAAGCAGAAAAAAATACAGAATTGTAAACTGGAGCAGGACAGAAAACATATCTGTATCATAGTAGCCTATCATTGTTCTATTGTAGTAACTCCATGCAATCGAGCCAAGTAGAGCAGCAAAAAACCCAATCCATGGCAATTTAATGAGCTTGCCCACCATAATCATAGGTATAACCATTAGACCAGATATGATTGCAGGAAGATACAGGATAGTAGTCTCTAGTGACATTGGTGTATATTTGGCAAAAAGATAACTTACATATACAAGACCTGGGTACGAATTGATAGCTATTGGTACACGAGGATTATCAGCATGAGCTCCACTTAGTAAATATTCTACTCCTGAAGCAAAAAAATAGCCGTCATTGGTATTTATCATCAGTTGCCCATTCCACATAAAGTTTGGATTGTCTTGAAATTGATAGACCCAAATCATCCTTATGGCAAAACTAAATATATATGCGATGAGCATCAATATGCCAATCTCTTTCCAGCCTAATTCTTTTTCCCTAAACACTGTTGCCCCTCAATATTACTTAATTTTTAATTCATAGTCATCATTATAGCCATTTTGCCCTAATGTTATATATTTCTAACTATCAATTTAATCTTTCCACAGTAGCACTTCATGCTTCAAAATACTTTCCAGTTTGTCAACAAGTATATCTATGTCATAATTCTCTTCAGTATATCTCCTAATCTTTCTGCCTATTTTATTTCTTTCATCTTGTTTTAGTGCATATATGCCCAAAATTGCTTTTTCCAGTTGCTCTATATCACCAGTGTCTATTGTATATCCAGCATTTGCATCTCTAATTGGATTATTTCTTGCTTTACTTGAAAATATTATAACTCTCCCTGATGCCATGTAATCAAAAAGCTTGTTAGAGCTTATGCCATAATTAAACACAGGGCTATCTTTAAGGTTAAAATACAATGCATCACTTGACTTTAGTATGCCCGATACTTCACCTTTGGACACAGAATCTTCAATAGATATATTTTTTAATTGTTTTGACTTTACTATTTTCTTTAGTTTTGCTTTTTCTGCACCATCTCCAACTATTCTAAATAAGATATCTTTTTTGTCTTTTAAATTTATTGCTGCACCTACCAATAATGCTAAATTGTTTGCCACACCAATAGCCCCCGTATAGCTAATTACAAATATATCTGTCTTTTCTTTTTCTACATACGGGATATTGTCAAGGTCAACACCATTTGAAATCCAAACAAATTTATTTTTAGAAACAAACTTTTCTATATGTTCATACGCATAAGGAAGATTTGAGATGATTTTATCTGCTTTTTTATAGAGATATTTTTCAAGCCACCCGAGCATTATTATAAATGGATGCCATTTTGATATACCCATGTCTATCAATGTTTGAGGCCATATATCTCTTACCTCCATCACAAAAGGAGTAGCATATTTTTTAGACAGCTTATACGCACCATACACAGCAAAAAGATGTACAGATGAGCCTATAATAATATCTGGCTTTTTTAGTTTTAGTTTGGGTATGATTTTTAAAACTTTATATGTGTAGCTCAACATATTTCTAACCCTAGCCACTCCATTCCCAAAGTATGCAGGTGTTTTTATCCAGACAAAATCGACGCCATCTATTTGTTCTTGTAAAAATTCTTTATCATCATACTCTTTCATCTCTTCGTATTTGGAGTAATGAAAGCTAGAAGCTACGATGGTTACACTATGCCCTCTTTTGGTGAGCTCTTTTGCGAAATCATAATGTCTTGTCCCTCCACTCATGTCGGGCGTGAGTGCATGATGGTTAAAAATCCAAATATTCATTAAAATTCCAATAATGCTTCGACTATCATTTCACTCGCTTTGCCCATACCATACAAATCCATATCAAAACTATCATTAAACAGCTGATTATGATAAGCTGCCAATATCTTTTCTTTATCAGCACCCACCAAGACATTAAACCCATGCTCCACCAACTCAACCCACTCCGTCTCATCTCTAAGTGTTATGCACGGTTTTTCAAAGAAAAATGCCTCTTTTTGAAGCCCACCACTATCGGTCATAATGAGTTTTGAATTTTTGATCAAGTACACCATCTCTAGGTACCCTATGGGTTCAATAATTGTAAAATCTGTTGTCATATTGTTCTTCCCTAGTATAGCTTTGGTTCGAGGATGAAGAGGTACCACTATTTGTATCTCTTTGGCTATCTCGTTCAGTGCTGATACTATGGCACTTAGGCATTCCAAATCATCTGTATTTTCAGCCCTATGGACGGTAGACAATATATATTCATCTTCTAGTTTTACTTTTGGTTTTACTGCTAAATCCTTATAAAATATAGCTCCATCTTGCATCACATCACCATTGTGTATCACTGCTATATCAAGATTGCCATACCCTTCATTGGCTAAATTATCTCTGGCACTTTGTGTGGGGCAAAAAAGTATGGTACTCATCCTATCTGTAAGTATCCTGTTGACTTCTTCTGGCATCTTCATATTAAAAGAGCGTAACCCTGCTTCCACATGAGCTACTTTTATGTGCAGTTTAGAAGCTGCTAATGCCCCAGCCAATGTAGAGTTTGTATCACCATAGACCATCACCCAGTCAGGTTTTTCTTTTAACAATACTCCTTCTACCTTCTCTAGCATTTGCCCAGTCATTGCACCATGCCCTAGTCCATTTATATCTAGGTTATAGTGTGGTTTTGGTATCTGAATTTCATCAAAAAAGACATCTGACATATTGGCATCATAGTGCTGCCCTGTGTGGATAATCACTTCTTCTATATCTTTGTACTTAGCTATCTCTCTACTTACAGTACCTGCTTTTATAAACTGTGGTCTTGCACCTAAAATGCTTACTATTTTCATCTATGCCTCTTTATATATTTTTGGTATATCATTAACAATTTTAATTACCTCTTCAAAGTCCATACCTAAAGTATCCAAATACCAACGAATATTTTGATACCTTGGTCTATTTTCATCCATAACTAACTCCAAAGCTTTTTCTCTTGTCATTTGACCTTCACGAATTTGATTAGATCTAAATGTATCATGCTCCGTAAAACCAGCAACCGTATAATATACATAATTGTAAAACCCTGCTGTCCCATCTCCAATACGCCATGTTGTACTTGTGTCTATAGCGATTTCCCAACCATGGTCGTCTATCAGAGTATTGTTTACCTCATCTTCATCCCATCTCCAATAATCAAAGATATGATAATAATCTTTTTTCTCAGTAAAGCTTCTATAATATTCTCCTGAGAGCGTATCCCATAAAGAACTATTAAAATAGCCCAGACTTTTTGTCATTGCCTTAAATCGCTTTGAATGGTATCTAAGCTGCTTCATAGCACCATGACTATAAACTCTCTTTTCTTCAAAGTCTGGCTCTATTCCTAAAAACCCTGTTTTAAAATGCGTTACCTCTAAAGGATTGACCCCCCAAAGATTTAAATTAATACCAGTTTGTTTCTTAATACTCTCTACATGTCTAAAAAAATGCTTATCTCCAGCCGTTAACATAGCCATCATTCCTAGATTTGGAGACTTTAGCCATGCCTTAAGATTCATCTTTATATTTTTCCTTTTTTTAGAAATGTCAGCAGCTACAATAATATTTTCTATCCCTAGGTCGCCACACATTTGAGAGATATTTCGACGACCCAAGTCTGTTACCATTCCCCAATCATAGGTATAAGTAATTGGTTTCATTTCAAGTTCTTTTATGATGAGATGTAAACCATAGCAACTATCGCGACCTCCTGAAAAAGGCACAATACAATCCTCTCCATGCTCACAACGATAAGACTCTACAATTTTAAATAATTCTTCTTTTGGTTTTGGTTTATTGCGAGGTGTATAGTTATGACAATAATTACAAACACCTTGCTCATCAAACTTTATATAGGGCATTGTCTCAGGCAAAATACATCTTGTGCATCTTTTTAAGTTTTTCAACTCTTTATATTCGAGTAAGTTTTCTTGTATTTTGCCATAAGAGAACTCAGGAATTAAATTTTCTTTTCTTGTGCTAACATCTTTAATGCTTAATTCTTTTTGAGAAGCTGGAATATCAATAAAAAAAGCCTCTTCTTTTATTTGTCTAATATTACTACAGCCAACTTGGCTCAAAGCATAATTCTCAGATGCAAAATATATGCTATCATCACTTTCACCTACATACAAACTGCCATTGTTGGAGAAAAGTATAATTTGTCCCTCTGAAGGAACAAGTAAAGAACAAGCGATAACACCCCTACATAAACTAAGTACTTTATTTGATATTTCAGAGATTTCACCACCATTTTGTAAATGTTCAGAAGCTATTGCTACAATAGCTTCTGAGTCAATTTGTAGTTTTCTCTCTAGCCCAATACTTTCCCAAACTTCTTTTTCATTCACAATAACCCCATTATGAATAGCACAAAGACCATCATAAACCACTGGCTGATTATCGCCTAATCCATTTGTAATAAGACGACTATGACCTAAAACTATTTTAGAGGCGTAAGGTTTCACTTGTTTTAAAAGTTTTTCTATATTATAATCTGCCCTTTGGATGCTATATCTTCCATCTTCATAATATATCAAACCAGAAGAATCAACACCTCTTTGTTCAGAATGTTTTACTAGCTTATTTAGCTTGTTTTTATCTACTTTTGATTTGGAAACTTGGCCAAAAATACCACACATAGCTTATCCTTGCACTTTAATTATTTGTTCATACAATTTAATAAGTTTATCTTCTTGAGCTTCCCAACTAAGTTCATACAATTTGTTGATATCAATATTTTCTAATACTTCCATATTTTCAAACTCCTTTATAGCCTCATAAATACTTGCACTATTTAACTCTGTACATTTTCCAAGATTATACTTTTTAACTGTAGCTGAAATATCGGGAAAGTCCGATGCTAAAACTGGAATCTCCGCAAAACAGTATTCAAACAATTTATTTGGCAAACAATAGTAATCACTCAATGATACATTTTGTATCAAACACAATCCTATATCTGCGCTTTTCGCTACAGGGACTACTTCTTCATGCGGTACTGCATCATGCACATATATATTTGAAGAACTACTAGCTATCTCTTTTAGCTCATCACTTAATGTGCCATAGCCCAAAAAAACTAAACTAGACTTTATGTCAGAGACTCTAAATGCGTCTGTTAACAATTCTATACCTCTACCATGCACTAACCCGCCTACATATAAAAATATTTTTGATTCTTTTGGTATCGAAAAATACTCTCTAAGATAGCTACTTTCTTTAGAAGACTCTTCTTTTTCTAGTACAGGAGAATTCAAAACTATCTCCGAGTACTTATCACCAATATTTTCCATATACCATTTCTCTATAGATGGACTTACGACGATTAAAGCATCCACATATCTCCACAATGCTTTCTCTGCAAATAGTGTCAACTTCCCTAGTATCTTTGTCAATCCATTTCTATCAGACTCCAACTCATGGGCATCGTATATGAGCTTTGCTCCTGTAAAAGCTTTCACCATGACACCCAATGGCAACACAAGGGTGTCATGACAATGAATAACTTTTGGTTGCAGTTTTTTGGCTTTATAAAACATTTTAAAAGTGAGCTCTACAAGTGAACATGTATGTCTAATAACCCTTGGAAGAAACCTCCATTCTCTTGACTTGAGAATAATAGAGTAGATATCTAGATTGTCCTTATTGTTTGTATGCTTTTCACCTCTATTTAAAATCACGCCTATCCCACTGACCTCATAAGTACTGTTTAATGTCGCAATACTATTCATTTCTTTTAATATTCTAGAATCAGACTTAATATCTGTCTGCGTTAAATGTAAAATATTCATGATTTCTTAAACCTTTTTATTCTTTTGATTAAACAATTATCTAATCTCTACGCCATAAATTTGTTCCCACTTCGCAATATTAAAAAGCTTCCATTTTTGAATTTCATTTAATTTATTAAAATCTATATTATCAGTAACTGTGTTAATAATCTTGGAATTATCTATCATTTTCTCTATTTGACCTTCAATACTATACATCCAACTCTTAGTAGGGGCTTCAAAGCCAAGTTTATTTCTTCTCCATACAATACTACTTGGCAATATATTATCAACTGATTTTCTTAAAATATATTTAGTCCAACCATCTTTTATTTTCAAGTTTTCATGAGTGTTAATTGCAGTTTCTAAAACATTATAATCTATAAATGGTAGTCTAGTTTCTACCGAATTTCTCATAGAGTTTTTGTCTTCATATCTCAAAAGATGTGGCATCTGTGTTTTAAATATTTCAAGTTTTTGCAACTCAAAAGTATCCATGAAGCTTCTAGCACTTTGATCTAAAAGTTTTTGATTTATCATACTCATATATTCAGTTTTTACAAAGCTATTTTGCTTTAAAAGCCTAGATAGGCGTATCTTTGCATTTGTAAAATACACATAATACTGCAAAAGCTGTACTAAACTTAATTTTGAATTTTTTGTAGAGCTAAAAATTCCACTTATTCTTTCTAAAAAACTTAAACTTTTTAAATATGCTGGATAATATCTCTCGTACCCCAAGAGGGTTTCATCCCCACCTTGCCCATCAAGCATCACAATACAGCCAATTTCTCTAGCTTTTTTCATAACGAAGTATTGCATAAATACCGAAGAGTCGCCAAATGGCTCCTCTTGTGTGTATACCACTTCATCTATGTTTTCTAGAAACTCATCAGTTATTGGCTCAATAATACTTAAATCTAAATCACAATAATCACTTACTTCTTGTGCATACTTGCTTTCATCATTGTTCTGCTGAAATGACTTTGCATGAATAGCCGTAAATTGACTGGCAGATTTATTTTGATATTCTTTTGACGCAACGGAGGCTATAGATGAACTATCAAGCCCTCCGCTAAGGCATGTACCGACCTTTACATCACTTCTTAGTCTCAATTCAATTGCACTAAAAAGAGATTTCCGATACTTGTCAATAGAGTCTTTTTCGTTTTTATTTAAATTTCTTTTTTTAATACTATAGTATTTATTAATTTTAAATGTATTACTTCTTAAACAATATGTTAAATTATGCGATTGCTCCAATTTAAATATATTCTCAAAAAAAGTTTCATTTGTATGATCCTCATAGCCTATAATCAAATAATCCATTAAAACATTTTTATTTACAAACTTTTGACTATAAAACTCTAAAAGCTGTTTAATCTCTGATCCAAATATAAACCTACCATCAATCTCTGTATAGTAAAAAGGCTTTATTCCAAACCTATCACGACTACAAAAGATAGTATCTTTTTCTTTATCGTATATTGCAAATGCCCACATCCCATTAAATCTATTTACACACTCTTCACCCCATTTATCATAGCTTGCGAGTACTACCTCCGTGTCTGTATCGGAGTGAAAGGTATATCCATCTTTTTTGAGCTCATCCCTAATCTCAAGATAGTTATAAACTTCACCATTATAAGTTATCGTATATCTCTCATCCAGATAGTGCATTGGCTGATGCCCATCACTACTCAAGTCCAAGATAGAGAGTCGCCTGTGCCCAAATGCAAAGTTTCTCTCATGATAAAACCCCTCATCATCTGGACCTCTGTGAGTTATTAAGTCATTTATGCTTTTTATCTCATCTTCATTAACCTGTTTTTGATTTTTATTGATTATTCCACTAATCCCACACACTAATACAACTCCTCATAAACTTTCAATAAAACCTTCTCCTGCTCTTCCCAATTATAAATCTCTTTCACTTTTTGGATATTTTTCTGTAGCTCTTCATTGTCTAGTTTTACCGCTACTTTGATTGCCTCTTTTAAGCCAGCAGGTGTATTTTCTTTTGCTACTATCCCTATATTGTTAGTTTCCACCAGTCTCTTCATCTCATAAAGGTTTGAAACTATTACAGGGAGTTCTGCCATAAGGTACTCAAACATTTTATTTGGCGAGCAATATTCATGGTTTAGGCAACTATTTTCATAAAACAGTATCCCAAAGTCTGCACTACAAGTAAAGTCTAGCAGGATGTCAGGAGTTACGGCTTTATGAAAATAGATATTGTTGTATTTATTTACATCATTGATTATAGTCTGTTCCAGTGTACCATTCCCCATAAAGACTATCACGTTCTTGTCATCTTCTATGGTTTTAAAGGCTTCAAGAAGTATCTCTATGCCCCTACCTCTACTCAATCCTCCCTGATAGAGAAATATGGTCTTCTCTTTTGATATATTGAGCGTTTCTCGAAATATATCTTTTTTTTCTATTGTCTTGTATGCTGGTGTGTTTAGCACCAGTGAAGGCTTGACTATGTTATAAAGCCTTACATACTCGTTGGCGATTGAGTCACTTACACATATAACCGTGTCTGCATGTTTTATGAGAAACCTTTCTATAAAGTATTTTATCTTTATACTATATTTACTCTCGTTTGGTATATCATTTATCTCGTATTCATGTGCATCATAAACTATCTTTACATTTTTATTGTAAAACTTTTTTATTATATAGCCTATGGGAAGTGCGTTTAGATCGTTACAGTGGAGAATATCGCTAGTTTTATACTCTTTAACTACTTTATATACAAATTCAAAATACTTAATAAGCTGAATAGGTTTACTTTTTGACCATGAACGAGTACTCAATTT
>JAAXPZ010000031.1 GCA_012329065.1 Sulfurovum sp. | reverse complement strand
ATGACATAATGGAGGCTATAAGACTTAGCGACAAGGTATTGCTTTTAGCACCAGACCCTGGACGAATAATCAAAATATTCGACTTTGATTTGCCACAAAATCAGAGAGACAATGAGTATGTATATAGCCAAACGACCAAACTGCTAAGTGACAGAGAGATCATAGAGACATTTGAATTGGAATTTAGGTAATGGCAGCAACAAAACATTATGAATCGTACCCAGAAGGCGATATCCCAATTTATCTTGCTTACGGATTTCGTCCTGCATTTTTATTGATGGCTCCATATATGGTACTGACCATACTGCTTTGGGGCTTATACTATAGTGGCTATATTGCTTTGCCGTTTATTGGCGATACCATAAGTTGGCATATCTATGAGATGCTGTACGGTGTAGGCTTCTTGGGTATGGCCGCTTTTATCTTCACAGCAGCACCAGAACTTTTTCCAGGTACAGTTCCTATAGTTGGTAAAACATTGAGAAATATTATGCTTTTATGGATAGCAGGAAGAGCAGCTTTTTGGTTTATGGAGTTTTTGACTCCATATCCTGCCGCTATAGTCAATATTGTTCTGTTTGCATGGCTTACGCTATTGGTATACAAGCCGATTTTTTATGATCCTGCCAAAAGGCATGTGAGTATTGCTTATTCGTTTGTGGTAGTGCAAGTTATACAGATATGGTTTTATCTGAGCGTAGCAGGTATCGTCAATACGACAACTCTAGAGATACTCAAGATTGCATTAGTAGCATTTTTAGTCATGATACTCC
The DNA here is from genome assembly GCA_012329065.1 of Sulfurovum sp. Classification (GTDB taxonomy): domain Bacteria; phylum Campylobacterota; class Campylobacteria; order Campylobacterales; family Sulfurovaceae; genus JAAXPZ01. The sequence goes on along the minus strand of JAAXPZ010000031.1, from coordinate 45,902 downwards.
TGGCAATAAGGAGAGTCAACATAGAAGCAGTCAATGAGATACTGGAACTAGAAGGTAAAAATGAAGAGATATTTTTCGCCAAACCTCCTGCATATAATCTTACTATATTTATGATTATTCTCTATGCCACAGTAGAGTTTTTTTATCCCACCAATAGAGTCTTGGGGTGGATTGCATTGGGTGCTGCAAGTGCCAGTTTGGCGATACTTAATGATTTTATCGCCTATGGTGAAGAAAATATATTAGGAAGACGACTTATTAGGGCTTTGATATCAGTACCAATATTGATATCAATTGGTTATGGACTGATAGGATATAACTATTTGAGTGAGATGAAGTATCATAATGGAGATTTTTTACATGTGATTACAAGCGGTGCGTGGGGACTCTCTTTTTATCTTGTATTGATGGTGGTGACTATTGTGCATACTGGAAGAGATATTTCCAAAGAGCGAAGTGTCTGGATGTGTCTAGGCGTTCTTTTTATTTTACTTGCAACAGGGCTTAGGGCGGTTGTGGCATTCTATCCTGAGTATATGGCTATCCTACATTTAAGTTCAGCTTTGATCTGGAGCTTTCCTTTTGTTATCTATATACTGTTCTATGCTAAGTGGATGTTACAGCCTAGAGTAGATGGTTTGCCAGGATAATAACAAGTCTGTAAAATCTCGATACAATCAAATAAAAGCTATAATATTTCATAAAATTTAAAGGCAGAGCATGAAGATTTTATTGTTTACGAAAAACCATGTTGTGAGAGAATTTGTCGAGCTTGCAACTGATAGGGTTGGTGCTAAGCTTTATACAGTAGAGACCTTGGATGAAGCAAAAGTAAAAGAGTATGACTTTGTATTTGTAGACGATAGGGGTGCTTTTTTGAGTAGTAATAATGTATTTGATAAGTTTCCATCCTTAACAAGCATAGTATTATATAATAAAGAAAAAGATTTGCACGATAGATTTGATATCAAGCTCAAAAAACCATTTCTTCCATCAGACATACAAGAGATAATAGAAGGAAAAAGATTTGCTCAAGATGGACAGCAAACATATTTTTCCGATGATCAGGTTTTAAACTTACAAGATATAGGTGAGATCAAGAGTCTACTTGAGGATGAAGGGCTGGAGATTGTCTCTGAAAAAGAGTTAGCTGATGAGGTAGGCAAGGATTCTGCTTTTCAGGTACTTGGAACAGAACATATGGATAAAACAGACGAGATAAAAGACGAAGGCTCAGATAAGATACTAAAAGCAATATCTGAAATGGAAGCAAAAAAGATTCGTAAGCTTCTTAAGGGGGCAGAGGTGACGATAACAATACGGTTTCCTAAGGAGAGTCAATGAGTAGTGCCATACTAATATTATCAGGGCCAAGTGGTGCGGGCAAAAGCACTATTATAAATGCTGTAGCCAGCAGAATAGGAGAATTTTATTTTTCTATCTCCTCAACTTCAAGAGAGCCAAGAGAGGGAGAGAAAAACGCTAGAGAATATCACTTTGTAAGTAAAAAAGAATTTGAAGAAGGCATAGAGGCAGGAGAATTTTTGGAGTATGCAGTAGTGCATGGCAACTATTATGGTACTTCTCTAAAACCAGTTAAAGATGCTTTAAATAAAGGCAAACTGGTAATTTTTGATATCGATGTGCAGGGATTTCATCTAGCAAAAGAACGAATGGGTGACCTGATCACCTCTGCTTTTATTCTCCCGCCATCTTTATCTGCACTTGAAAAAAGATTATATTCAAGATCTACAGACTCTTCCGATGCTATGGAGCAGCGAATTAAAAATGCCAAAAGAGAGATACTAGAGATAGGGGCATATGATTTTGTTATCGTCAACGATGATATAGAAAAAACAGCAGACCAGTTTGTGTCAGTAGCCAATGCAGCAAGATTGAAGCTAGACAGTAAAGCCAGAGATATATTTGTGAAAGAGTGGCTCAATTCTTGATATTTAGCCTTTTTAAGTATAATAAACAAGAAAAGAATAAATCTCAAGCAGAGATTGGTAAAGGATTTGTATGGGTATGCCAGGTGGATGGGAATTAGTATTAATAGTTGGAGTTGTTGTGCTTCTTTTTGGCGCAAAAAAGATTCCAGAGCTCGCCAAAGGACTTGGAAAGGGCATCAAAGACTTTAAAAAAGCAGTCAAAGATGATGATGGTGCTACAGAAGAAGCTAGCAAAGAAATAGAGACAAAAACAGAAAAAGTTGCAGATGCGGCACAAGAGACCAAGGTCACAGACAAAGTAGCTGACAAAGCATAAAAAGCATATCTTGAGTGCCCATACTACAGGACACTCAAAACTATAATCAAATGACTTCAATATCATGGAAAATCGATGAAATTAAAATCTATATTAAATCAAATAATAAAAGATACTTTTGTAAAAGCAGGCATAGAAGCTAAGCCAATATCGGTATCAGAAGCTAGCAAGCCAGAGTTTGGAGACTATCAATTCAATGGTGCTATGGCACTTTCAAAAAAGCTTGGAAAAACCCCTAGAGAGATAGCTTCACAAATCATAGCCAATATTGGTGACACAGAGCTCATCTCAAAAACAGAAATTGCGGGACCGGGGTTTATAAATATATGGCTAGATTCCAAATGGGTAGCAAGTAGGCTAGATGAGATGAGGCTAGACGATAGACTGTTGATAGAAAAAAATACTACTCCAATGACAACAGTGGTGGACTATTCTAGTCCAAATATGGCAAAGCAGATGCATGTAGGTCATCTACGATCCACTATTATAGGTGATACACTTGTAAGGCTTTTCGATTTTTTAGGCGATGAGGTAATCCTCCAAAACCATATAGGCGACTGGGGCACACAATTTGGTATGTTGATCGCCTATATGGAGTCGAGTGGAGAAGATACCTATAGTTCACTAGGAGACTTAGAGCAGTTTTATAAAGATGCTAAAATCAAGTTTGATAGCGACTCTGATTTTGCTAATACTGCTAGAGAGTATGTAGTTAGGCTACAGAGTGGTGATGACTACTGTCTGAAACTTTGGCAGCAGTTTATAGGTGTGTCTTTGACGCACTGTGAAGATATATATGCTGAGCTTGGTGTTTTGTTAGGTAGAAATGATGTAAGGGCAGAAAGCAGTTACAATGAGTGTTTGCCCGCCATAGCCAAAGAGCTTAAAGCTAAAGGTATTGCAACAGAGAGTGACGGTGCACTTTGTGTATTTGTAGATGGTAGCGATACGCCACTAATTGTACAGAAGGGTGATGGCGGATTCTTATACGCTACTACGGATTTGGCAGCAATCAAGTATAGGGCTCGGGAGCTAGAGGCTCAGAGAATATCATATGTAGTGGACGCCAGGCAGTCAGGGCATTTCAAACAACTATTTGATGTTGCCAAAAGAGCAGGCTTTGTTAACAAGAGTGTGATACTAGAGCATGTAAGTTTTGGGATGATGCTTGATAAGAGTGGCAGACCATTCAAAACTCGTGATGGAGGTACGGTAAAGCTGGCCAATCTTCTGGACGAGGCAGTGGCTCGTGCAAAACAGATGATAGAAGAGCGGGGTACTCAGAAGCCAGAAGACATAGATGAGGTGGCACATACCATAGGCATCGGAGCAGTGAAATATGCGGAGTTGTCAGTAAATCGTCAGTCAAATTATATTTTTGACTGGAACAAGATACTTAGTTTTGATGGAAACACATCACTATATCTACAGTATGCCTATGCAAGAATACAGTCTATACTGAGAAGTCATGGCACTAAACTAGAGGGCAAGATATTGCTTATTGATGAACTTGAGGTGAGGCTTGGCGTTATGCTACTTAAAATCGAAGATGTTCTGCGATCAGCGAGTAGAGAGTCTATGCCACATTATGTCACAAGCTATCTGTATGAGCTTTCAACACTTTTCATGAAATTCTATGAGCATAACCCTATACTCAAAAATAATGTTGATCCCAAGATTAGAGATAGTCGTTTGCTTTTAGCTGATTTGACTGCAAAAACCATTAGGCAAGGATTAGATATACTAGGTATCAAGGTTTTAGATAAACTCTGATATCTTAGTGCTTGAATGAATGAAGAGCTAAACAAGCAGGAGTTGTTAGATTAGTCATCTTTTGGTTTAAGAGTACTCAAAAATTCTTCGATAGAGTAGTGCTCCCTATATGCAGGCGTCATGATATGCACGATGATATCCCCTAAGTCAACAACAACCCAGTCATTGCTTTCTTCTGCACCTAAAAACTGCTCCCCTTTTGGTTTGAGTTTATTTTTGAGATGCTCATAGAGTGCTATGGTATGTTTTCCTCCAAAAGAGTTGGCAATGACCACTTCTTTGGCGATATAATCTGTATCGGAAAGATCAAATACTTCGATCTCTTCTGCTTTTTTACTGTCAAGTATGTTGACAATAGCGTCAACTCTATCTTTGATTGTCATTTTTGTCCTTTTGTTGTTTCACGCTCTGTGCTTGCTTTATATTATTTAACATATACTCTTCTATTTGTTCTAGACTTTTTCCAGTACGAATCTCTGTAGAGCTCATCGGTATGTTTAGTTTAAAAAGCCTGTATTGCCTTAGCATCTTGCAGTCAGGTTGATTGGTATCTCTAGTGAATACTGCCCAGATAACAATATCGTTGATTTCATCAAACTCATGCCATTGCTCTATTTCCTCTAAGTTGTCAGAACCGATTATAAGGTACTTGACAATATAATTTTTTTGCAATGACCTTAGTGTTTCAATCGTATAGACTGGACGATCCTTAGAGACCTCAAAGTCACTAACTATTATATCTTTTTCATCAAAAAGCAGTTTGCACCACTCTAGACGCTTTTGTGCTGATGCCATTGTATGGTTTTTAAATGGATTGATAAATGCAGGCATAATGATAAGCTTGTCTATATCATCAAAAGATCCCACTTTTTTTATGATAGCCTGATGTCCTTCATGTGGCGGATCGAAACTCCCTCCAAACAGTGCAATTATAGGCTTGTCTTTAACCAAGTAGTAACCTCTATTTCTGTATTATAAATATAATATTTTAGCAAAATAGTGAGGAATTGAGTTGAAAACGATTAAAGATTTGGATATTGATGGCAAGAGAGTATTTATCAGATGTGATTTTAATGTCCCCAAAGATGAATTTGGCAATATTACTGATGACCGTAGAATAAGAGCGGCCTTGCAGACTATTAGGTATTGTGTGGATAGAGGATGTAAAATTATACTTGGCTCACACTTTGAAAGACCAGAGCCAGGTGTTTATGATGAGCAGTATTCACTAGTGACTGTTTATCGCAGGTTAGACATTCTACTTAAGATAAAAAATATACTTTTATTTGATGACTCTAAAACAGGAGGAGTAATCACACATAGAGCCAAAGAGCTTGCATCAAGCTTAGGGGCTGGAGATGTACTTTTGCTTGAGAACCTTAGATTTGACGCGGGTGAGACAAATAATAACACAGCCTTTGCCAAAGAAATAGCTGGACTCGTTGATATTTATATCAACGATGCTTTTGGTGCTTGTCACCGCAAGCATGCTTCTATTTATGCTATGGCAGAGAATTTTGACCCAGAGCATAAAGCTGCAGGATTTTTGTTGGCAAAAGAGATTAACTTTTTCTCTAGAGTTTTAGGTAAGCCCACTAGACCATTTGTTGCAGTAGTTGGTGGTAGTAAGGTATCAGGGAAACTGCAAGCATTGACAAAACTACTTGACAAGGTTGACAAAGTTATTATCGGTGGCGGAATGGCATTTACTTTTCTCAAGGCCATGGGGTATGAGATAGGAAATTCACTAGTAGAGAATGATTTGCTTGATGATGCAAGCAAAATTATGAAGAAAGCACATGAAAATGGCATCAAGTTTTACCTACCTGTGGATCTGGTCGTAGCACCTGAGTTTAGTGAAAATACAGCTGTCAAATACCTGCCAGCTCAAGAGATACCAGTGGGATGGATGGGGCTAGATGTAGGACCTGCAAGCACAAGGCTTTTCCGAGAGGTGCTCAATGATGCACAGACGATTATATGGAATGGTCCAATGGGAGTTTATGAGATGGATAAGTTTGCCAAAGGCTCTATAAAAATGTCCCACTATATTGCAGAAACACATGCGACTACTATTGTAGGCGGAGGAGATACTGCTGATGTGGCTGCTAGAGCGGGAGATGTAGATGAGATGACATTTGTAAGCACAGGGGGAGGTGCAAGCCTTAAGCTTATAGAGGGCGAAACACTTCCAGGGATTGAAGCATTGGAGAAAAGATGATATTTGCAGCAAATTTCAAGATGAACCATACTAGGGCTAGCACCAGAACTTATATGATTGAGCTAGCAAAACAGATGAAGTATAAGAAAGCAGAAGACAGAGTGATTGTTTTTCCTCCTGCAACAGCATTGGATAGTTATGACGGAGACTTTGCAGTAGGAGCACAAGATGCATATACAGCAACCAGCGGAGCATACACAGGGGAGATTGGTGTAGAGCAGCTGAAGGAGTTTGGTATAAATAGCATTCTTGTCGGACATAGCGAACGAAGAGAGATATTAAGAGAGACACAGGAGGTAGTAGCGACAAAGTTTCAATTTTTTAAAACTCAGGGATTTGAGATTATCTACTGTATTGGCGAGCCTTTGGAGGTCAGAGAACAGGGTCATGATGCAGTGATGGAATATCTTTTGGCTCAGTTTGATGGAGTAGATATAGAATATGACAATTCTATAATCGCTTATGAGCCTATATGGGCTATAGGAAGTGGCAGAAGTGCTAATGCTGATGAGATTTCTTCTACACACTCCGCAATCAAGGCGGCTATAAACAGACCCCTATTATATGGTGGAAGTGTCAAGCCAGACAACATCAAAGAGATTATTGGAATCAAAGATGTAGATGGGGTACTGGTTGGTGGAGCCTCCTTAAAGGTAAATAGCTTTATGGAGCTTGTAAGGTGCGCTTGTTAGTGCACCCAAGGTAGAGAGTCGCTCTTAGGTAATATTATGAGAATAAGTTTTCTAGAGCTGTGGTATCCATACTTTTTTCCTGATTTTCAGTGTCCGTAGTGGATGCTGATCTATCGGTAATACCTTCTACCTCTTTTAGTTCGATTTGGTAACCTGTCAGCATGGACGCGAGGCGGATATTGATGCCACTTTTTCCTATGGCTTTCGCCTTTTGATCCACAGTGATGCCTACGATAGCCTTCTGCTCACTAGTATCTCTGTTTTCTATCGTGACATTTTTTACAATCGCTGGAGACAGTGCTCTGGTAATATACATTTCAGGTATTGGAGAGTATTCGATGCAATCGATGTTTTCATCATTGAGTTCTGCTGAGACTGCGTTGATTCTTACTCCCCTTTGTCCTACTGCTGCACCGATAGGATCAACATTTAGCTGGTCAGTTTTGAGTGCTATCTTAGCTCTTGCTCCAGGGATCCTAGAGGATGAGATTATATCTACTGCACCATCTTGTATCTCTGGCACTTCTTTCTCTATTAGTTTTTCAAGAAACTTTGGTGAAGTTCTAGTAAGCTCTAGAAACATGCCGTATTGCGGATCTATACTAACAAACCTCAATAGTGCTTTCAACGTGTCGCCTACTTTGAATTTTTCGCCTTTGATACGGTTTCGCTGACTCATGATGCCTTTGAGTTCACCAATCTCAACATATGTATTTTCATCATCATCTACACGGTTGACCGTGCCTATAATCACTGTGCCTACTTTTGATTTGTATTTTTCAAAAAGATCTTGCTCTATGTGTCTTTGTATATGATATTCAAGTTCCCTATAGAGATTAGCTGCTGCAGTACGACCATAATCCTCTAGCACCATTTCACTACGGATCTGATCACCTATCTCAATGCCACTATCATAATCTAGCGCCTCACTGAGTGCCATATAGCTGTCTGACTCTTCCTCTAGTCTATCATCATCATCTTTCACAACAGTAATCACTCTTTGTATAGTATAGGTTCTTGTATCATCATCTATGATTACTTCAAATGAGCTTTCTCTTGTGGTTAGTCTTTTGGCGGTCATGATTGCAGCATCTTTGAATGCTTCGGTGGCAGAAAACTCGGAGATGTTTTTCTCATGTGCAATTGCTTCTATGATATCTAATATTTTTTCCATAATAATGCCTTTTGTTTCACACAAGTGACAAAATAAGCTTAACAGTAACACTTTGTGTGGGTTTTTTCTTTTCTTTCGAGAAGTTGATTGTATCTAATCATACCTTTACTCAAAATAAAGTAAAATCACAATAATTAAATAAAGGCAGATAGCCGAGGAATAGATTATATGAAATTAAAATTAGCTAGAACAACCCTTAAAGCTAAACCCAAAACAATCGAAGTGAAAAAAATAGAAGAACAGCTGGATGATAAATCTATCTTTTATTTTGACAAAGACAACACACATAAAGATATTATGGCACTTATAGAGTATTTTGACGAGAGAGAGTATAGTGTGTATATGAGAGAGATAAAGTATGGATTGACAGAGAGTGAATTTACTTACGAAGTGCATATTGTAAAATAATAGAGCTCAATGCCTAAAGAAAAAAAACTTTTTATAGAGACACTCGGCTGTGCGATGAATGTTCGTGACAGTGAGCATATGATTGCTGAGCTCAACAAACAAGAATCTTACGAACTTACTCAAGACCTTTCAGAAGCAGATTTAATCATTATTAACACATGTTCAGTCCGAGAGAAGCCAGTGGCGAAACTTTTTTCTGAAATAGGTGTATTTAACAAAAAGAAGAAAGCAAGTGCTAAAATAGGTGTTTGTGGATGCACTGCCAGTCACCTTGGAAAAGAGATTATCAAGAGGGCTCCTTCTGTAGATTTTGTTTTGGGTGCTAGAAATGTATCCAAAATAGCTGAGGTAGTAAATGTCAAGCATGCTGTAGAAATAGATACGGATTATGATGAGAGCACTTACGCCTTTGGGGAATACAGAGGCAATCCCTTTAAGGCGATGGTAAACATCTCTATAGGCTGCGATAAAGGCTGTACTTTTTGCATAGTGCCTGCTACTAGAGGTGAAGAGATTTCGATACCTAGTAATCTCATTATCCAAGAGATTGGCAAGGCAGTAGATGTAGGTGCCAAAGAAGTGATGCTTCTAGGGCAAAATGTCAACAATTATGGCAGACGATTTGGCGGAACAGAAGAGAAGATTGATTTTACCCTTTTGCTCCGCAAGGTTTCTGCGATAGAGGGACTAGAACGCATCAGATTTACTTCTCCGCACCCACTTCATATGGATAACGCTTTCATAAAAGAATTTGCAAGTAATCCTAAAATATGCAAACAAATACATGTGCCCCTGCAGAGTGGCTCCAGCTCACTCCTGAGGTCGATGAAAAGGGGATACAGTAAAGAGAATTTTCTAAATCGTTGCGACAAGATTCGTACACTGTGTCCTGAAGCGACCATCTCTACGGATATTATCGTAGGTTTCCCAAATGAGAGTGATGAAGACTTTGAAGATACAATGGATGTACTAGAGCAGGTGCGGTTTGAGCAACTTTTTTCATTTAAATATTCTCCTAGACCCATGACGGAGGCGGCATTGTATGAGGAGCAAGTTGACCTTTCTGTGGCATCTGAGAGATTGACTAGGCTACAGAGTAGGCATACTGAGATACTAGATGAGATCATGGACTCTCAGTTGGGAAAAATACATGAAGTCTACTTGGATGAGCTGAAGCCACATGGTAGGATTGCAGGTAGGAGTGACGATGGTAAACTTGTATTTGTTGATGGCAGTGAAGAGTTTTTGGGTAAGATAATAGAGGTGAAGATCACAAAAACCTCTAGAGGGGCACTAGATGGAATTGTTGTATAATAATGTATGAAAGCTAAACTTCAAAAATATATAGATGACTTCTTAGACTATCTAGCCAATATTCGTGGGTATAGTGAACATACAATTTCTAGCTATGAAACTGCATTGATGCAGATGCACAAGAAGTGTGAATTTTATGAAGAAGATGGTAAGTGGATACTAGATATCATGTCTTTGAGGCTTGAGCTTGCCCACAAAAGTAAAAAGACCATTGCCTTGAAGTTGAGTGCTATTCGATCTTTTGTCCTCTATTTGCAGGACCAGAGAGGGTTTTCTGTGAAGCTTCTAGGTGATGCCTCTATCAAGATAGCTCAAACGCTACCTAAACCCATAGAAGAGCAATATATAGAAGAGGTGCTTGCAAAAGCCAATCTTGAGCAGAAATTACTTGTGTCATTGCTCTATGGACTAGGGCTTCGTATCAGTGAATTAAGTACATTGAGACTTGATAATATATCTGATGAGTGGATAGAAGTGACAGGCAAAGGAAACAAGACTAGACAGCTCCCGCTACTACCATCTATACAGAAGATGCTTTTACGATACTTAGAGTTACGGACACCTAGGAACTATCTTTTTGAGAAGAGTGGTTCTGCACTCAACATCGCACAACTTCGCTATAAAGTAACAAAACTTTTCAAAGCACAAGGGATAAAAGCCACCCCTCATCAACTGCGACATTCCTTTGCCACACACTTGCTAAATAATGGTGCTAGGATATCAGATGTCAGCGAACTGCTCGGTCACAGCTCCATGGCGACTACACAGATATATACGAAACTAGCAAGTTCCAAAAAGATGGAAGAGTATACAAAAGCACATCCGTTGATGAAAGACAGTAAAATCAATAGTGAAAATTAATAGCTATATTTTCTAGATCTATATTGTGCTGAAAGAGATAGGGTCTTATTTTATTGGGGATTTTATTTACCCGACACAGTTCTTTGAATTTTTTTGGCATATCAGTTTCTATATATGGAGCAATGTAAAGTAGGTCTCCTTGCACTTCTACCGTCCATATTCCTCCTATGACTAGAGAGTTTTCTTTTTCTATCTCTTTTCTTTGCTTGGCTGACAGGAGATAGCCTAGTTTTTTTAGGGCGATGTCTGCTGCTCTGGCTTTGGCACTTATTGTCTGAAGCTTGATGACAATAAGCTCTTTGTGGCTGCAAGATGTTTCAAATGTGGACTCTATCTCTTCTTTGTCGTTTTTTAGATATTCAAAGCTTCGTCTGATGCCATCCTTGTACTTCTGCATCAATGGGTCGGAAAATTCTTTTCTAAATCTGTTTCGTTCATGTTTTTCATCTGTGTTGCTCTCGTCTATGAAATAGCTGTAGTTGTTTTTGTGTAAGTAATGCAATAATTCATCTTTGCTGTATTCAAGCAAAGGTCGCAACAAAGTATAGTTATCTTTTTGTACTGTGGATTTAAATCCTATAAGCTCAGATACTCCTGCACCCTTAGTTAGCCTCATGAATAGCCACTCCAGCTGATCATTGAGCTGGTGAGCGGTCAGTAGATTGTCGTAGTCATGCTTATTGACAAGGGATTCAAAAAATCTATAGCGAAATTCTCTAGCATTTTGTTCAAAATTACTTTTAAAGATTGGAGCTTTTTTGCTATAGCACTTTAGAGTATATTTTTTTGCAAGACTTTTGGCATGGACTATCTCTTCTTTACTCTGTGCCCTGATACCATAATCCACAATAGCGATATCAAAGGGAATTTTATTTTCTATTAAAAGATAAAATAGAGCAGAGGAATCCACTCCTGCCGAAAAAGCCAATAGGTTTTTGTCTCCTAAGAGTAGAGACTTATCTGATAATACTAGCAAGTAACTTCTCTCCCGCCAACTCCGTGATCTTGGCTTGGTATATTTTTCCATACTCCACTGATATATCTCCACTGTCGTTTATGAGTATTTCGCCATCTATATCTACCGCCCATTGCAATGGTCTGGCAGACAGTAGGTATGCGTGCTCATCACTTTTGCCATCTATGACTATGTCTAGAGTTTCACCTATCATATTATTCAGGGATATTTTGGTACTTTTGCCTGCTATCTCTCCCAATATCTCAGCTCTCTGTTTTATGATCTCTTGTGGTATTTGTTTCATATCGTATGCCGTGGTGTTCTCTTCGTTTGAATAGCCAAAGGTGTTGAATCTGTCAAAGTTAAACTCCTCCATAAAGCCACACAGTGTCTTAAAACTGTCATCACTCTCTTCTGAATGACCTGCTATGACTGATGTGCGGATGAAGGCATTTGGTTTGCTCCTCATATGCTCCAAGAGTGCTATGGTTTTTTTCTCACCAAAGCCTCTCTTCATCTTTTTTAACATACTATTTTCTATATGCTGAATAGGCATATCATAATAGCTGTGAAATACAGATGAGTCAGATATCTTGTCTATGAGTTCAAATGAGGTGGTACTAGGATAGAGATACAAAATTCTAGCACTTTTGACTCCATCTATCCGCTCTACAGCACCTATAAGCTCTATGAGTCCATCAGATAGTTGCATATCTCTGCCATAGCTAGAGCTGTCCTGTGATATGAATGAAAAGTCCCAAAACCCTGACTCTACTAAGCTTGCCACTTCTTTTACGATAGAACTGATAGCTCTAGAGTGTAGCTTGCCCTTGAAGCTGGGTATGGCACAGAATGAACAGGATTGGTTACAGCCTTCTGCTATCTTGATGTAGACATGATAGCTTGACCCTGTGATCACTCTGTCTGCCTTGTCACTTGCCAGATATACTTCAGGCGTAAATGTGCTTTGCTTCCTGATGATAAGCTCATCTATCCTCTCGTAGTCACCTACGCCAGTGAAGATATCTATCTCTGGCATACTTTCTTGTAGTTCTTTTTGATAGCGTTCAGACAGACAGCCACTCATAACCAACAGTGAGTTGTCTTTGCGTTGCTCATGGAGTGACAGTATAGTATTGATCGACTCCTCTTTGGCAGCTTCTATAAATCCGCAGGTATTTACTATGATTACATCAGCCATATTGGGATTATCAGTCATACCGTACTCTTGTAGTCTGCCAAGCATTACTTCACTGTCTACGAGATTTTTGGTGCAACCTAGGCTTACGAGGTGTAGGGTTTTTTTCACTGAATATCTTTGTAGAGACTTATGATTGTTTGGCATTGGACTTTTAGTTTTGGCAATGCATTATGTAGTAACCACTCTATAATGGAAAGCTCAATGCCATCATAATCGTGTGCGATAAAGTTTCGTATGTCTTGCATTCCTTTGAGTTCTTCTTCTGCGAAAAATGATAATAGCTTAGTATCTTGATGTTGTTTTAGTTTGATAAATTGTTCCGCAACACCTGTAAGTAGCATTAGTATGGCAGGTCTGGCGGTAGCCTGATCTGATAGAGCATGATATATGCTTCCACTACTATGAATATTTTGTTCAATATATTCTATTTTCTCCAGTATGGAGTATATTTTGCTGATATTTTGTGTTGACATATTTATATATAAATTGTTTTATCGATGATAAATTTTTGTGCTGTTTTGCTCATGCCGCTGGACGAAGCAAGATCAACAGATGCTTCAAGCACTTTGCTTATCTCTACTTGTATCTCATTGATTCTAGAGATAGACATAAAGCCGTATTTATCTGTAAAAGATGGTTCTGTATGCACTAGGATATCTATGTCACTATCTGTATTTGCTTCATTTCTGGCATATGATCCAAATAGCCCCTCTATGATGAATCCCTCTTTTTTGTAATAAGGTTTTAGTTTTTTGAGGTGTGCAATTATGTTCTCTTTATTCAAAACTTTCTCCTTGGCTTACGATAAGGAGATTATAGCATAAATAAAATATAGATAAATGTATTTGAAGCTTTCTTGTATCGATAAAGTAAAAGGAAAATAAAAAAGAAGGGGGTAGAGCCAGGCAGAAGCCTGAGCTCTAAGTAGAGCGAGTTTAGGAAATATCCTAGAACGCGTAAGTAGCCTCAAGACGAATCTCTTGGTTTACTGTATCGTCATCAACTCTAACCATTGAAGTAGTTTTATATCTGTACTCTGCTTTTGCAGTTACATCGCTAAATACTTTCATTTTATAGCCAATTCTTCCCTCGATAGAGTTATCCTTGCTGCCTGTATTAGCAACTATATCTTCGAAATCCCAGTCTGTATATTTACCTTTGGCATATAGTGTGCCTGGTCCTACTTTTGCTGCTATGTTAGCTTCTACAGCGTATGAAGCTGTGCCAACTATCTGAGAAGCAGATGTATAGAATGGATTCATCATACCAATTTCATACTGACCATCACTGATGTATGTACCTCTAAGATCCCAGTCAAACATATCAACTGTTCCTCCGATTTTTGCACCTACACCAAATGTAGCATCACCACTACCATCTGCAGAAGCTTGATCGTCACCACCTACATAGCCACCTCTCACAGAAGCCTTAAGACCCATAAATGTTGTGTCAGCTGTCAAGAAGCCAGCATATGTAACATATTCATTTGTACCAACTGCAACCGCTACTGGAGTATAGTATCCAACACCAGAGATAGTTGTGTTAGCTATAGAGCTATTTACAAAACCGAGTACAAACAGACCTGGACCCCACTCGTCATGAGGATGAGAGTTAGCATTGAGATAAGTCTCTGTGCTACCATCTATTGTAGACCAAATATGTGCACCATATATAGTTGTATCCGCTATATCTGTATTGGCTACTAGAACACCTTGGAATGTAACATCTTTGATGTTTTGAGTATCATCTGTCCATACATATGGAGACAACTTCTTAGGAAGAGCAAATCTACCAGCTTTAACAGCTGTATTGCCAACACTATATGTCAAGTATAGCTCAGAAAGCTCACCAAATTCTAGTGTACCTCCTCTGATTGACTGCCATTCGCCACTTATAGTATCTGCTGTCATAGATGTAAAGCCTGCTACTTCAGCACCAAAACCGATGCCGTAAGCTATCTCTTTTTCTACTCTTATCATAGCTGTTGCACCTATTAGATGCTCATCAAATAGTGCAGGGTTTGCATCAGCATCACCTACTTTTGTACTTTTGGTTTTATAATAGAAACCTATAGCACCACTAAAATCTGAACAATCAGATGCTGGTGCAACTGCTGCTGGCTCTACAGGAGCGATGTCACCGCCTGCGAAAATCATTGTCGAAGCTATCACTGATAGCAATAAACCTTTTTTCATTTAAAACTCCTTGTTTTTTGTTTACGAGGAATTATACTATAGTTTTCTGATATTTGTCAATAGTATGAACCAAAAAACAATAAAAAATTAACAAAAAATTAATGAATTCTTTTTTATACCCCATTTAATGGCTATTATAAAATAGATAAAATAGTTAACAAGGAGAAAAAAATAGTTAATAAATGACCTATAAATAGATAAAATCACTAGAAAACTTAAGGATTTTGACAATTTTTTAATATTTTTTAATCTAAAAACTACTTTTTGGCTTTTTTTAGTAGTTTTTTATTTTCTGGATTGTTTAGAAGTGCTTCCATAGACTTGTTTACTGTGGTCTTTTTGGCTTTTTCTCTAGCTGGTTCTGATATGTTTATGGCTAGAGGGTAGTCATCTACAGAGACCTGCTTGATAGATAAGATCGGCACAGTGACATGAGATCCAAAGCCATCTGCTCCAAATCCAGCCTCAAAAAAGAAATGATCATCATCTATATGTGCAGACTCAAAAGTATAGCCAGCCATCACAAAAAGTACTACATCACCAAACCCAGAGATGATATCTGAGGGTAACTCTGGTGAAAAACCGATATGTCTGATCTCAGCAGCTATAGAAAACTCTACACCATTTTCTAGAAGAAAGGCCATGGTGTTGAAGAGATGGTCTTTGATTATGGACTTGTATTCGTCAGTATGAAATATCTCTAGTGGCACGACTATCCTTGATGATTAGTTTTATATCTGATATTATTTTGAATCCTATCATAGCATTCATTAAAGCCAAGCCATCATATTTCGCAAGTTCTGATACTTTGATGTTTCTCAGATGAAGTTTGTCCTCATCTAATAATCTAGCTCTAGTCGTCCCCCCAAGTAAAGGTTTGGCAGGGGTGTACCAGATGCCGTTTTCTCTGAGGGCGATATTGGATATAGTAGTATCAGTCACTAGTCCATCATTGAGTATGATAAGCTCATCAGAGTCCTGATGGGTCTCTCTGAGGCTATCTAGTTGAGTCCTATCTAAGTATTTATATCTGTAGTCTATGTTTGTCTCAATGAGCCTAAAAGTCTGTATATTTTTTGCTTTATATATATAGTAGTTTGTATTTATGTTATTATCATCATATATGACTTTTGCTCTATAGAGACCTTGTGATGGAATGCCTGTGAGATAGTTAGCTATATCTATTGATCTGTTTATGCCGAAAAGCTCTTGTCTAGTTTTATTTAGTCTGTAGTTATGGTATTTGAGGTGACGAGGCTTAGCATTTTCGATGTGAATGGTTTCAAAACATTTCATTTTTACTCTTTTGTTTATTGAACTAGGACTCTTAAATGGTGGATAAATCTATCCTGCATCTTACTCTGTAAATGTCTCAAATAGCATTTTGTCTTCATCATAATACTCTATTTTACCATTGCCTAAATCATAATGCCAGCCATGCAAAAATATGCTTCCATTCTCAACTCCTCTTTTTACAGCTGGATAGGTTAGTAGGTTTTCTAGTTGCAGTACAACTGATATTTTTTCTGTGTAGTTTAGAAGTTCTTTTTGCTCTGCATGGGGCAGGGCTGATTCTGCCTTCTCTTTTGCTTTTTGGCCCAGCTCAAGCCATTTGATGGTATGGATGGTCTCTGCTGTTGGCTTGGGAGGTTGCCATACAGCCTTGATAGCACCGCAGTCTGAGTGTCCACAGACTATGATGTCTGATATTCCCAGCACCGAAACTGCATATTCTATGGCTGAGGCTGTGGCATGATAGTCATTGACTGGCTTAAAAGGTGGCACGAAGTTGCCTATGTTTCTAACAACAAAGAGATCCCCAGCTTCTGAACCTGTTATCATGGAGGGCATCAATCTAGAGTCACTACACCCTATGAAGAGTGCTTTTGGGCTTTGCCCTTCATCAACCAGTCTTTTAAATCTATCTTCATTCTCTTTGAACTTGATTTTTCTGAACTCTTCGTGCCCTTTTTTGAGTATTGATATCTTATTCATAGATCACGCTCCACTCTATCTCCATACCAGCAAACATAGGGACAACAGAGCCGTATTTTTCAGGTACTAGAAATGGCTTTTTCTCAAGTGTTATGGTTTTTTTCTGCGGTGTTATGCCATATATATTACAGGCATTAGTATTGACAAAAGCCTGTAGGTTGTCAAGCTTGTCATGCTTGTCAAAGAGTTCTGCTAGTGCCTGTAGTGCTATGGGAGCAGTGAACACTCCTGCTGCACAGCCTGGGCATTCTTTGGCATCTTGAGGGTGTGGAGCTGAGTCGGAACCAAACATTACCTTAGGATGGGCACTTATGGCTACTTTGACCAATGCTTCTCTGTCTTCGTATCGTTTGGCAATAGGCTTGCAGAACAGGTGTGGCTGCAGCATGCCACCTGCAACATCATCTAGAGTTATAAGTAGATGATGTAGGGTAATAGTGGCATAGAGGTTGTCAAATCTATCAAGTGCCTCTACGCTTGCTGTTGTAGTGATGTGCTCCATGATGATGGTTAGATCTGGAAAGGCAGTTGCCAGTTTTTCATATACAGGCACAAACTCAGCCTCTCTATCCATCACGAAGCCGTTGGTCTCACCATGTATACATAGAGGGATGTCTAGCTCACTCATGACTGTAAGTATAGGCCTTAGCTCATCTATGTCGAAGCCACTCAATCCTCCCTCGCTGTTGGTGGTGATGCCAGCAGGATAGAGCTTGATCGCTGTGAGTTCATCTTGTATGTCTTCTAAGAAGCTTCTACTGTAGTCTGGTTTGAAAAACAGGGTCATATATGGGGTAAAGTGCTTTTTGGGGTCAGGTGACAACGATTGAGGTGACAACGATTCATTGCTTTGCAACAAATCATTGTACTCTTTGGGGTCATGCTCTTTGGGGTCAGGTGACAACGATTCATTGCTTTGCAACAAATCATTGTCACCAGACCCCTGTATGGCATCTAAAATTCTCTTTTTGTATGCTATCAGGGCTTTTTTGGTGGTGATAGGAGGCAGTAGGTTTGGCATGATGATAGCACCTGAAAAAGTATCAGCACTCAGAGGTGCTACGGTACGAAGCATATCGCCATCTCGCAAATGCAGATGCATGTCAAGTGGTGAATTCAAGGTAAGTGTCATATATATCCTTTATTATGTAGTGTAGTTGTGGGGAGTTAGGTGTATGAATGTTTACTCTCTGAGTCAACATTACAACACTATGCTCCTGTACAACAGGGATTAGCCAATATTGGATTTTTATTTTGCCATATAAATGGTTAGGGCTGTATAAAAAAAGACTTAGCTTGGGCGTTAGTTTGACAAGTGGATAGTCTATACCACCCTCAAAAAGCTGGTTACATCTGAGGATTCTAAGTCCACTGGCAAATAGTGCTTTGTGCGTTGTATTAAATTCAAGTTGCCATTTGGCATACTCAGAGCAGCTAGGGTAGTACCTGCATGATGCAGGAAGCATACGGGATATGTATTGGTAGCCTTTTATGGGGGCTATGTAGAAGTTTTTTAGGGTCATAAAGTCGGTAGATTGTCTCTGTAGACAGCGATGATGTCAATATGTGTTTTTTGAATCATGTATAATATGCAGTAGCGTTGATAAACAAGTTTTCGTATAGCAGATCCGAATTCTTCAGCAGGTCTACCAAGTTTTGGAAAATCCTCCAATGATACCTTAGTAAAAACTCTTAATTTGTGCATATGTTTGACAGCTATATCTTTAGATTTTGTTTCTTGGTATATAAAATCAGCGATTTCTTCAAGATTATGGAGTGCTTCTTTTGTAAACCTAATCTTCATATTTAGAGAGTACTCTGTCAAATGCTTCATCAATACTCATAGTCTCACCTTGTTCAATTTGCTCCAGTGATATTTTTACAGATTTCTTAATCTCTGCATGTGTGCGGTTGTATTCATCCATAGAAAGTATAATGACTGACTTGTCATTTTTGGTTGTTATAATGACCTCTTCATTGTTGTCGCATACATTATCTATGATGGCTTTTAGATTGTTTCTCGCGTGTGAGTAGTTAACAGCCTGCATAAAAATCCTTTTGTACAAGATATTGTCAATTATAGTTAAAATAAGAAAAAATGTCAACTATGTATATTAGCCACTACGGAGATTGGAGTTTTGTACTGCGAATAATATACGATGGGGACATATTTATACTATGATATATAGTTGTGCCGTATTTTCTACTGTAAAATTCAAGTAAAAGTCTTTGTAGTGTAGGTTCTATAGATGGGGCAAACCATCCGTTGTTTGAGATGACTATCATATCGCTAGGTATATCTTTGTAGAGCTTTTCAGATGTCCCCTCGTAACATATGGCATTGCGATATACAGTATCATCTACCTCAAAATCAGTAGGCTCTGCTGAAGCGATATAGTCTATCGCACCATCAAAAAATATCTTATTGACCCATTTGCCTGCCCATTCTGGAAGTGGATTGCTCTCACCAAAAGGAACAAGTAGCACTTTGTTGGCAACCTTGTATTTTCCGTCTTGTATGATATAGGTAGAGTTGCGATGAGTGGTACCATCTAGGTAGAGGGCACCCATGACAATTGTAATATTTTTAGATCTTTTGAGTAGTTCACCTAGTATTTTCGGCTCATTATTAAGAAAAAAAGGGAAGATGGATTCTGGTAGAACCACCATCTGCTTCTGTCGCGATATCGCATTGTCAATAATCTCAAAAGCTTTGTCGATATGAGAGGGTATGAGGTTTGCATTCCATTTGTCTTTTACTGTGATCATAGTGTTGGAGATTGCTATACTGTCGTTGGTATCATGGTATATGAGAAATGTTTTTGTCGGTGAATATGACAGTAATATAAGCAGAAGAAAGAGAAGATTTTTTTTGTATTGGGCTAATATAATGGCCAGTAGCACTAGAGCAAGCTGCCATTTCTGTACCCCAATATAGCTATGAACAAATAGAAGTTCAGGCTTGAGCCAGTCAAAGCCTAGAGGGTGGATAGAGCTTAGGAGTAAAAGTCCTAGAGCTTTTAACAGTAAATCAAGTTGCAGGGCAGACCCCTTTTGTAAGTAATGAGATAAGCATTCCGAGACTATCGCAATGAACCAAAAGACAAATCCATATATTATAGAGATAAACAATAGCCCTATAGGTATCGCCCACAACATATCGTAGTGTTTGAAGCTGACTACTATCCACCAAAACCATAGCAGTGATATAAAAAACCCAGACCAGAACCAAATTTTTCTATCCACTTTTAGAAGAAAATAAAAAAATAATATGCCAGATATTGTCTCGATAAGTCTATTGGAGCTATCTATCCATGCTAGATATAGAAATACAGAGCCAAGCATAGCGATACTCAAGCCCGCTGTTATACTATAAGTGGTAAAATATTTTCCAATTTTAAACATCAAAGGATTCCTATGCCACAAGGTATGGTACAATTTTTACCACTGATCTTGCTATTTGCTATTTTCTATTTTCTAATCATCAGACCACAGCAAAAGCAACAAAAAGCGCACAAAGAGATGCTTGCTTCTCTCGATAAGGGAGATAAAATTGTCACCAACGGAGGTCTGCACGCTGAAATAATCAAGGTTGAAGAGGATTTTATCAAAATCAAGCTGAACGATACGGCAACAGTCAGACTTGATCGTGCTTTTGTAGCTCGTAAAATAGACTAGACAAAGGATCAACTGGAATGTTAAGTAGACTTAACTATCGTGTTGTACTATTCGCATTTGCATTTATTTTTGGGGTAGTATTTTCTATTCCTTCTCTTACAAATAGTGATAGCGGAAAAAAGATTACCTTGGGACTGGATCTACAGGGTGGATTATATATGTTGCTAGGAGTTAAGACAGAAGAAGCTCTGGTTTCTCGTATCAAATCTATCGCTGGTAGCATTAAGTATATACTTGATGACAATGATGCTGTAGTTGACAACCTGCATATAGATAATGAGACCAATGAAGTACGCTTCAACGCACTAGATAGCGATGAGTACGAGAAGATCAACAAATGGCTCTCTGATGAACTTGAGGGGGTTGGTATCGTACGCAACGATGCAGAGTTTTCTATATCGATTACGCCCGAAGAGGCTGAGAGAACCAAAAAGAATGCTGTCCTTCAAGCAGTCGATACCATACGCAATCGTCTGGATCAGTTTGGATTAGCAGAGCCAAATGTTGCCAAACAGGGTGAAGAAAGAATACTTGTAGAGGTACCTGGTATAAAGACAAAAGAAGATGAGAAGAGGATCAAAGAACTCATCGCCAGACCTGCACATCTACTGATGATGGCAGTAGATGAAGACAGGGCCGCCAGAGTTATGACTATGAGTGAAGCAGAGGCGAAGCAGTACCGTAATGTTATTTTGCCAGATGTAAAAGATCCAGATGTAAAGTATCTACTTAGGGAGATTCCTATACTGGATGGATCTATGCTTACTGATGCCAAGGCAGTGTTTGATGAAAGCAACCAACCAATCATAACATTTACACTAAATGGCGAGGGTGCTAGGATATTTGGTGATTTTTCTGGTGAGGCATACAAAACACGAGCTAGAATGGCAGTTGTTTTGGACAACAAGGTTTACTCTGCACCTCACATCAATGAGAGAATAGGTGGAGGCAGAGGACAGATATCTGGTAACTTTACAGTGAATGAGACTAGAGATATAGCTATTGCTTTGCGTTCTGGAGCCTTGCTGGCACCCGTTTTTATAGAGGAGCAAAGAAGTGTAGGTCCAAGTCTAGGTGCTGATAGTATAGCTGCAAGCAAGCTTGCTTTGACTTTGGGTTTTGTGATGGTTTTTATCTTTATGGTTCTGTATTATGGATATGCAGGGATTGTCGCAGATATAGCTTTGATAGCAAACCTCTTTTTGATATTGGCGGTCATGTCACTATTTGGTGCAACGCTGACATTGCCAGGCATGGCAGGTATAGTACTGACAGTTGGTATGGCAGTTGATGCCAATGTTATTATTTCAGAACGGATTAGAGAGCTTCTGAGGCAGGGCAAATCAGTAGCCAAGTCTATAGAAGATGGCTATAGTAATGCTTTTACTGCAATCTGGGATGCCAATGTTACTACTTTGATATCAGCAGTAGTACTTTATGCTTACGGTACGGGTCCAGTAAAAGGTTTTGCATTGACGATGAGTATCGGTATTTTGGCTTCCATGCTGACGGCGATTTTGGGGACACATGGGATCTATCAAATGCTACTCCCAAAAATTAGCAAGAACAAACTAGGTCGCTGGTTTGGGATCAAGGTATAGGAGTATATATGGAACTGTTTAATTATACAAAACCAATCAATTTGATGGGATTAAGCAAACGATTTGGTCTACTCTCTATAGTATTAGTACTTTTATCATGGGGACTTTTGCTTAGCAAAGGATTTAACTATGGCATAGATTTTGCTGGAGGTACTCTGATACAAGTTCAATATAAAACAGAGGCACCCATAGCAAAAATAAGAGAAGATCTCAAGCAGAATGAGCTTTATAAAAATGCAAATGTAACCTATTTTGGCTCTGATGAAGAGGTGGTCATACGGATCAAAAGTAGCCCATCCTCTGTGAATAGGGATATAGGCACGGAGGTAAGTGAGTTACTAAAAAATACAGGCGATTTAGAGATACGAAGAGTAGATATCGTAGGCGCAAGTATCGGAGCGGAGTTCAGAAATAAGGGTATCATGGCGATGGTCTTGGCGATTATCGGGATACTTATTTATGTATCGTTCCGATTTGAGTGGCGTTTTGCTGTTGCTTCTGTGCTTGCTTTGGTACACGATGTTAGTATTGCTATTGGAGCAATTATTCTTTTTAACATTGAGGTAAATTTGGATATATTGGCAGCGTTACTGACACTGCTGGGTTATTCTTTGAATGATACAATTATTGTATTTGATCGTATCAGAGAAGGCATAAAGGTGATAAAAAATCCAGACCTTACAGGAATTATCAATGAATCAGTCACAAGGACACTCTCAAGAACGGTACTAACATCATTGACTACATTCTTTGTGGTCTTGACTCTTTACCTTTTTGGAGGAGAGATTATCAACGGCTTTAGCTTTACGCTACTTGTGGGTATCATAGTAGGTACTTATTCGTCAGTATTCGTAGCATCCCCAATACTTCTCTGGCTTGGCTTTGATGTAAAAGGCTTCCGAGTCAAAGAAGCAGAAAAACTCAAGAGAGAGAAAGAAAAAGATAAGATCAGAGCTCAGTATGAACAAGGGACACTGTAAATAAAAAAGTAGGGTTTTTACTTTAAGACAAAGGAGATTGGATGCGTTGGGGTAAGGTTTTTTATATATTTTTTACATTGATGAGTTTGACAACAAGTGCAGGGTTTCTGTATGAGAATACCCTTTTTGCTCTATTTTTGGCGGGGAGTATCAATATGGTCTCCACGGTGCTAAAGATTGGTGTTAGAAACATACTATCCGCAGAGCTTCTTGCAGGTTCTCTTGTAGCTGACTTGCATTTGATTCCAGCATTTTTTGCTATGTATTTTTATCAGGCAGATAAACTTGCAGTAGGGTTGGTGATTGGTGCTGTAATTGCTAATGTATATACACTGATAGTGAGCATGATAGAGGCTACCAAAGAGCAGGAAATATTTTAGACATTATGGATTTTGCTACTGTAAACAGGAGTGGTACACACTGCTCCAAATGGGATGGGCTAGAGAGAAAGTTCGGAAAAGATGATATTTTGCCACTGTGGGTAGCAGATATGGATGTTGCTGCACCAAAGGCAGTGCAAGATGCGATGTTAGACAGACTCAGACATCCAGTATATGGGTATAGGCTTTATAGCGATAGCTTTTATCAAAGTATTGTTGATTGGTATAGCTTTGAGTTTGACTGGGACATAGAACAAGAGTGGATCATACCCGAACATGGCGTAGTAGTATCAATAAATGTAGCTATAAAGGCATTTACCAAGCCTGGTGATGCTGTGTTGATACAGACACCCATCTATCCTCCTTTTGTATCTTCTGTAGAGTATAATGACAGAAAAGTACTGGATAATAAACTTTTATTTAAAGATGCTAAAACTACAATCGATTTTGAGGACTTTGAGCAAAAAGCAAAGAAAGCGAAACTTTTTTTGCTATGCTCTCCACATAATCCATCATCTAGAGCTTGGAGTAGAAAAGAATTGAGTCAAATGGTGGACATATGCCATCACCATGGCGTGATTATTGTCTCTGATGAGATACACAGTGATCTAGTGTTTAGCGCTTCTCATATACCAATAGCCACACTAGATAAAGCTAGAGAAATCACGCTGATACTTCATGCAGCTTCAAAGACATTCAATATAGCTGGTCTCAATACTTCATACCTTGTCATCCCGAATCCAACACTTAGAAATAAGTATCTAAATGCACATCAGAAAACAGGGCTTGATAACGGTAATGTTTTTGGAGTAGTAGCATTGGAGGCGGCGTATAGTGGAGGTAAAGAATGGCTACAGGAACTAAAAGAACACATACTTGCCAATAAAGAGTATGTAGAGGAATTTATGAAAAATAGAATACCTGAAATCATTGTTTATCAGCATGATGCTACCTTTCTTTTGTGGCTTGATTGTAGAGGGCTTGGGCTTGATGATGAAAAGATGAACAGTTTTTTTATAAATGATGCAAGACTCGGCTTAAATAGTGGTATTAGCTTTGGTGAAGCAGGCAGTGGATTTATGCGACTCAACATAGGCACAGGTAGAGATATGCTAAAAAATGCTATGAGCAGACTTGAACTGGCAGTACAAAAGATAAGAGCTTAGCTGGATGATAAAAGTTGCATTAATATGGTTGACATCAGCTGTTTTACTCCATGCCTCAATGGGAGAGAAGATAAGAGCGATGATTACTAAACATGACATCAAATCAGAGCAGATCAGCGTTATGATCCGTAGTGCCAAGACAGGAAATATACTTGCCAGTATCAATGCAGACCAAGTGCGTAAACCAGCTTCAGTCATGAAGATTCTTACTACTTACAGTGCTTTGCTTGAGCTCGGTTTTGGCTTCAGGTGGCCTACAAAGTTTTATTATCATGGGAGTTATAAAAAAGGAGTCATTCAGGGTGATTTGATCATCAAAGCTTATGGAGATCCTACTCTCTCAGACAAAGATATACCAAAGATTGTAAAAAGACTGAGAGCTGTTGGCGTTAAAAGTGTTACTGGTAATATAGTGATTGATAGAAGTTTTTTCGATGTTGGAGAGCGGATTACTTCAGGGTTTGATGCACACAGATTCAGTGAATACAACGCTATGCCAGACGCAATGATGTTCAATGACCATCTTAGTGCTATCGTTGTCAAGCCAAAAGGCAAGAAGATTATTGCATATAAATCAACTCAAGATAGAAGTTATGAGGTGATTAATAATATAAAACCAAGTAGTAAAACCTGTGTAGGAAATAGGAGCTGGCCGAGAATCTTGATCAACACAGAGTCTACATTGCCGAGAGTAACACTTTCTGGCACCATGTCACTAAAATGTAGACCAAGAATAATCAAAAAGCTTGTTACTCATTCTTATAAAAGTTTTTATTATGCCCTCAAAGCTGAGATGAGACTAAGGGGCATTGCTTTTGGCGGAAACTTGCACCTTTCCAAGACACCTAGTGGAGCAAGAGCACTTTTTACACATTATGCCAAACCTCTAACAGGAATTGTTGCTAAAACCAACAAAAAGAGTAATAATCTTTATGCAAGACATCTGATGCTGCTACTTGGTGCTAAATTGTATGGTGCACCTGCAACTGAAAAGAAAGGCAGAAAAGCAGTAGAAGCGGTACTTGAAAAAGCGGGATTGTCTTCGTGGAGGTATACCTATCTGGACAATGGATGTGGGCTTTCTCGAACATCTCGTATCACTGCCAAGGTGCTTTCAAATATTCTGCATAATGCAAACAGGAAGCATGGGACACAGTGGCGAAAAACACTCTCAATCGCTGGCGTAGACGGTACAATCAGAAAACGCTTCAGGAAAACTGTTGCTAAAGGTAGGGCGTGGATGAAGACAGGCACGCTAAAAGATGCCAAAAATATTGCAGGATATGTACGCTCCAAAGGCTCCAAGAGGCTTTATAGTGTCGTTATCTTGTATAATGGTAGAGAGAAATGGAAAGGCAGTGCTTTACAGAATCAGATTATTAACTGGCTTGCCAAATAGAGAATAGGAGTACAGTGTAGATGATATTTGAGACATATCCGTTTGAAAAATTAAATATGTTATTAGATGATGTTAAGCCAAATGAAGAGTATAGACCTTTGAGTCTCACCATAGGTGAGCCACAATTTGAAACACCACAGTTTATACTGGATGAGCTTCATAAGTACTCAGGATTGCTAAATAAATACCCAAAAACAAGCGGAGAAGAGGTGCTTAGAGAAGGGATGCTTGAGTACCTTAAAAATCGTTTCTCTATAAGACTCGATAATAGTCAAATCATACCTACTTTTGGTAGCAGAGAAGTACTGTTTAATTTTCCACAGTTTTTATTGCATGATATAGTATCACCTGTTATGGCATTTCCTAATCCTTTTTATCAAATATACGAGGGTGCGGCTAAAGCAAGTAGGGCAGAGGTGATATACATGCCTTTGAACAGCTATAATGGTTTTCAGCATAAACTAGATGAATCAGCACTCAGTAGAGTTGATCTGGTGATTTTAAATACACCAAACAATCCTACATCATCAGTTGCGAAAATGGACGAGCTCAAAAAATGGGTGGAACTAGCATTGAAGTACAATTTTGTATTGCTAAATGATGAATGTTATATAGACCTATATCTGGATGAAGCTATTCCCTCTATATTAAATGCAAGTATAGAGGTAGGAAATCCTGAGTTTAAAAATATACTTACTATAAACTCCATCTCTAAACGCTCATCTGCACCTGGATTAAGATCGGGTTTTATTGCTGGTGATGCAGGGATATTGAAAAGATATATGACTTATCGTACTTATGTCGGCTGTGCCTCTCCACTTCCACTACAATACGCGGCTGCCGCTGCATGGGCAGATCAGGATCATGTAGATGTGTTTAGACAAAAATATATTCAGAATTTCAAGGTAGCCCAAGAGGTTTTGGGGCTCAATCCTCCAGAAGCAACATTTTATATCTGGCTTGAGGTAGAAGATGAAATCAAGTTTACAATTGAACTTTACAAAAAATACAACCTCAAGGTGATACCAGGCTCTTATTTGGGCAGAAATGACGAGGGCAAGGGCTATGTTAGGTTAGCACTTGTACATGAGGTCAATATCACAAGAGAAGCTTTACAGAGGGTGAGGCATAATGGGCAATGATAATTTGAAAATTCACTTTATAGGTATTGGCGGTATAGGCTTATCTGCATTAGCAAAATTTTTGGCAAATGATGGACATGCGATATCAGGTTCTGATATCAAGCAAACAGAGATTACAAATGACCTTTCCATTAATTTTCATGCCAAAATTACCATCCCTCATCATCCTGATGCAGTAGAGGGCACAGATGTCGTTATCTATTCAGCTGCAGTAAGACCAACCAATAAGGAGTATAAAAGAGCCAAAGAGCTAGGCATTACATTGCTGTCTCGCAAAGAGGCACTGAAATTTATCTTGGAGAAAAAAGAGGTATATGCAGTAGGTGGTGCACATGGCAAAAGTACCACATCTGCAATGCTCTCTTCTATTATCCCAGAGTCTAATGCACTTATAGGCGCGATTAGTAAAGAGTTTGGCTCTAATGTTAGGCATTTTGATAATGAAAAAGTAGTTTTTGAGGCAGATGAGAGTGACGAGAGTTTTTTAAACTCCAATCCATACTTGGCGATTGTCACAAATGTAGAGCCAGAACACATGGAGTACTATGAGTATGATGAGGTGAGATTTTATGATGCATATAGAAATTTTCTCTCTCTCCCCAAGATACGCATAATCAATGCAGAGGATGACTTCCTATCATCTCTTGAAATAGAAGCAATTAGACTTTATCCATCTAAAGATATTGTGGAAGTAAGGTTTATACTAGTTAATGGAGAGCCATACACTAGCTTTGACCTTTTGGACTATGGGAGATTTGAGGTATTTGGTTTTGGCTACCATATTGCTTTGGATGCCTCTTTGGCGATATTGGCAGCTATAGAACTTGGGGCAAATATTGAGAGAATCAGAAAAAATTTACTAGAATATAAAGGAATAAAAAAGCGTTTTGATATAATCCAAAATAGAGAAAATTGTGTAGTGATAGATGACTACGGCCACCACCCTACAGAGATAAAAGTGACTATGGAGTCTCTAAAAACATATGCCAAGATGCGTGAACTTGGGCAGCTTAAGATTATCTGGCAGCCACATAAATATAGCAGAACTATGGATAACCTTGAGGCATTTGTAGAATGTTTTGAGGGTGCTGATGAACTAGTGATACTTCCTATCTGGGCAGCTGGAGAGATAGAGGTGGACATAGACCTAAAAGGAGCCTTTAGCAGATATAAACTCCTCATGGCAGATACTGTAACCAAAGAGGATGGCATTGTAAAAGTTATAAAAGATGGGCATGTGATACGGGAGTATTCTCAACATCTTATTGCTGCATTTGGTGCAGGTGATATTACCTATCAGATACGCGGAGAATCACATTGAAGTTGAAGAGTGAGAATGATGGCTTGACTCCAGCATCGCTTGCTCACAAGCTAGATTTAGATACCTATATCGGACAGTTTGAGCAGTTTTTGGCTCGTCCAAAACCTATAATCATTGAAGGCGATATCCATCAGCACCATAGATACATCAAGGCACTCTCTACAGTAGAATTCCCCCCACTAAAAGCGTTGCAATCATTAGACTCTCAACTTGCTAGACTTCGCAAGCAAGCCATATTATCTCTTGATGAACTTTATGCCTTTACTGTTATTATCAGCTACTTTAATCGTCTCAAAAGTATATTTTTGCCAGAACCGCTATCTAGCTGGATACATGGCATGGAGATTCATGATGAAATCAGAGATGTGCTTGGAGATTTTACAGATGAGGGTGAGATAAATCCAGAAAAAGAGCCAGAGCTACGAGAGATTGATCATGCACTAGGGGGCAATAGGAGGGCAATCAAGGACGCATTATATAGCCTTACACACTCCTCCAAGCTCTCTGATTATCTGGTAGATACGCAGGTACATTTCCACAGTGGAGAAGATACGCTACTTGTCAGAGGTGGCTTTAGCCAAGCAATCAAGGCATCTATAGTAGGCAGAAGCAGTGCAGCGTTTTTCTATATTGTCCCAGAGCAGATATCGAAGCTCAAAGAACAACAGCAGATATTGCTTCAACGCAAGGAAGATGTGATATGGCGTTATTGTAAAATATTTTCAGAGATTTTCCACAGATGGGAGCCTTTTCTTGGGTATATAAATAAAGAGTACGATAGATTTGACCATTACCAAGCTAGAGTAAATTTTGCCAAAACATATGATTATGTGTTTATCTTGCCGACAAAAGAGAAAGGTATTGTGCTAGATGGTTTTGTGCATCCAGCGATCGATAATCCAGTTCCCATAAGCATAACTCTAGATAAGTCCATCATGCTAATCACAGGAGTCAACGCAGGTGGCAAAACTATGCTGCTCAAATCCATGCTTTCAGCGGTGTATATGAGTAAATATCTTCTGCCATTTAGCTGTAATAGCTCCAAGACAAGAATAGGCAGCTATAAAAATATAGAAGCCATTATAGACGATCCTCAGTCTGTCAAAAATGATATATCAACTTTCGCAGGAAGGATGCTGGAGTTCTCTAAGCTTTTTCGCCAAAAGGATACTATTGTTGGAGTAGATGAAATCGAGCTAGGCACAGATGCAGACGAGGCAGCTGCACTTTTTAAGGTAATGCTTGAAGAGTTGAAAAAAAGAGGCAATACTTTTATAGTCACTACCCATCACAAAAGACTAGCTTCACTGATGGCAGATGACGATGAGGTAGAGCTGATAGCAGCTCTTTATGATGAGCAGAAGCGATTGCCTACTTATACATTTTTGCAGGGAAGTATCGGCAAAAGTTATGCTTTTGAGACTGCTGAACGGTATGGTATATCACCTTTGGTTATCGAGAGAGCAAAAGAGTTTTTTGGTGAAGACAAGGAGAGACTCGGAGAACTGATAGAGAAATCTACTACACTAGAGCGAGAGATGCGACTTAAGATTGTGGAGCTTGATACAGACAGGGAGAAATTGGAGAAAAAACAGAAGCATCTTGGCTCATTAGCAGAAAATATGCAAGAGGAGCAACAAAAAGTGCTGGCAACACTAGAAAACCGTTACAATGCTGCTACAAAGCTGGCACAACAGGCACTCAAGAGCAAAGAGTCTACTGATGGACGAAGGCTACTCAATGAGGCATATAAGCACAAGCAAAAAGCGCAAAAAAAGTCTAGCGAGAAGCCTGTAAAATTTATAATCGGAGATAGAGTCAAGTATCGCTCCCATAGGGGTGAGATTGTCTCTATCAAAGCCAAAGAAGCTACTATTGTGATAGACGGAATGAAAATGAGGGTTCCGTTGCAAGGTTTGACAAAGAGTCTAGATGCTGTTGTTGAGCCCAAGCCAAAACAAGTAAAAATCACTACCACAGTAGAGAAAAGCACTGCTTCAATATCGATTAAACTACTTGGAATGTATGGCGACGAAGCGATAGAGAGACTAGATAAGTTTCTCTCAGATGCTTTTGTTAACGGACTAGATAGTGTAGAGGTGATACACGGTACTGGCGGAGGAATTTTGGCAAGACTCGTGACAGAATATCTAGAATTACATCCAAAAATACAGAGATTTTATAGGGTTCCTGGAAATTTAGGAGCAACGATTGTAGAGCTGTAAATGTGCATTAAGATATTATTTCCTCAAAATTTCCGCAGCTTCTTTGGCATGATACGAAATAATAATATCCGCACCTGCACGCTTAAATCCAAGTAGTGTCTCCATCATTACAGCTTCATAATCTATAACACCTGCTTTGGCAGCCATTTTTAGCATGGAGTATTCGCCACTTACATTATAGACAGCCAATGGCAGTGTGGTGTTATTTCGTACATCGCGGATGATGTCCATGTAAGCTAGGGCTGGTTTGACCATTAGTATATCTGCTCCTTCTACTTCGTCGCTTACGGACTCAGCTATGGCTTCTTTGCGATTGGCTGGATTCATCTGGTAGCTTTTTCTGTCGCCGATTTTGTGACCTTTTTGTGGACTGGACTCTGCTACATCGCGGAACGGCCCGTAGTAGGCTGAGGCAAATTTACTAGAGTAGCTCATGATAGGAAGGTTTTCAAATCCACTACTGTCTAGTCCGCCCCTAATAGTCTGTATCATGCCATCCATCATGCCTGATGGGGCTATCATATCTGCACCAGCTTTGGCATGTATTACAGCCTGTTTACTTAAGTTGTCAAGCGTAATGTCATTGTCAACTGTTTCCAGTGCAGGGTCTATCACACCGCAATGCCCATGGTCTGTATACTCACAAAAACAGAGGTCAGTGACAATGAACATGTCAGGGTGTGCAGACTTTACAGCACGAATAGTATCAGCGATGATTCCGTGCTCACATATCGCATCAGATCCAACGCTATCTTTGATGTCTGGGATACCAAAGAGGATGATAGACTTGATGTCAAGTTTTTTTAGCTCATAACATTCTTTGACTATTTCATCTATGCTCATCTGAAACACACCAGGCATAGATGTCACCTCGTCTTTAATGCCTTCACCGCTTCTGGAAAACAGTGGATAGATGAAGTCATCTGTAGAAAGATGCGTCTCTTGGAGTAGATCTCTTAGCACAGGGTTAATTCTTTTTCGTCTAAATCGTGTAAACATAAATAGCCTTACATAAATAATTTTGCTTATTTTACAGTAAAATTCCTAATTCCTAATTCCTAATTCCTAATTATTGGGTATAATTTATTCATGAATAATATTGAGATATCACAAGTAGCCACGCTACCTACAAAATACGGCACCTTCAAAATACAGGCATTCAAAGAAGCTGACAAAGAACATCTGGCCATTTTTACAGAAAATATTCGTAATATTGGCTCACCTATAGTTCGTGTACATTCAGAATGCCTCACGGGTGACACCCTAGGCTCACTTAAGTGCGATTGTGGGGAACAGTTACAGGGTGCATTACAAATCATCGCTGAAGAGGGTGGTATGCTCATATACCACAGGCAAGAGGGTAGGAATATTGGTCTACTAAACAAAGTCAATGCATATGTACTACAAGATCAAGGATTAGACACAGTGGCGGCCAATCACCAGCTTGGCTTCAAGACAGACGAAAGAACATACGGAGTAATCCAGTTTATATTTGAGCACTTTCAGATAAAAAAGATAAAACTGCTCACTAACAACCCAGATAAGGTACGCTCTCTAAAAATGATAACAATAGATGAGATTATGCCTCTTATCACAGAGCCAAATCCCCACAATCAAGAATATCTCAATACTAAAAAATCAAAAATGGGTCATATTCTTTGATGAGAAATACAGAACTAAAAAATATACTGCTTAAAGAAGATATACTTCTTGATGAAAATACCATAGGCAAACTTGAAAGATTTGCACAGCTTCTGCATGAGTGGAATCAGATACATAGTCTCACAGGTGCAAAAAATATAGAGGCAATCTATGAAAATATCCTCGACTCCATATATCCTATCAAATTTATCGATACCCCCTCCTCTCTACTTGATGTTGGCACT
The DNA here is from genome assembly GCA_012329065.1 of Sulfurovum sp. Lineage (GTDB taxonomy): Bacteria > Campylobacterota > Campylobacteria > Campylobacterales > Sulfurovaceae > JAAXPZ01. The sequence goes on along the minus strand of JAAXPZ010000031.1, from coordinate 13,067 downwards.
GGTGCTGGCTTTCCTGGTATAGTGCTAGGCATTGCATTTGGAGACACAAAAACAGTCCTATGTGAACCTCTCAACAAAAGAGCCTCCTTTTTAAAGTATGTCACTACTGAACTAGAGTTAAAAAACATCTCTATATCCAAAATGAAAGTGGAAGAACTACAGCATAAATCATTTACCATGATAAGCTCTAGAGCAGTTACAGATACGAAGCTTCTATTAAAAATAACAAGCCACCTAAGTGATGTCAAAACAGAGTACCTTTTTTATAAAGGAAGTCATGTTTTTCAAGAGATAGAATCCTCTTGTAGTCAGCTAAATTATGATATAGTATCTAGAAATAAACGAAACTATTTGTGGATTAAAGCATGATTTCAAAATTTATCTGGGTAGCAGTGGCATTTTTGGCACTATATATATTCATGGGCGGTTCTTTTTCTCTCCCATCACAAATAAAAAAGGAAAAAGAGGGTGATGACGACTCGCTAGAAGAGTGTGAGATATGCAATACTTATGCAACCAGAAAAGAGAGTTTAGTACTGAAAGGTAAGTTCTATTGCTCAAAAGAATGTTTGAATAAGCACAAAATAGACAAATAAAGGATGGTATTATGTTGATATTTGGACACCCATGGATAAAAAGCAAAAAATTTAAGAAAATTTTCTCTATCGATGAGACTACAGATGTCACATCAGATGAAATCATACTACTTGAGCCACTTTCTGACTCGATATCTATAGCACAGCATTGCCAAGCTAAACAAATAGAATTTGCAGTGACGATTACTGGCATTACAGATGCACTTTTTGCTAATGCCCTGCAAAGCAAATATCTTGTCTGCCAGATGGAGGATGTTGTCAGTATCCAGTCTATTGCACAAGAGTATCTTTTTGACAGCAAGGTATTGACATTAATTAGCAACGAAAAAGAGATTAAAAAAATGGCAGAGCTCTCCATAGATGCTGTGATGTTTCCTGAAGCGATTATTCAGAACTAACATATGCCTAAACTGCTGAGTATTGCCTTTGTCTTGCTCTTTGTGGCATGTGCACCTCGCATCGACCTGAGTGTCATCCCCACTCAACAGAAAAAGCTTTACAGTGCACTACTACGCAGCAGTCATCAAATAGACCATAGAGAAGCTGAAATTGTCTCCAGAGAAGCAATCTTATATAGTAGGAAACTGGCAGCTAAATACCAAGTCTCTACCCCTCCTCTTTTTCATAATTTCCTAGTCAATATTAGGGCCAAAGAGAGAGGGTTGTGCTATCAGTGGAGTGATGATTTGTATGGACACCTAAAGCATTTTAACTTTCAAACAATCCAAATCAAGCCAGTTGGATCCAATATAGGCAGCTACTGGACAGAACACAATGCATTGGTGGTGTTACCCAAAGGAAACAGTGATCTCAGACAGGGTGTTCTTTTAGATCCTTGGCGAAAATCAGGTGAGTTATACTTTGTTCCAATTCTGAGAGATCTCGAATATCAATGGAGCATCAGGGTAGATAGAAATGAAGTTTATCAAAATGGCAAATAAATTTTGTCTACGAGTTCCTCATATTCAGATCTCGCATCTGAATCTATAGTAATCCCTCCACCACTTTTATAATAAAGACTATGGCCCTCCTGCTCTATAAATCGGATCATCACAGCAGATCGCAAAGAATTACCGTCAAATACTCCAAAAACTCCAGTATAAAAATCTCTATCGTAAGATTCTATTTTGTCAATGATTTGCACAGTGCTACACTTTGGCGTACCTGTGACAGAGCCCGCTGGAAGTATCTGTCCCAATAGTGACCCGATATTGTCTTTCCAGTCACTTGTCAATTTGGCAGTGATTTTAGAACTTACTTGTAATAACTCCTTTTTACCAGCCATGATCTTTTCTACATATCTAAACTTCTCTACTTTTACATTGCTAGCAATTATTCCTAGGTCATTACGCATGAGATCAACAATCATCACATGTTCAGCCATCTCTTTTTTGTCTGACAGTATCTTTTCTTTTGCATTGGGAGTATTGGCATCAATTGTCCCTTTCATCGGATATGTTGCAATCATATTTCCATCTATCTCCACAAATTTTTCAGGTGAAAAACAAGCAAACTCCCCTTTAAAATATAGCTTAAACTTGGCTCTGGCATAGGTAAAAATCTCTCCAAGGGAAAGATTGGTCTCAATTCTGGTTTTGCAGGTGAGGTTCAACAGATAAGTATTGCCAGACTTTATCTCTTCTATGGTTTTATTCATTTTTTTCTGATAGATTTCAAAAGAAGATGGATATTTGCGAAATATAACTTTCTTGCTTAACTTTTCGACAGGATAGCTCCGCCAATCCTCCAGCTTATAGGAAATGTTATCATCTAGCTGATTCAATGGCTTGACAAAAATTTTCGACTTGTCATAAGAGAGTACAAAGAGAAAAGGAGTACGACTTTGACCTAGTCTGTCAATAGTCTCAAACCCAATCTTCTCATCAAGCCAACTCACCATCTGCATATACTCCCGTATAGATTTACGCTTTTTTAATCTTGCGATACTCCATTATCATTTTTAGTGCCTCGTCTTTGAGTAGGAGCTTCTCTTTTTTTAATGTTTCGATTTCAAAATCACTTAAGTGAAGCCTACCTTCGTCCGCATCTGTTGTTTTCTGGTCTATCTCATTGTGTTTTTCAAATATCTTTGCAAAATGTGCATTTTGCATCTTAAGATCGTGTATTTCATCCCTGTATTCGTGCAACATTATTTCTCCTGCTGTTATTTATTTTGTCTTCGTTATTATAACTTTTTTACGGTTAGTGTTGTGTTAATAGTATATCCTTCTTAGCTACGATACTCTGCATTAATTTTTACATACTCATAGCCTAGGTCACAACCATATGCCGTATATTCCCCGTCTCCAAGACCGATATCACAACTTATGCGAAAACGATCCTGCTTCATGATATTGTAGGCCTCTTTTTCTCTTTTGGGATCAAGTTCTCTAAAATCATTAGAGTATATAAGTAGGTTGTCATAATGTATAGTAAACTTATCTTCAGAGCACTCGATGCCGCTGGCACCTATTGTAGAGGCGATACGACCCCAGTTTGGATCTTCCCCAAAAAGAGCAGTTTTGACTAGGAGAGAATTACTTAGTGCTGTGCTGGCTCTTTTGGCCTCTTCAACTGTTTTAGCGCCTTTAACTTCAAATTCTACTACTTTGCTAGCACCTTCTCCATCACGCAAAACCATCATGGCAAGCTCAAACGATATCTTCTCAAGAGCCTCTTTGAATGCTTCTTTATTGTATGTTTTGCTCAGTTTGTTTGATAGTAGCATAACGGTATCGTTGGTTGATGTGTCGCCATCCACAGATATCTTGTTAAATGATTGCTCTGTAGCAGCAGTGAGCATTTCATCCATATCTGACTTGGGTATATCTGCATCACTAACAATAAAGCATAACATGGTGGCCATGGCTGGATTTATCATGCCAGCACCCTTGCATATGGCCGCTATATTGAAGCTACTTCCATCATCTAACTCTATCTTGTACGAGAGCTCTTTTTTGAACTGGTCGGTAGTCATGATGGCTCTTGCAGTTTTGTCTGAATCTATCGCATTGAAATCTAGCATATCAAATGCTGATATGATCTTCTCAACAGGGAGGCGATAACCTATAACACCAGTAGATGACATGACGGGGTTGAGTACTTTATGTTTAGAGGATAGAGCTGACATAATAGTCTGGATATCTTCTATACCTTTTTCTCCTGTCATCGCATTGGCGTTTTTAGCATTTATAAGTATGAAGTCTGTCTTAAAATTCTTAGGATATTTTTGAAAGTGTCTAATAGGAGCTGCTTGAAATTTATTGAGAGTAAATACAGTAGAGATATCGCAAGCCGTTTCTGAACGAATAAAAGCAACATCACCATCTATATCAGACATGCCTGAATTGGCGTGGTTGGTACGCATGCCTACATTGGTGGCAGCACAAAAAAAGCCTTGTACGCTTGCAAGACCGTTATTCTGAGGGGTAATTTTATACATATTTAAGCCTATACATACTTGAGTTCCTCGGGCTTCTCGCGCATCTTGATAATCGATTTTGCTTTTCTGATTCCATCGCTTGTACCTATGATAATAAGCTTGCTTTTTGGCATAATGACAGTATCACCTTTGGGCATAGGAATGAATTGCCCCTCTTTTGGAGTAATTCCGATGATTGTCACATTGGCTATATCTCTGAGTCTTGCTTGTTTAAGTTTTTTTAGAACCAGCCAACTTACCTTCGAGACCTTGATCTCCTCCATGTCTAGAGGTGTATCGCTACGGTAAAGGAATTCTTCAAGCATATTTTCCATTTCTGGTCTGATGGCGATAGCATTGATTCTTTTTGCCATAAGATTGGTAGCAGTGACCGCACTGTCAGCACCAAGCTTAGATAATTTTTGGGCGTCTTTGTCATTTTTTGCATTGGAGATCACTAGATACTTATGCCTACTTATCTCCCTTTCATATAGTCTGACAGAAGCTACAACAGCAATATTGTCCGCCACATTATCAGCTAGAGTGATGACACCTTTGGCACTAGAAAGATGAGATTTTAAGATACCTTCTTCTGTGTGTGGTTCAGCTGAGACGAAGTATGGATAGTGGTTCTTCTTGGCTATCTCTTCCATGTCCTCTCTAGGGTCTACAACCACAAAAGGTATGTGGTTTGCCCTGAGCTGCTTAGTGACTTGAGCAGTAAACTCATTGTGATAGCAGACAACAAAATGTTTTTTTAGTCTCGCGATTTCATAAAGCATCTTTCTCTCCTTGGCAGTTTTTTGAAACTCACCTTTTTTGACAACTTCTGCGATAGTACCTATAGCTACAGAAAATACAACAAAACCCAAAATAATCAGAGTAACAGTAAATATCCGCCCCACATCAGAGATAGGTCTCTGCTCTCCAAATCCAACGGTGGTAAAAGTGATTCCTGTCTGATAAATCGCATCCATAATTGGAAATCCATCAATCAAAATATAACCCATTGTACCTACAAGCATTATGAGAATTGTCAATACAAAAGGAAGTCTAAATGCCTTTAAATGACCATAAAACTCGTCATTCAGTGTGATGTGTGGCTTGGGTGAGGTGTTCCAGCCGAGAAACTCTTTTATAGATTTCATCGTCTGCTGTAGTTGTTTGCTAGTCCCCCAAAGTGGGAGAGCTTAAGCTATCTCTGCTTGGGCTGCTTTCTTCTTCATTGTTCTGAGAGTAGAAGCGGCAACTTTGATCTTTTTCTTGGTTCCATCCTCGAGAGTGATTCTCACGATTCTGAGGTTTGGAAGCTGTCTTCTCTTTGTTTTGTTGTTTGCATGGGAAACATTGTTTCCTGTCAATGGTCCTTTACCAGTTACTTGACATCTTCTTGACATAATAAGCCTTTTATTAAAATTTAATTATACTATTTCCAAATTTTAGAAACAGAAAAGTTTTGCGATTATAGCTTAAATTGCTTAAAATCTGTGGTATAATCGTAAAAACTTTAAAAGGTGGTTGACATTAATGAAAGTGGCACCAAGTATCTTATCAGCAGATTTTGGACATTTGGCAAGAGATGTAACAGCGATATGTAAAGGAGGATGTGACCTAGTACATGTGGATGTCATGGATGGGCATTTTGTTCCCAATCTTACCATTGGGCCAGTGGTTGTAGATGCGGTGGCAAAGGCAGCGAGCAAACCATTGGATATTCATTTGATGGTAGAGAACAATAGTTTTTTTGTCGATCTTTTTGCCCCGTTAAAGCCAGAATATATCTCTTTTCACATAGAGGAAGAGAAGCACCCCCATAGACTCATTCAGAAGATTCGCTCTCTAGGTATCCGTCCAGCACTTGTGCTAAATCCCCATACTCCGCCTGAGTCTATAGACTTTCTTCTTGAGGATATTGACATGGTACTGCTTATGTCTGTAAATCCTGGTTTTGGTGGGCAGAAGTTCATCTCTTCTGTTCTTGAAAAGACAAAACGCCTTAAGGTGTTGATAGACAAGAGAAATCCAGATTGCCTAATAGAAGTAGATGGTGGAGTCAATGACCAAAATGTAAAAACCTTAGCAAAAGCAGGTGTAGATATAGTAGTAGCAGGATCATTTGTATATGGGCACTCCAAAGGGGTTGCAACGGCAATCGCCTCTTTAAAGTGAAGAGTGAAGAGATAGAATTGAGAGTTAAGATATGTGGAATTACAAACCTCAAAGATGCAATACAAGCTATAGAGTGTGGTGCTGATGCACTTGGTTTTGTCTTCTATGAAAAATCCCCTAGATATATCACACCTCAAGAAGCCAAAGAGATTATCGATCAACTACCTCCTTTTGTAGAAAAAGTAGGACTTTTTGTAGAGAAGAGTGCCAAGGAGATAGAAAGGATCTCGTATGCAAGTCATATCTCTTTGGCTCAGATACATTTTGATGTGGATAGTAGCTTTTTAAACTCTATCTCTTTTCCCACCCTGCCTGTAGTAAGAGCTGCCAGCGTAGAAGACATATCGAAATTTTCAGATAGATATCGGCTAGTGGATGCCTATTGTGAAGTTTACGGAGGTAGTGGAAAAAGGCTCAACCTAGAGTGGTTTGATGGAGTTGATTGTTCTAAAATTATTTTGGCAGGTGGGCTTTCTGCTGAAAATGTTCAAGAAACACTTAGGTACGGATTTTATGCTGTAGATGCGAGCTCTAGCACAGAGAAACAGAAGGGAATCAAAAATCCAGAAAAAGTGAAAGGTTTTATCAGGTATGCAAAATCTTTTTGAAGAACTAACAGCTGCATTTCGTAGAAATTATGGCAGGCTGTCTGTTGAGTCTTATGACCGTATAGTACAAAAACACTGCTCACTTTTTGAGGATAGTGATACAGTTTTTATACTACTTCAGGCATCAGGATACCCTATTGTAGAACGAGTAGATGGTTATATCAATAGAACATTTTTTACATCTTACCAAGAGCAGCGATATTGCATCATAGATATAGAGACCAATGGAAGTAAACCTGGATCATCGCAAGTGATCGAGATAGGAGCTGTAATGGTTCAAGATGGCACTGTTATGGATAGATTGGAAACTTTTGTAGAGTGTGCTTATCTACCTGAACATATTACCAAGATCACAGGGATTGAGCCCGAAGATCTCATAGGAGCACCTACAAGAAAGCAAGCCCTGATATCTCTGAGAAACTTTATGGATGATGCTATTTTTGTTGCCCACAATGCTTCATTTGACCACTCTTTTCTAAATGCATCGTTTGATAGATTTGGCTTGGGACATATAGGTAATCCAAAGCTTTGTACTATCGATCTGGCAAGAAGATCATTCAAAAGTGATAGATACGGACTAGCATATCTCAATGAGTTCTTGGGTATAGAAAATCATACTCACCACCGTGCTTATAGCGATGCTCTCTCAGCTACCAAGGTGATGTTTAAGAGCTTCGAGACTGTTCCTGAGTACATAAATACTACAGATGATCTGCTGCGATTTTCTGTTTCGAGTATGAAAGCACGTAATGCAAAAACAAGATCTGGGCAAAAATAGGGGTAAATAGATTTAGTATAGGGATATAGTTAAACATAGAGGCAATCATAGCCAATATACTATAGCCTTTGCTTTTGCTCGATTTTATTTCTTCTGCATGATCAAATAGTGCAGTCACATCATATATTGTAGGCTCTTTGATAAGAACAGACCAGAGATAAAGCATCACAGCCTGACCAATGACAGGAATAAAAATAAGCGGAATAGCAATCAGAAATAATAATAGAAAAATAACTGTAGCTTTGAGCGTTAGCCAGATAGATCTTTTGATAGTGGCTGTGCCACTTGCTGAGATAGAAGGATAGTGCCTTTTGATGAGTTTCCTGAGTAGATTCTCACTCATCAACGAAGTCAATATCGATACAACAATAGTAAATAATATATAGACCAAAAGTAGATTGATAATACCTGCACCAGCCCCCTGTAACCACTCCCATGGTATCCATGAGAGAAAAGACTCGACAAGTGCTGTCAGATTGTCCCAAAATAACCAAACGGTAGTTATGGAAATAGCTATAGATAGCATACCTATTTTGATGACAAAAAGTATTACTTCTTTTGAAAATAGATCTTGTAGGCTTTGTTTGATTGTTTGTTTCAATATATTTCCTTAATTCTCATTCTTGGCATATTCATTTTTAAAATCCACATACCTCTTTGCAGAAGCATATAGCTCTGATACTTCTTCATTAGTTAGCTCTCTGACTACTTTTGCGGGACTGCCCATGATGAGACTTCTAGGAGGGAAAACTTTATTTTTTGTCACTAGGCTGTCTGCTCCTACTATGGACTCTTTGCCTATGATAGCACCATCTAAAACAGTAGCACTCATACCGATTAGACAAGCATCCTCTACAGTACAGCCATGCAACATGACACGATGCCCTATGGTAACATCACTACCTATGATAGTAGGATGACCGTCACTTTTGTCATCTTTTTTGTGGTGGGTGACATGAACCATGCTCAAGTCTTGGATACTAGTACGATCTCCTATCTCTATATGATGCACATCTCCACGCACTACAGAGCCAAACCAGATGGAGCTATCAACTCCAATAGTTACATCACCTATGACAGTAGCTGTAGGAGCTATCCAAGTATTTTTGGCTAGTTTGGGGTACTGGTCTCTAAATCTTAGTATCGTATATGGGCTCATCTCTTTCTCCTTGTTGTGGGGAGTCAGACCCACAGATGATAACGCTAAAGCATTATCATCTGAGGTCAGACCCCTATAGCTTTTTTATCTTTGCTATCTCATCTCGTATTCTTGCTGCCTCTTCAAACTCTAGTTTCTTGGCGGCTACAAGCATCTTGGCCTTGAGCTCTTTGACCAGTCTTTGTCGTTCGGCTTTGGGCATCTTGTCTAGCTTGGATCGTTTATTGTACAGTTCGCCTGCATCTTCTACTTTGAGATTGGTGTCAAGTTCTCTAATAGTTGTAGTAGGCGTGATGCCATGTTTATGGTTGTAGGCTGTCTGTTTGACTCTTCGTTTTTGAGTGATATCTATACAGGCTTGCATAGAGCGAGTGATTTTCTTGGCATACATAAGTACCCTACCATTTGCATTCCTAGCTGCCCTGCCAGCAGTCTGAATGAGTGCCGTTTCAGATCGCAAAAATCCCTCTTTGTCCGCATCAAGTATTGCTACTAAAGAGACTTCAGGTAGATCTAGCCCCTCTCTGAGTAAGTTTATACCCACAAGCACATCAAATTCACCAAGCCTCAGGCTACGGATGATCTGATTTCTCTCTATGGCATCCAAATCAGAATGCATGTACTGCACCTTGAGCCCAAGATCATTATAATAGCTACTTAGCTCTTCTGCCATCTTTTTGGTGAGTACTGTCACTAGGACTCGTTCATTTTTGGCTATCACCTTTTTGATTTCATCATGTAGATTTTCTACTTGGTATGTGCTGTCTCTGATCTCTATCTCGGGATCTAACAGTCCCGTAGGACGAACCACTTGCTCAGCTACAACTGATGATAGTTCTATTTCTAGTTCGTTTGGTGTAGCTGATGCAAAAAGGAAATGTGGAGCCTTGTTGATATGTTCATCGAACATTAGTGGGCGATTGTCTAGAGCTGAGGGCAGGCGAAAACCATACTCTACCAGAACCTCTTTTCGGCTTCTGTCACCCGCATACATCCCTCTAAATTGTGGTAAGCTCACATGTGATTCATCTACTATCACCAGATAGTCATCATGCATAGCTTCAAAATAATCCATCATGGAGTATGGGGTTTCTCCTGGTTGTTTGCCAGTGAGATGTCTGGAATAGTTCTCTATCCCCTTGCACATGCCAGTAGCCTCTATCATCTCTAGATCAAACTCTACTCTCTGTTTGAGACGACTGTGTTCGACCATCATGTCTAGACCCTTGTAGTAGTTTAGTCTCTCACCTAGCTCCTCTTCTATGCTTTTTACTGCTACAGCCAGTCTTTCTTGGGATACGATGAATTGATTGGCAGAATATACGGTGATCTCTTTGTACTCTTTTTCTTTTTCTCCTGTCAGAGAGTTGAAGCTATATATATCCTCTATCTCGTCACCGAAAAATTCTATCCTATAGGCAAACTCTTCAGAGTATGCTGGATAGATATCTATCACCTCTCCATTGACCCTGAAGTCTCCACGATCGAAAAATTCATCATTTCTTTTGTATCCCATGTCTACTAGCCTAAGTAGCAACTCTCTTTGTTTGTACTCCTCCCCAACGCACAACTTCTGTACTATAGAGCGATAGTCCTCTGGTGAACCTAGACCATAGTTGGCAGATACTGAGGCTATGACTATCACATCCTCATGGCTTAGCAGCGATGCAGTAGTAGATAGTCTCATTCTCTCTAACTCTTGGTTGATAGAGCTGTCTTTTTCTATAAACAGATCTTGCCTTGGGATATAGGCTTCTGGCTGATAGTAGTCGTAGTAGGAGATGAAATACTCTATATGGTTGTTGGGAAAAAAACCTCTAAACTCAGAGTAGAGTTGGGCTGCGAGAGTTTTGTTGTGAGTCATGATGAGTGTGGGTTTCTGCGTCTTTTCGATCACTTTTGCCATGGTGTAAGTCTTGCCAGAGCCTGTCACTCCCAGCAGAGTCTGATAGCGGTTACCTTTTAGTATAGAATTACTGATATTTTCTATGGCCTTTGGCTGATCTCCTGATGGCTGATATGGGCTGGAGAGTTTGAAGTTTGGCATTATATTCCTGTGTTAATATATATTTTTTCTATGACCAATTCTGATCACTGTGATGAGTAGAAGTTTGCCCTCTTTGAGATAGATGATTCGGTAATCGCCTGCTCTTTTCCTGTGTTTACCCTTATGCTTGCCCTTTAGACTTTTGTCGTTAGAGAAATTCCCATTTTGCAAATCCAAAATCTTTGATGTGGCTAGTTTTTGTACAGTTTTTTCTAAGCCTAGAAACTCCTTTTCTGCTACAGGATCGAAAGCAACCTTATACACCAATACCAGCTTTGGCAAATACTTCTTCGAGGGGTATGGCGGTAGTTTTGCCACTTTTTAGGCTGTCGATACGCCTATCGGCTATCATCTCATCTAGCTTGTCAAAGTATAATTCTATGGATTTTTCGATAAGGCTTGTGCGTGTTCTATCTAGCTCTTTAGCATAGATATCTAGCTCGTCAATCACCTCTCTCTCTAGCCTGATATTGATAGCATGTTTCATTGGAACTCCCTTGATATGTATATACAATTGTAGTATATTTGGAGAGGGTTTGTCAAGAGTCACTTGCAAGTATTCTTATTGTTACGCTATTATATCAAAACAAATAAATTGGAGAAAACAATGACAGCACTAGATAGACTAAAGGAAAAGATAGAGATACTCAAACAAAGCTACCAATCAGTCCAAGAAGAAAACAGAACCATCAAGGCAGAGCTATCAAACACTTCGAACAATGATAGTGAACTAGAGATGCTCAAAGAGCAGATAGCTCTGAAAAATCGTGAGATAGAGAGACTAACGAGCAATATATCCGAAAAAGACACAGAAATAGAAGCAATCATCGCCAAGGTGGAGACACTGCTGGCATAAGGCAGAGAAAGGAATGAGGAATGGACAAACAGGTGCTTAATATTCTGAAAAAGAATAAAGAAATATTTCTCAAGGAAGATGGATTTGAGATAGTCGGTGTATTTGGTTCATTTGCAAGAGAGGACAACACAGGCAGTAGCGATATAGATATCCTCTATACCATCAATCGTAAATTCTTGGACAAATATGGCGGATTTCAAGCATTTCATCAGATCAATAAGATTAGGGAAAAATTGCAAAATGCATTGCATAGAGATGTGGATCTGGCTACTATTGATAGCCATAGTGATACATTCAAGCAGTTTGCGCTCAAGGATATAGTCTATGTCTAACAGTATCGCTAGATTATATTTCATCCATGAAAAGATCGGTGATATTTTTACATTCAGAAAAAGATTTTCAACTATAGAGGATCTACTCAATGACAAGATGGGTTTTGATGCTGTGCTTATGTCTTTGTTACAAATAGGTGAAACACTCCACAAGCTTGGGGATTCACCATATGCAACAGATTTGCCTATAAAAGGTGCCTATGATATGAGAAATTTCATAGCCCATGATTATGAGGGAGTAAACAAGGCGATAGTTGATGATATTATTCGCCATCATTTACCAGCTCTTGAGACCAAGATAAATGATATTATTCAAAAGGAGAAATCATGAGAAAAGTAGCACTGACAGTAAACGGCATGAGGTTTAAGACCAAGGAGCTGGATGAGGGCTTTGTGGATTTTGTAGAGGATCATTTCAGAGATGCACAGATAAATCTGCACGAAGACAACAGTGCAGAACGGCTCTTCATAGCCTATCTCAAGCTGGCAGGCAAGTATTATAGAGATGAAAAAGAGATAAAAAGTCTACTAAAAGAGATAGAAAGCCTATAATTATACTCATTTTATGAGGTTTTTGACATTTTTTAAGATAATTTGACATTTTTCAGTTATACTTCTCGTCTGGCTAGTTATTGAACTAGACCAAAAACAAAAAACAGGAGTTTATCATGAACAACATGAGACGCGGATTTACTATGATCGAATTGATCTTTGTTATCGTAATTATCGGAATTTTGGCAGCGGTTGCTATACCTAAGTTGGCAGCTACTAGAGGTGATGCAGAGGGTGCAAAAATTGCTAATGAGCTTGCAACATGCGTTAATGATGCAGGTGGTGATTATTTGAAAAATGAAACATTTGCAGCTGGATTAAGTTCAAATGCTTGTACGACTGGACTGTTCTCTGCTTCGGTTCCGGGTACGCCTTGCTTTAAAGCAACAGGTGTTGATACAACTGGAGTACTTACAATAGTATCTGCTCCAGCTACTTTATCTGTAGCTTGCGATAGAGCAATTGATATTGCTGCAAAAAATGGTATGTCAGCAGCAGCAGCTGGCACACAGACTCACCAGTTTTAAGCCTTAAAAACTAGAAGTTACT
>JAAXPZ010000080.1 GCA_012329065.1 Sulfurovum sp. | reverse complement strand
TGAAAGCCCAAGTATATGTTTGACAAACTGCTGGCCTGTCAGGGTCCGCAGCGCACATTGCGTCTGCTCCTGCGCGTCCCCCGTGGGTTCCTAAGTGACCATTGGTTTTTACAGATGTATCAAACAAAAAATATGCTGAGGGCCTATCGTTAATATATACTTATATTTATTATGCTTTATAACAAAGAATATATTCAAGATAGACCTAATATAAATATTATATTATTAGAAATTATAATATGCATAAAAATGAATATATGTTCAGTAGCTTTTATAAATTCACAAGCATAATTTGACTACTATTTCACATGGTTTAATCAAGTTTATTTAATGACTTGATTGGATATAATAAAAAATACATATATAAAGGTCATGTATGAATATAGAAGTATCTAGGAGAAGATTTCTACAAGGTGGTGTTGCGTTGAGTATCCTTGGTGGTGTGGCAACTGTCCCGACTACACTGATATCAGGTGACAATGCCAAACAGAAACCAAAGAAGGGCAAATATGAAGTTCCGACACTCTGTGAAATGTGTGTTAACAAATGTGCAGCTATAGCCAAAGTAGAAGACGGCATAGTTAAAAAACTTGATCCAAACCCCTTGTTTCCAAAATCGAAAAATATGTTATGCCCAAGAGGGGTTGCAGGTACACTCGCCTTGTATGACCCAGACAGGCTCAAATATCCGCTTGTGCGTGTTGGCAAAAAGGGTGATGGCAAATTTAAGAGAGTATCTTGGGATGAGGCTTATGACGCAATACTAAATGGTACTAAAGAGTTTAAGGGACTCAAGCAGATACTCGAAGAAGAAAAAGACAACAGATCCTGTATAGGATACTGTGCAGGAGAAGGGATGGCGGAGCATACTTTCAAGGTTTTTATGGCAGATAAGCTCGGCTCATCCAACTTCGTCAACCACGCGACTATCTGCTTACAGACTACTGTGTCTGGCTACGCACTGACGATTGGTGGGTATGGACTTGCAGATTTAGAGAATGCCAACTATGTCATCTTGGCTGGAGCTAACAGAGCAGAGGCAATCATGACTCCCGATACGATGGATTTATTCAAAAGGACTAGAGGTAGAGGGACAACCTTGGTTACGGTTGATCCTAGATACACACATACTGCTGCACTATCTGATGAGTGGCTTGCCATTGAAGTTGGTACGGATTTGGCATTTGTATTGGCGTTGACATATGTGGTACTTAAAGAGGGTCTTTATAATAGGGATTTTGTAGAGAAAAATATGAATGGTTTTGAAGAATACCAGACACATATTATAAAAAGCAACTATACTCCAGAATGGGCAGAGAGCATTACGGGCATTAAGGCCAATAAGATCCGAAAAGTTGCCAGAGGATTTATGGCGGCCGCACCAAGGGCGATATACTATCAAGGCAGAAGAACCACATGGAGCAAGCATGACTTCCAGCTCAGACGCGCACAAGCTATATTCACTGCACTAGGTGGTGGAGTTGATGTCAAAGGAGGCATTATATTTGGTTCTAAAGTTCCTTTGGGAGATCATGAGATCAATGCTCCTATGTATGCTAATGCTATGGAGAGAATTGACCTCAAAGAGGCAGCGATAGTTGGAGGTAGCGGTACATGGATAGGCTTTAGAAACATGATTGTTGAAGATAGAACACCTTATCCGATGAGAAGTATGTTTACCTACAAGCAAAACCCAATGCAGAGCGTTCCAAATTCAGCCAAAACTAGAGCGATGCTTGAGAAGCTTGATTTGGTCGTAACTATAGATACTATGCCAAGTGATACAGCTATGCTTAGCGATGTAATTTTGCCAGAGTGTACTTATCTAGAGAGAGAAGATCCTGTTAAGTCCTTTGGTGGCACTCAACCTGCCATTGTACTGCGTAACAAGGTGATAGAGCCTCTCTTTGAGACCAAGCCCGTGATAGATATACTTCATGGTTTAACAAAAAAGATCTCAAAGCCATTATTTGAAATAACAAAAAAGTATGATGAAGATGTACAAGATGAGATCAAAGACAGAGGAGAAAAGGAAGTATATGTAGAAGATGGCTTTGATTTGACCGATGCTTTTAGTCATCCTCAAGAGGAGATTAATCATCATATGGTTGCTGATGAACATGGAGAAGAAGCATATAAAATACTAAAAGAAAAAGGGGTTTATTATCCTAATATGGATAAATACTTTAAAAAGCTTTCAGAAAACGAATATGAGTATTATCCAGAGGATAAGAAACACTATACTGTGAGTAAGGGAAAAGAAATAGAAGATACATATCAGGATACCTGTATCAACGAAAAAGAAATTGCAGCTCTTAAAAAGAAGTTTAAAACAGTATCAGGCAAAGTAGAATGTGTACTTCCTTTTATGGCTAAAAAAGGAGTTGATACGATGCCTATATGGAAAGATGAGTATATAGTACCCACTCCCAAAGGCAAGTTCAAGTTTATCACTGGACGCCATGCTCAGCATACGCAAAGTACTACTAGAAACAATGTGCTGTTACTCGACCTTCTAGCAGAGAATCATCTTTGGATTAATGATAAAGAAGCCAAGGACAAAGGTATCACTTTTGGAGATCTTGTCGAAGTGGAGAGTAGCGTAGGAAAGGTAAGAATCAAAGCTTATCCGACACACAAGATTATCCCAGGTGTTGTATTTTTTATTCACGGATTTGGCTCAGAGAGTACAGGTTTGACATTTGGATATCGTAGTGGGGCAAATGACAATGCCATTATCGAAGATGTCATTGAGCCTGTATTTGGTAGTGCAGTAATGCATGAGACTATTGTAACCGTAAGGAGAGTGTAGTATGAATTTTGCAATGGCATTGGATTATCAAAGCTGCATCAACTGTAGAGCATGTGAAGTAGCATGTAAAACAGAGAATGGTGTACAGCTAGGTGCAGACAAGCAGAGGATATGGGTGGGCATGACAGAGAAGAGTATTTTTGGTAGACCTTTTGTCAACTTCTATCCTTCTCAGTGTAATCACTGTTTGGATGCACCTTGTGTGGATGTTTGTCCTACAGGCTCAAGTTACTTTTCTATAGGTGGTATGGTTATGGCAGACAAAAAGAAATGCATACTCTGTAAGGGATGTATGCAAGCATGCCCTTATGATGCTAGATTTGTGGATGATAAGTATGTTGCGGTAGATAAATGTACATTCTGTTATGACACTCGTATTGTCAACGGTGAGACCACAACTGCCTGTCAGGCGACCTGTCCGACAAAAGTTCGCCTTTTTGGCGATTTGGATGACGAGGAAGGTGAGCTTGTTGAGCTTCTCAAGAGTAGGAAGTTTTTTGTGCTCAAAGAAGAAATGGGAACTGTACCAAAGCTCTTCTATCTATTTCCAGAGAATGATAGGCATTTTGCCGAGCACTCTATAGGGCATGATACTACCATACATACATGGGAGAGCTTTAAGCCCATTATTGAAAAAGCAAAAGCAAAAAGGAGATCACAGTGGAAAAGTATTTAGTTGCAGGCGTAGAGATAAACAAGGTCTCCATAAAAGAGCTTCTGTTCAATAAAACTATGTTATTTGCCTATGTCTTTTTGGCACTTGGTCTTTGGGGTGCGTACGAGGTGTTTGTGCATAGGTACTTCTTTCTTACTGCTAGTGCTCATGATGCTGGACTACTCTCTGGAAGCAGGGAAGTGGCGGTAGCTATGAAAGAAGCAATATTTGGTGCGGGTGCTGAGGTCAGAAGAGAGCAGCCATGGACACTGTATATCGTCAATTATATGTACATGATTTATAGTGGAAGTGCAATTATTTTCTTTGTAGCACTTGCAGAGATTTTCAATGTAGAAGTTATAAAAAAGACTGCAGCTGGCTTTATGACATTTGGACTCGCTATGGTCTTTGGCGGTTTGTTTACTATCGCATTGGACCTAAATGTGCTACATATGCACTGGATGTTTCTGACACCAAATATGAGTGCCGGCATGTGGCTGATGCTGCCACTATACGCTGTTTATATCCCCTTTGTTATATTTGAAATCTACTTACTAATAACTAAAAATACCACATGGACAAAGCGGATAGCCTATGCAATTTTAATCCTAAGTATTGTGATTGATGTTATAGAGTATTATATTCAAGCAAAACTCTTTGACATGAATACTGCCAGACTCTATTGGACGACTTACCCTGTATTGACACTTTATTTTATAATCTCAGCTTTTGTGGCCGCTGTGGGCATTATGATTCTTTATGCTATGGTAGTCTATAAGGATAAGCTTAAAGACGAGTTCGAGAAACTTATAAATTTCTTACGAGTTAGTGCACTCTATGTCATAGCTTTACTAGCTGTATATGAGGCAGTAGCTTATTTGTTTATTGACAAAAAACTAGCAGGCATTATTCTTTTTGGAGAGTTCAAGCTATATTTCTATTTCTATCTTTTCTTGGCAATTGGGCTACCATTCATATTGGAGTTCAAGAGACACTCTAGTAGATTGTGGATTGTTATAGGTGCTATATCTATTATCATAGGTACTTACCTAGGTAGATATATTTTTGTTTATGGAGGCAATGCTTACCCCATGAGTGATCGTTTTGATACAGGATTCCAAAAATATAGAGAGTATGAAGTAGCAAAAGAGGTGATTTTCTTTAATCCTCACTTCTCTGAAGTGCTTGTGGTTGTAGGATCTATAGGTGTAGTGTTGGCAGTATATATGTTCATAGATAAACTCTTCTCAGTATCTAAGATCAGAGAAGGGCATTAAAAGGTACTAAATGTATTTAATAACCAATTACTAAGGAGGTATTTATAGAAATAATCTTAGGATTTAGTGTGTGGTTATGACTTAAGCAAGTGGTGAAAGATAAACTCTTTCTGGAATATAGATAAACAACATAAGGAATAATAATGAGAACACTGAAATTTCTAGTACTAGCAGCTGCGGTAGCAGTATCACTTCATGCCAAAGCTCCTACAAAAATGACTCCTGAGATGAAAACTCTCAAAGCTGAGATGATGAAAAACTGGAAAGCACATGGTGCTGCTGCCCACAAAGTAACCAAAGGAATGACAGATCAAGAGCTTATCAAGTGGATGAAAGACGATAAGGATTTTATATTACTAGATGTAAGGGAGCCAGATGAAGTGGCTATTGGCACTATTGCTTCAATTGATTTCATGGCAATACCAAGAGGCATGGTGGCACCAATGGTAGGAAAAGCTGCTAAGCTTAATCCAAAAGATACAATTGTAATCTATTGCAAAAAAGGTATACGAAGTGCATTTGTTGCTAGAGAACTAGAGGAGTATTATGGCTTCAAAAATGTTTACTATCTAAAAGGTGGAATCACTGGTTGGGTAAAAAATGGACATGAAATGCATACACCACTTGGAGAATTTGTAATCGCCAAGTAGGGATTATCTATTTATCTTATGAAAGGAGGTAAAACATGAAAAAAATTTTAATGATACTCTTTGCTACTTTGGTAGGACTTGGTTTTATGGCGACAACTGCTTCTGCAGATGTTGGCAAAGGTCAAAAAATAGTTTTGAAAAAACTTAAAAAAGCTTGCGCTAAAAGTGGCATCGAAGATGGCGGTATACTCGCTAAGAAGCATACTCAAGCAGAATGGAAAGCAGCTAATGACGCTGGCAAACTAAATGAAGCGATTAAGACACTATGTCCAGAAGCAAAAGAGCTAAAAGAGAAGTATATGACACATGTCTTTGATTTTCTCCACAACTATGCCAGCGATAGCGGCAATGTTCCTTCTTGATAAGGCTAAATAGGCAGTAGGTTACTGCATACATTTAAAATGCTTATAAGCAAGAAGCATACTTAGTACCACCTTAACTGAGTGGTACTAACGAAATACCTACTCACATAATCAGACAAAAATTATCCTATTAACATAAGCTAGACCCAAAAAGAAACATAATCTTACTTTATGCATAATTCTGAATGGACATTCATTTTTATTTAAGTTACTTTACATATAATAGATTATCTTTAACTGATAAGGAGAAGCAAATGCTTGCAGAAAGCAAAGATGCAACTTATGATTCGTTGCAAAAAGCGTTCGAGCAAAGAGTAGAGCAGCTCAAAAGGCTTCCAGCTATGGAGAATAAGGACAAATCCATAGAAGAAGCGATAGAAGAAGCTGGCTTTTCTCGAAGAGATTTTATGAAGTGGTCAGCATCTATAACAGCTATGCTTTCACTTCCCGCGACATTTACACCGCTTGTAGCAGAAGCAGTGAAGGTAGCAGATAGACTGCCAATCATATGGTTGCATATGGCAGAGTGTACAGGATGTTCTGAGGCACTTCTTCGTTCGGCAAACCCTTCTATAGACAGTCTTATTTTTGATTATATTTCTCTAGAGTATCATGAGACCTTGATGGCTGCTTCAGGATGGCAGGCTGAGCAGAATCTAGAAAATGCTATGCATAAATATAAAGGTAGATATATCCTTATGGTAGAGGGCGGTATCCCTACTGGCAACGAAGGCTCTTATTTGACTATCGGCGGCCATGGGAAAAAAGGCAAAGATATTGCTCTAGATACCTCCAAAGACGCGGCAGCTATATTTGCTATCGGAACCTGTTCTAGCTTTGGGGGCGTGCAGGCAGCAGCTCCCAACCCTACAGGTGCTGTTGCACTTTCTGAGATCACAAACAGACCAGTTATTAATGTACCTGGCTGTCCTCCAAGTGAGAAAAATATAGTAGGAACACTCCTGCATTATTTACTATACGGCACACTACCAGCACTTGATGCTTACAATAGGCCCAAGTGGGCATATAGACTCAGAATCCATGATCTTTGTGAGCGAAGAGGGCATTTTGATGCAGGTGAGTTTGTAGAGCAGTTTGGTGACCAAGGTGCAAAAGATGGATTCTGCCTTTATAAGGTAGGCTGTAAGGGTCCATATACATTCAACAATTGCTCTAAGCAAAAGTTTAATCAAGGCACATCATGGCCGATTCAGGCAGGATTTGGATGTATGGGGTGTTCGGAACCGAATTTTTGGGATACAATGGGTACGGTCAATGAGCCACTAAAAGACAGACTGTATCATACGGTATTTGGCGGATTGGGTGCTGATGCGACAGCAGATAAGATTGGTATAGGTATATTGACGGCTACGGCAGTAGGTATTGCGGCACACGCAGCAATCTCAGCAGTCAAACCACCAAAAGAATAAGAGTAGAGGAGAGTAGATATGTCAAAAAGAGTAATAGTTGACCCGATAACTAGAATTGAAGGACACCTCAGAATAGAGGTTGTAGTAAATGACGATAACATAGTTGAAGAAGCCTATGCATCATCAACTCTATGGAGAGGACTTGAAGTTATAGCCAAAGGGAGAGATCCTAGAAATGTACCTTTGCTGATGCAGAGAATCTGCGGAGTCTGTACTTACTCACATTACCTCAAGAGTACCATGGCAATGGAAGATGCACTTGGGATTAAAATTCCTTATAATGCTGAACTTGTCAGATCATTGATGGACCAGGCACTTTTCTTGCATGACCATATTGTACACTTCTACCATTTACATGCCCTGGATTGGGTAGATATCGTCTCAGCACTTAGTGCAGACCCAGTGAAGGCAAGTGAACTGGCATTTAAATATACAGATTTTCCGATAGCTACTGGTACTGATGATTTTGCAAGAGTTATAGATACAGTAGGTAAGTTTGCAAAACACCCTCAGGGGCTTGGACCTTTTGCTAATGCATACTGGGGTCATAGCACATACAGGCTAACTCCAGAGCAAAACTTAATTGCGCTATCTCATTACCTAAAGGCACTTGAGATGCAGAGAATTGTCGCACAGATGCAGGCGATCTTTGGTGGTAAAAACCCACATCCACAGAGTTTAGTTGTCGGTGGTGTGACATGTGTAATGGATATGCTTGACCCTGCCAGAATGGGTGAGTTTATGGTGAAGTTTAAAAAGCTTGCGGACTTTGTCAATAATGCGTACTATGCTGATGTGCTGATGGCAGCTGAGATGTACAAGACTGAGCCATCAGTCATGAAGCCAATGGGTGTGAAAAATTTTATGGCATTTGAGAGCATGATGCTTGGAAGAAAAGACTATCTGTTTGATAGTGGTATCATTATGAATGGCGACCTTACAAAAACATTTGATGTAGATATTAGCAAAATCACTGAAGAGGCAACACACTCTTGGTATGCAGACGATGAAGCACTTCATCCCTATGATGGAAAAACAAATCCAAATCATACAGGTTTTGTAGATGGTGAAAGTATTGGTCCTGATGGAAATGTAGTACATACTAAAAATATAGATCCAGAGGGAAAATATAGCTGGATAAAATCTCCAAGATATGATGGGCATCCTATGGAGGTTGGACCTCTGGCCTCTACTTTGGTTTCTTATGTAAAAGGTAACAAGCGAGTAGTCAAAATAGTCAATGATTTCCTTGAAAAAGCAGGTGTTCCTGCTGCAGCACTGTTCTCGACACTTGGAAGAACAGCAGGTAGGATGCTTCAGGCAAAATTGATTGCAGATCACGGACTAACAGCATTCAATAATTTGATTGAAAATATCAAGAGCGGGGATACAGATACATGTGTTCCATATGTAATCGATAAAGACAAAGAGTACAAAGGTGTAGGTATAGGTGATGTGCCTAGGGGAATGCTCTCTCACTGGGTTAGAATTAAAAATGGGGTAGTTGAGAACTATCAGGCTGTTGTTCCTTCTACATGGAATGCAGGCCCAATGGATGCCAAAGGTCAGAGAGGACCATATGAGGGAGATCTTATGGGGCTTAAAATCGCTGATATTACACAGCCTTTAGAAATCATCAGAATCATTCACTCTTATGATCCATGTATCGCTTGTGCAGTACATGTGATGGATACAAAAGGCAACAAGATAAGTGAGTACAAGGTAGATCCACTCTATGATGGAGCATGTAGCACATAAGGAGCTAAAATGAAAACAAATAATAAAAATGCTCCCGACCATGTAGCAGGTGAGCAAGATATAGAGCAGGAGATGGAGTTTTCTGCCAATTACAGATGGCAACACTGGGTAAGAGCAGTCTCTATAGTGGTGTTAACAGTCACAGGTTTCTATATAGCAGAGCCATTTGTAGCTCCAATATCAGATGGAACACCCACTAATTTTATGCAAGCCATCTTTCGATCAGTACATATTGTATTTGGTTTTCTATTGACAGCTGTAATTATAGGCAAGAGTTATCTTTTTGTATTTGGTCGAAAACATAAAATGGAGAGAGACGCACTTAAAGATATCATAAATCCAAAGATTTGGATCCAGCAAATAGGGTATTATCTTTTGATATGTAAACATCCAAAACTTAGCGGTGTTTATAATCCACTACAGTTTATGGCATATGTAGGTTTCTATATAATGATATTTGTCTTGATTATTACAGGTTTTATTCTTTATGCCAATGTATACCATGAAGGGTTTGGCGGATTGATCTATGAGCCTATGCGTTATCTTGAGGAGATGATGGGAGGCTTAGCCATTGTTAGGCAGGTGCATCATATCACTACATGGGGCGTAATCCTCTTCGTGTTTGGTCATGTATATATGGCAGTATATAATGCTGTATTTGGCAAAGAAGGTGCTATGGATGCAATCTTCTCTGGTATGAAGTGGCATAAAAAGCATTAATATTAGTTTCGAGGAGATATAGAGGCATATCTCCTTCTAAGTAATATTTTAATAACCTCTTCTAGTTGTATAATTCAATCAAAAAAGGTATCGAGTGAAAGTTCTCATATTAGGCATAGGTAATATTCTTTTTGGTGATGAGGGTATCGGTCCTCACTTGGCAAACTTTATCGAAGAAAAATATACCTTCTCCTCCGAACAGCACACAGTAGAGATTATAGATGGTGGAACGCTGGCACATAGGCTTATTCCTCTTATTACTGAGCATGATAAGGTTGTTATAATTGATTGTGTCGATGTGGATGACGCAAGCATAGGGGATGTGTATAGCTTCAGCTTCGATGATATGCCAGAGTATATTACTTGGAGTGGAAGTGCACATGAAGTAGAGATGCTACAGACCCTCCAGATGATAGATATGATAGGTGATCTACCACCTGTAAACATCGTGGGAGTAGTTCCTTTTGTAATAGGTGAAGACAGTACATTTATGATGACAGACGAAGTGGTAAAAGCTAGTATAACTATGGAGCATGCTATTATAAAATATCTGACAGAACTCGGTATCGAAGTATCGATTAAAAACCCTGATATAGCAATCAGAGATATTGTGGAGAGTACTTATACCAAAGGAGCAGGATATGATACTGGAATTTAGGCTTGATTATCGTTCTTCATCACAAGTGTATGAGAAGATTTTTCTCAGAACCCTTAAAGAACTTTGCCTAGATGGAAAAATCCTCAAAGAGCATTTTCTATTGAAGTTATATGTTGAGGCAGACGAGGCAGAAAAGCTAGAAGAATTCGCTACGCTGCTTGCTAGGAATTTACCACATTCTATATTTCTCTACAACACAGAAGCCTCGATTGTCGATGAGATGCCAGAAGGCGAGTATGTGCTAGATACTAAAGATAAACTGTCTATGCCTTTTTGTCCAAAGTGTGCCAAAGAATCCATAGAATACGATCATCCAAGCTACTTCGATATATTTACAGAGTGTGAAGTTTGTGGTTATGGCACAAAAGGCGAATCAAGAAGCTACAAGGACGAGATACAGCAGGCTGTTATATCTATATCATCTGGACAGACACTAAAGATAAATACTCATTATGGCAGTTATATTGTTGGTGTTTTGTCAAGTAAATGTACAAAAATGGAATTTGATGTCATAGCCTATGATTTGGCAACTATAATGAAATATGCCGAGATAGAGGAGTATGGTATTCAGGCATTAGGTTCATTTGAGAAACCATTTGTGCAACTCAAAACAAGAGATGACTTTAAGGACAGTTTTGGTCTAGATAATAGTGATTTTGTTAGATTTAAACTTCCTGATGATATGATTCTGCACTTATTGATGGAAGAGCTTCATCATTTGGATATCGAAGCTATATATATCAGTAAAGATAAAACCAAACTTCATGAAGAATTACTTTTGCTGGAATACAAGCAAAATATGGAGCCGATAGAAGTTGTTGCGTCTCCAAAGCATATAGCCATAATATCTGGATGTAAAGGCTTGCCGTTAGTCTCTGAATCAAAAGACCCTAGGTCATTACCTGATATGTTTAATGCAGTTATTGAAGAGCATAGGCTTAAACATGAGAGTATAGCCAGTATAAACCTTAGCAAAGAGCATAAGAATAATATTTTAGTAAGAGGTGAGAAATACGGCATTATAGAGTATCTTTCTCTTAGTTTTACTTTTGATTCTATAGCCAGTATTTTTAAAGATATTATAGATAGTGACGAGAATGGTGGTAAAATCATTTTGAATTATAGAAAAACATACCCTGAATACTTTGAGAAGCTTACAAAAATAGTATTTGAAAATCATAACTTCAACATCTATAGACTTTGGGGCATTATTTCTATTATACTTAATCTATCAGATACAGATGATACCCTAGAAGCAGCAGAGGTGCTGAGTATCAATTCTATGCTGTTTATGGGAGAAAAGGGCCCTAGTATAGATTATAAGCTTCTAAATAGGGACGGTAAAGTCTACCTAGACCCCTTGATGACTATTCGTACTGCAATGAGTTTTAAATTGGCTGGAGTTGAGCCTTTGACGCTTAGTTATGGCATAGTTGAAAGCTTCTGTGAATTTTTATCCAATGAACTAGATGAAGTCAAACAAAATATGGGCGTTGCTGCTACAGTGGTCACTGGTTCACTACTTGGAAATAGGCGATTATTTATTAAATTAAGTAAAGAAGCATCTGTAAATCATAGTATATATTTTGCCAATGAATTACCTGTTTAGTCTATTTTTTCCTAATATAGTGCGACATGCCATCGTCAATGAGTGAAATTTTTTTAATCAATATATTTAAAATATCATCTGTTTTATCTTTTAGAGTACTGGACACATGTTCTGCTATTTCAAGTGATTCAGGCACTATCCCAATATATTCTATAACTTTTGGAGTTTTGTAATCATTTATTTTATTGAGCTCAATTATCTCTATGAGTCCTATTTTGTGCACAGATAGGCTTGATTGTATATCTTTGGCTCTAATTTCACTTTCATCAAAAACATAGATATCTCCAGGGGTTGAATCGATATCAATAACATCTACTATATAAAGATACTCTTTTGATTCTATGTATGGAGAAAGCATGATTCCAGATGCCCCTCCATCAGTAACTTCTATCTTGTCGCTCCATTCGCAATTTTCATATAAATAATCTATAAAGTAGGGACCAAAGCCTTCATCGCTAAGCAGTGTATTGCCAACACCAAGTATCCCTATGTTGCATTTGCTGTTGAAGATCATTATTGTATTTTGACTTTTGTATACGAGTCTCCATCAGGACTCAATATATGTGCCGAACATGCCATGCATGGATCGTATGAGTGAATGATTCGGACAATCTCAAGAGGTCTTTTGGGGTCAGCTACTTTTGTACCAATAAGTGCATATTCGTAAGCACCGTATTCGCCATTATGACCTCTTGGTGCTGCTAGCCAAGTAGTGGGTATAGTTGCCTCATAAGACTCTATATTTCCATCTTTGACTCTTGCCCAGTGTACCAGAGCACCACGCGGAGCCTCATGCATCCCCATACCTCTGATTTCTCCTTTTGGAAATGTAGGCTTGTAAAATGTTGTAAAATCTCCCCTTTGTATATTTTCAATCAGTAAATCCCATTGTTTTGCTATGGTTGACTGCATGACTGAGACTCTGATGGATTTAGCTACAAGTCTTCCTATGGTAGAGTCAAGTTTTTCAAGTGTGTACTCTCCTCCACCTAATTTTTTAATAGTCTTAAACACCTTGTTTGTAACATCAATACAAGGCTGAAAGCCACTAAGATGCATTGCATATACGCTGGCAGTTGGACCAGGTTCAGCTGTTTTATTTTTAAAATATGGTGATTTCACCCAAGAGTATTTTGCTTTATTATTGGGGTCATAAGCAGGTTCTAGGTCACCCAAGTTGTATGGACTTTGTATGGCATCACCCTTAAAATAAGAATGTTTTACTGATTCTAGAACATTCTCTTCTATGTATTTATCATTTAGGGAGGTAATTTTCCTAAATGTACTAAAGTCTCTTCCTTCTATATATCCGCCAGGTATATAGCAGTCATCACTTGCTTCATCTAGTGGAAATTCAGGGTGGGCGAGGAAGTTTCCTTGACCTTTACCTATTTCACTCCATTCAGGATAGTATGCAGCTAGAAGTGCAACATCACTGTTGTAAGTTTGATTGATAAAATCTTCTAAATCATCAATGAGTTTTTTTACATATTGAAGTCTTTCGATAGTAAGCACTGCTGCAGAGTCTGGATTGATAGGATTAGCAACTCCTCCAACAGCAAGATTTTGAATATGTGGAGTTTTTGAACCAAGTATAGTTACTATTTTATTGGCAATTCTTTGATAATCAAGTGACTGGAAATAATGAGTTGCTAGGATTAGATTTGCTTCTGGCGGCAATTGCATATCCGAGTGACCGCTATATCCATCTGAAAATATTCCAAGTTGACCAGAGTTTAAGAGTTTTTGCAATTTCACCTGCGTCTTTTTCATGTCTTGCACAGAATTGTCTTTCCATGAAGAGTATGATTGTGCTAGAGCTGCTGCTCTCGTCGGACTTGCTTTGAATGCAGCTGATTCTATGTCAAACCAGTCAAGGCCACAAAAGATATAAAAATGAATCATATTATCTACGATAGTATGTGAACCCATCATAATATTTCTAATATATTGTGCGTTTAGGGGTATTTTCATCTCCAAGGCATTTTCTACTGCCCGAACCGAACTTATTCCCTGAGAGACAGTGCAGACACCACATATCCTAAGGACTGTCTGCCATGCATCTCTCGAATCTTTTCCTTTTAGTATCTTCTCTACACCCCTCCAGAGTGTTCCTGTTGACCACGCATCAGTGATTTTACCATCTTCGGTTTCAACTTCTATCTTCAAATGTCCTTCTATCCTAGTAACAGGATCAACAATTATTCTTTTCTTAGCCATTTTATATTTAACCTTTTGTGTATTAGTGTTTTGTAAAAACTGCAAAGTATTTTACAAAAAATGTGTATGCTGCAATCTCTACCGCAATTAGTCCGTATGATACTATCTGTTCGCCAATAGATGGGAAATAACTCCAATCACCAATCATAGGTGCATATGCTATCAAATAAACATTAAATCTATAAAGTGATGAACCTAGTAGTATAAGCACTGCTCCTACAAAAAGATATCTAGGAGAAGTCCTAAACTTTTTAATAGCTAGCATCACTAATCCTGTACACATCAATAGCATCTCCATAAGAAATGTGATAGAAGCAGTATCAAAACTAAATGCATTAGCAACTTGCTTGTTCAATAAGAGATTTTGAACACGAAGCAAGATAAAGATACTTAGTATAATAACAGCTGTTTTTGCCATCTTTGAAAGTATCGTTGTCTCGTCACCAAGCTTATAGGCTTTTGACACTATACTGCCCTCAAACACTACCATCGCAAATCCCATAAATAGAGCTGAAAATAGGAAAAATAGTGGTAGCATTTGTGTTTGCCATAGAGGATGCAACTTCTCGCCAGCTATGATCATCATAGTTCCTAGTGATGATTGATGCATCATAGGCAGTGTTACACCTACAGCGATAAAGAAAAATGCTGTCTTTTCAAGAATCTTTGTCAGCTTCTCTAGCTTAAATTTACTAGTGATTGCAGGTGCAAACTCTATCCATAAAACTATGATATAAGCCGTAACGCACAGTGCAACTTCAAGCATAACAGAAGTATAATTGATCTTCCAAGGCAAGAAAAGATTATAAGCGTGAAAATATCTTCCTATGTCAAACATAACTGAAGCACCCGCTAGCGTATATCCAAACATAGAAGCAAGTAATGCAGGCCTCACTAGTGGATGATATTTGCCTTTATTAAACACATATACCGTTAATGCCATAACATATCCACCACAGGCAAAAGCACTTCCTACAACAACATCATAAGCGATCCAGATACCCCAAGGATATCCATCACTCATATTTGAGACTGCTCCAAGCCCAAGAATAAATCTAAATCCAAGAGCTATGACCATAAGTCCCACAAGTGTTGCCATGCCCACAAATACAGGAGTAAATATTCTACCCCCTAAAGCTACCTCTTTATGCATCCTTGTCTCCATTTTCTTTGGATTCTTCCAAAAGTCTTTTCTCTTCTTCTTTTTCTTCGATCATATTTTTTCGTATGAAAAATGAGTATGTTCCAAGAACAGCAGCTGGAATAAGCATACTAGAGTACACGCCTCGCTGCTTAGCATTACTAATACTAGCGTAAGACTTCTTGGGATACGCAGGTAAACCAAGTTTTTCAAAAGGTATAGCACTCAGATATGTAACTTGTGTGCCACCAAGTTCATGCTCTCCATAGTGATGTTTTATATATTTTGCCGCCTTATGTACTAGAGTATATCCTGAGTCTGTAGAAAACACAGGATAAGTATATTTATCTTTCTCTTCCAGTAGTAATCTTCTCTTTGATTCCTCTCTTAGTTTAGCAACAGGACCAAAAAGTGATGCACCAGTAGGACAAGTTGAGCAGCATCCTGGCAGCTCACCTTTTTCCAATAAATGATCACAAAGTTGACACTTTACTATCTCAGGATACCAATCATCCCACTCAAACTTTGGTATATCATAAGGACATCCCACCTGACAATATCTACAGCCTATACAGCTATCTGCAAAATACTTTACTATGCCTGTATTGTCATCTTTAAGTAGTGCTGAAGTGGGACAGGCTGATACACAACCAGGCTCAAGGCAGTGCAGGCATTGACCTTTAATAAAACCATAACCATCTTCTATCTCATTTTTTGTTTGGGCAGTACCATGTCTATACTGTCTTATGATATTTCTCGTGTCAGCAGTTAGGTCATAAGGTTTATCCCAAGCTTTTTCGCCATCATAAATCTCTTGAGGGTCTTTGTTTGCTTTTTTGCACCCAGTAACACAGGCATTGCAACCTATACATATAGTAGCATCGTATAGTATGCCGACAGTTTTATCTGATATGTGAAACTCTTTGACCACATCAGCTTCAAGAGGAGCTGCACCCACAGTAGCTACAGCAGCAACTCCTTTTAAGGAGTTTTTAAAAAATTCACGCCTTTTCATCTTCATTATCCTCTATAGGCTCCGACTTTAAACTTGATACAAAAAGAGCTCCTGCACCTAGGGCAGCTCCTGCAACACCAGCCATCAAGGCAGCTTCTCCAGCCCCTATAGATTTCTTATGATTTGGTACTACAGGGGGATGATATGCAGGTGATGTGGCATGGATTATGTCACATACTTCAAATTGAGGCACTTCAAACCCAACCCCCTCTTCGTTACATCCAAAGCATGGGTGACCAATTGCAACTGGCCAACATCCAGCTCCTGCATCTCCAAACTGCATCGTCGGGCAGTTTCCATAAGTAACAGGACCCTTGCATCCTATGTGGTATAGACAGTGACCTTGCCTATGTGCCTCATCTCCAAACTCTCTTACAAATCTACCATTGTCAAAGTGTGGTCTTCTCTCACAGTGGTCATGAATGAGTCTATCACATATGAAGAGTGGTCTATTTTTATGATCTACTGCAGGAAACTTATTGAATGTAAGATAGTGTATAATTGTAGATAGAAGATTGTAGGGATTTGGAGGACATCCAGGTATCTCGATAACTCTAGTATCTTTTAGGACATCCTTGACCCCAACACAACCAGTTGGGTTCATGTTGGATGCAGGCATGCCACCCCATGCAGCACAGGATCCTACTGCAATAACACCAGCAGCTTTAGAGCCAACCTTTTTTAGGGTGTCCACAAAGTTTTGACCTCCACTTCTACAGTATATTCCACCATCCTTTAGAGGAACAGCACCCTCTACAACCAACAAAAACTTACCAGCATATTTCTCTACTATATCATACATATGACCTTTTGCGGCATAGCCAGATGGGTTTTGCAGTGCGGCATGATAATCAAGCGATATGAGGTCAAAAATCATCCCTTCAATTGTCGGATGAGTTGTTCTAAATAGTGCCATGGTGCATCCAGTACATTCTGCACCACTAAGCCATATGACTGGAAGTCTCTCAGGATTTGTTATACCTTGTGCAATTTCTGCAGTAGCAGTATCGGGAAGTGCAAGAGTTGCAGTAATAGTTGCACAAAACTTTAGAAAATCCCTTCTCTCTACCAATGGTAGCGAGTCCTCAATATTATCGAAACCAGTTAAATCCATGCAGTCACCCACTTTTGTGTTCTTTTTAGTAAAAATCATTTTACCAGAGCAATACTGTTGCAACACTGAATAAGTATTGATTTGTTTATCAGATTAACATAGAATAATTTCTAAATAAATAACTATAATATGCCTTAAATAAATTGTATTTTGATTTGTTATATTGTGAGAATAATCCTAATTTCAGACTTAGAAGATGTTAAATAAAATTCATAGAGGATTCACTAAGTCTTTCAAATTAAAAATGGTGGATGATTATTTAGTTAGAGATAAGAAAAATTAATAATTTAGACCCTAAAATTTACTAATAAATCAAAGTTTAGTACCAATATTATCAATAAATGGTTATATTATTTTACTTTATTATAAATATAAATATAAATTAATATATAAAGATAAGTATAATAAACTTTACCTATTAATTATTCTTATTATTGGGCTAATCTATCCTTTTGACTCAGAGGGTTCTATTGTTAGGGATGTCTTTAAGACTTAGAAGACAAGATAAAAGGTATCAGTTGTTATACTTAATAAAAAGTAAAGCTGATGCCTCTTAATACCTATCAAATAAATATCACTGGTACAGTACAGGGTGTAGGTTTTCGCCCTTTTGTCTATCAGATGGCTACAAAAATGAATCTTGTTGGGACTGTGCTAAATGGAGCAGGCGGTGTGGAGATTACTGTTAATGCAAGTGAGTTGGACTTGAAGAATTTTATAACTGCCTTACAAAATCAAATACCTCCGCTTGCAAAGATAGAAACTCTTGATTGGAAACAAATAGAACAGTTATTTTTTCAAAATTTTAGAATTATAGAAACAGATAATGATGGCTATATTACAGTTAGAATTCCTCCAGATGTAAGCATATGCCAAGAGTGTGAAGAGGAGTTGTTTGACCCATCTAACAGACGCTATCTCTATCCATTTATCACCTGCACCAACTGTGGTGTAAGATACTCCATTATCTATAATCTTCCATATGATCGTCCAAATACTTCTATGAAATTTTTTCAGATGTGCAAGGCATGCGAACAGGAATATGCGAATCCTCTCGATAGACGCTATCATGCTCAGCCGATTGGATGTTGGGATTGTGGACCTACATTAAAACTCATGGACAATGTAGGTCGGGGTGTCCCCACCCCGACAATTATAAATAAAGTAGTTGAGCTTTTATTAGAAGGAAACATTATAGCTGTTAAGGGTGTGGGCGGCTATCATTTGGTGTGTGATGCGACAAATGAAAAGGCGATTGCTAGGCTGCGTGAACGAAAACACCGACCTACTAAGCCATTCGCTGTTATGGTAAAAGATATAGAGATGGCAGGAGAGTTCGCAGAGTTCAACGAGACAGAAGCAAGATTGTTGGCTTCAAGAGAGCGTCCTATTGTGTTGGTGAAATCAAAGAGTAGCCACAAGGGGCTACCCCTACAAATGGTTGCTCCCAACATGTCTCGTATTGGATTGTTTTTGCCTTATACTCCTTTGCATCTTTTACTGTTAGATAAACTTAATCGTCCTTTGGTTGCTACTTCTGCAAACATCACAGACGAGCCTATTTGTACTGATAAAGAAAGTATAGAGAAGCTGTCTGCTGTCTATGGTTATCTGCTTGAGCACAATCGAGAGATTGTCAATGGATGTGATGATTCCGTCTTGATGGTAGTAAAGAGTCAAATTATTACTCTTCGTCGTGCCAGAGGATATGCACCTGTGAGTATAAAATTACCACTTGCACTACAAAAGAGAGTTCTGGCAGTAGGTGCAAATCAGAAGAGTACAGTCGCTATAGGATTTAACAATCAGGTCATTCTGTCTCCTCATATTGGAGATCTAGATGGCATAGAGTCAGTGGAATATTATGAGAAAAATATAGATACGCTAAGATGTATGTATGATTTTGAACCAGATGTTATAATACATGATATGCATCCAGGATACGAGAGCACCAAATATGCCAAGGACAAGTACAAGGGATTGCCCCTACAAGAGATTCAGCATCATTATGCACATATAATAGGTGTTATGGCAGAGAAGCAGCTAAAAAGGAAAGTTTTTGGTGTTGCTTTTGATGGTACTGGCTATGGGGATGATGGTAATCTTTGGGGTGGAGAGTTTATGCTCTGTGATTATAGTGGCTACACAAGAGTGGCTCATATAGAGTATTTCAAGCTTCTAGGTGGTGCAAAAGCGATAAAAGAGCCCAAGAGAGTAGCACTTAGTTTGCTTTTTGAACTTTACGCAGAAAAAGCCTTGGTTTTAGATAATCCTACAATCAAAGCCTTTAGTCAAGCAGAGCTAAAGACACAATATATAATGTGGAAAAAGGGACTTAATACCCCTATGAGCTCTTCTATGGGACGACTATTTGATGCTGTTGCCTCGCTGACAGATGTGTGCCACAAGATTAGCTTTGAGGGAGAGAGTGGTATGCTTCTTGAGGAGCTATATGATGACTCTATCAAAGGCTACTATGATTTTACCTACAAAGATGGGATTATAAATGTTTTACCTATCATTCAAAATATACTGAATGAAAACGATAAACAAGTATCGGTTTCTAAATTTTTTAATACTCTTTTAGAGATGATTGCTATAGTATATAGAGATTATGACGACCTACCGCTGGTACTAAGTGGAGGGGTATTTCAAAATAGGGTGCTTTTGAGCCTACTGCTTGATAGGTTTCCAAATGCTTTCATCCCAAATCTATTCCCGCCCAATGATGGAGGGATTGCTCTAGGACAAGTTGCAAGCTTGATGAGTAATACTATGCAGGAGCAATAAAAGATAATATGATAGAGCTAACTTTTCATAGCCAAAGTATTGAACCTCCACTCCGCCTCTTTGAGATAGTACACAAATTGTTCATCACTTACACCTTTGTACTTGAGTATAAAGTTCTCGAAGTAGTCCCAGAAATTGCGTATAGTTGATCTCTGAGTTGATATCTTGGAAACTATGCTGTATTTGAGATATTTTTTGAGCAATTTCCTATCATCTCTGTCTGATATATCAAGTCCAAGCCTACCTACGGATGGCATCATAAGATTATAGACTTTTTTATCATATGCGAGGGTTAGAAAGTGCTTGACTTTCTCTATATGCTCATCTGGTCTGAGGGTTTTTGGTAAATACATATACTCCTCATAGTCTCTAATTCTATGAGAGTTTAGCTGATAAAGATTGTCGGATTCTACGGCAACCTGTTTACGAAAATTATCAAAATATTTTTGTACAGTCACAAAGTGCATTCCTGTAGATAGGCAAGTTTCTGAGATAGTATTTTCTCTATAAAAACAGTCCCAAAGCAAAGACTCCCTAAGTAATTTTTTGGGAGAGAATTTTCTTTTACACTTACTACATTTTCTTTGCTTGTTACCAAGTATATAGGTGTACGGATGTTCGCAGTAGATACATTTCATAAAATAGTATATCATTTAGTCCCTAAAATGTAGTAGAAATAACTTTTTTAATCATAGCTTAATATAAAAAGAATAATATAAGGCATCTTAAGTACAGCACGAGGAGTAGTTTGTGGAGTTATCGTTAATGGTTATTTTTTGGTATGGTATTTTGCATGCTTTTGGTCCCGATCATTTGACTGCTATTGCAGATTTTTCTATTGGCAAAAACAAAAGAAAAACTATGCTAATTACGACATTGTTTGCCGTGGGGCATGGAGTGAGCCTTTTTCTCTTTGCTAAGCTACTCCAAAGCATAGAGATTTCAGATGTGATACTCGGATATGGTGATGTAGTTTCTGCTTCTGTTATTATAGGTATGGGTGTATACCTTCTGTTTATGGTAGCTACAGATCGTATACAACTCAGCAAACACACACACAAAGGCAAAGAGCATATCCATATTTGGTTTGGCAAATCACATGAGCATCATGATGACACTGTAGCAAAAACATCTTCTTTGACACTTGGACTATTGATGGGTGCAGGGGGAGTAAGAGGCATGCTGGTTACACTTGGTGCAGTGCAGGGCGGTGCGGTTGATTTCGGCATGATAGCTGCATTTACGCTTGGTGTAATGTTGATATTTATGGCATTTGGACTTGTGATGCTCTATATTAACAAGAGCCTTTTGGGAAATATCAGAAATGTTCGTAGAGCATTTACGACAGCGGGAGTGGTTTCGCTTGTTGTAGGAACAAATATTTTAGTAGGATAGGAGATTATATGTGTACAGATTGCGGTTGTAGTATAAGAGGTATGGAGGAGCATGCTCATGAGCATAGCCACGATGGCGGAAAAACATTTCATTCACATGAGCATAAAGATGCAGAGCACACACATTCCCATGAGGGAGGTGGTTCTGGTGAGCACCAAAAGGCACATGAGCATTTGCATCATAATCCACAGCTTAATGATGCAAAGACTATCTCAGTCATACAAAAGATACTAGATAAAAATGATCATGAGGCAGAACACAATAGAAAGCATTTAGAAGAAAAAGGCATATTGGGTATAAACCTTATGTCTAGTCCAGGTTCTGGAAAAACCACGCTTTTGGAGCATTTAGTTGATGTGGCAGACTTTAAATTTGGTGTGGTTGAAGGTGACTTAGAGACTGAACGAGATGCCAATAGGCTAAGAGCAAAAGGTATTCATGCCTGTCAGATCCAAACAGGAACAGCTTGTCATTTGGATGCATTTATGGTACACAAAGGGCTTCATGATATGCCTTTGGATGAGTTGGATGTCTGTTTTGTAGAGAATGTTGGAAACTTAGTATGCCCAGCTTCATATGATGTAGGTACACATTTAAATATAGTACTTGTATCAGTACCAGAGGGTGAAGATAAGATAGCCAAATACCCAGTTATGTTCAGACAAGCAGATTTGGTACTCATCACCAAAACAGACTTGCTTCCACACTTCAAATACGATATGGAAAGAGAAAAAGCAGAGGCAAGACGCATCAAGCCAAATGTAGACATACTGGAAGTGAATGTCAATGATATAGATAGCGTTAAGGCAGTAGCTGAATGGATAGAGTTTAAGAGAAAGATGAGAAGCTAAAGTAAACGTGAACTGCTTCACGTTTACAGCTTCGGAACCGAAACGGTCGGAACGAAGTGAAGCCGTGTAGGCGGGGCATCTATAATTCAAAGTGTAAAAAGGAAATGTATGTGTTTATCAATCCCAAGTAAAGTAGTAGAAATAAATGAAGATAGGACTATGTGTACAGTAGATACTATGGGTGTCAAGAGAGAGGCGAGTATGCTGATGATGCAAGACAAAGACTTACAGCTTGGAGATTATGTGCTCTTGCATATAGGTTTTGTCATGGACAAGATAGACGAAAAAGAAGCTCTTTTGTCGCTGGATACCTATCGGCAAATACTTGAAGTGATGGAAGAGGAGGATCGGCGAAAGGCGATACTGGAGGACGATGAGTGCCCCAATAGAGGCAGAGAGCAAGTGGCAGTTGTTAGTGAGCAGTAAATATGGCGGAGCTTGAATTAAAAAATCTTTATGATGACTTCCGCGATGGAGATACTCTAAGAGCCTATGCAAAAATCATAGCTAAAGATGCTGCCAAACTGGATAGAACTATCAACATCATGGAGGTCTGTGGCGGACATACTCATAGTATCATGAAGTTTGGATTGCCACAAATGATGCCAAAGAATATAAACTTCATACATGGACCAGGGTGTCCAGTATGCATCATGCCCAAAGAGCGGATAGACCATGCTTATGTACTTTCTTTACAGCCCGATGTCATACTGGTCACTCTTGGTGACATGATCAAGGTTCCTGGAAGCTCAGGTAGTCTGCAAGATACTAGAGCCAAAGGTGCGGATGTTCGTTTTGTTTATTCTCCGTTGGAATGTATCAAAATCGCAGATAAGAATCCAAGTAAAACTGTGATATTTTTTGCTATCGGCTTTGAGACGACTACTCCTATGACAGCAGTTCTGGTCGATCAGATTATTAAGTTAGATATAGAAAATGTACTTTTTCACATAAACCATGTAACAGTTCCAGAGGTTATGAGAGAGCTGATAGATAGTCGTGATGAGCATGTGGATAGTTACAACAATAAAATTGATGCCTTTATCGGCCCTTCTCATGTGAGCGTAATCACAGGTGCGAAGATTTATGATGAATTTCCTAGAGACTATGACCGTCCTGTAGTTGTGAGTGGATTTGAACCTGTTGATGTGATGCAGGGTATATCTATGATAGTCAAACAATTTGTAGAAAATAGATGTGAACTTGAGATCCAATATAAGAGAGTTGTCACCAATGAAGGCAATAAAAGTGCACAAAAACTAATAGATACTTATTTCGATAAAGTGGATCTGTTTCGTTGGAGAGGACTTGGTTCTGTTCCTGAAAGCGGACTAAAGCTCAAGAATGAGTTCATCAAATATGATGCAGAATCAGTATATAAAAGTGTACTGCCGATAACTGAGATAGAGGATCATAGGCTTTGTATTTGTGGTGACATACTGAGAGGAACGGCAAAGCCTCCTGAATGTACTATTTTTGGTACAGCATGCAAACCAAGTACACCTATAGGGTCTTGCATGGTGAGCTCTGAAGGGGCTTGTGCAGCTTATTATAAATATGGGAATCTCATTTAAAAAAGGGCAACCACAAGGGATTGCCCCTACAGGGTTGAATGCATAAAATAATTGTAGGGGTGCCCCCTTTGTGGGTACCCTTAAAATATAAGGGGTCTGGTGATTTGTATACCCCAAGGGTATTTCCTTTGGGCATTTGTTGCGTATGCAATAAATTATGAATAACCTGACTCCTGATGGACAACAAGAAATATCTCAACGGGAGAAAATATGACCAAAACCATAACCATAGCCCACGGCAACGGTGGAACAGAAAATAATGAACTCATCACAAAAATATTCTACAAACACTTTGAAAACGATATCTTGGCTAAAAGTGAAGATGCTGCAGTCATAGAAGATGGTAAACTTGCTTTTACAACAGATAGCTTTACGGTAAGCCCTCTGTTTTTCCCTGGAGGAGACATAGGTAAGCTAGCCGTATGTGGTACGTGTAATGACTTAGCTATGATGGGTGCAAAGCCTAAGTATATGACTTGTTCAGTCATCATAGAAGAGGGCTTTTCTACACGTGAGCTAGAGAAAATAGTGAAGTCCATGAAGACAGAGTTAGAAATAAATGATGCCATAGTTGTTAGTGGTGACACAAAAGTAGTACCCAAAGGTGCTGTAGATAAACTTTTCATAAACACCACAGGCATAGGAACCATAGAGCATAAGGGCATTACTGCTTCAGGACTGAAAGAGGGCATGAGTATCTTGGTGTCTCGTGACTTAGGCTGTCATGGTGCAACTATATTTGCAGCACGTGAGGGCATAGAATTAGAGTCTGGACTCAAAACAGACTGTGCTTCACTCTACCCACAGATAAAAGCACTCATGGATGCAGACATCAACATAGTTGCCTTACGTGATGCCACACGTGGTGGAGTCTCTGCTGTGCTCAACGAATGGGCGAAAACTTCAGACGTCTGTGTAGAAGTAGAAGAAGAGAAAATTCCTGTGATAGATGAAGTTCGAGGCATTTGTGAGATGCTAGGCTTTGAAGCAGTAGATTTAGCAAATGAGGGTACATTTGTGCTTTGTGTAAACAAAGAAGACGAAGCCAAAGCTTTAGAAGTGTTACAGCAAACACATAAAACTTCAGCCATCATTGCTACTGTGACGCAACAACATGTAGGGAAAGTGTTACTCAACTCTTCTTGGGGAACGAAGCGATTTTTAGACTTGCCTACGGGTGAGCTCTTGCCTCGGATTTGCTAAATTTGTGTAAGTATGGTAATATATGTATAGACTATATGTATAAAAGGATATGTTATGACTATACGTAAGAATTTTAACTTCAATGAAGAAACAGCAAAACACTTAGAAGAAAAAGCAAAAAGAGAAGCAAAGACGC
The DNA here is from genome assembly GCA_012329065.1 of Sulfurovum sp. Lineage (GTDB taxonomy): Bacteria > Campylobacterota > Campylobacteria > Campylobacterales > Sulfurovaceae > JAAXPZ01. Next base: position 6,049 of record JAAXPZ010000080.1, on the reverse strand, counting down.
AAACGCAATACATAGAAGATTTGATAGAAAAAGATATAAGAGAAGAGAAAAGAGCCAAAAGATTGGCTGCTCTTGAAAAACTAAAGAACTCGCCTGCTGCAAATATAGGTGACATAGACATACGTGAAATGCGTACAGAAAAAGCTTTAAAACATGCACAATAGCATCTATGTAGATACAAATATCGTCATAGATATGTGTGACAACACAAGGGCTATGCATGAAAATAGTTTTTCACGCATTATAGAGCATATGGAACAAGAAGCTTGTGAGTTATTTATAAATAGTGACACACTTGCAAATGTATTTTACATACTCTCTAACCGTTCAACACTCGACACAAGTGAAGTATTAGACAAAATGTATTTCATAAGTGATATATTTACCTTGGTTCATATAGAGTCTGATGATGTGTTGATGGCACTGGACTTATGCAGTGATAGTGCTAAGCCTAATAAAGACTATGAAGATGCAGTGCAGTATGTATGTGCCAAAAAGATAGAAGCCGATTTGATAGTGACGAATGATAAGAAGTTTGTTTATTTGGATATTGAAATTTGTAGTACATTTGACAAAATATCTTAAATAGTATATACTATATGATATATATTAATTTAAGGAGCACCGCATGACACAGTTAGCAAAAGTATTTTTAAATGGTCGTTCACAGGCGATACGTATACCTAAAGAATTTAGGGTTGATGGAGATGAGGTGTACATAGAAAAAGTAGGAAATAGACTCATTATCACACCTAAAAAAGAGAACCATTGGGACGCTATGTCTCATGCACTAGAAGAGGTAGATACTTCAGGCTTTAATATAGACCGTACTGAACCACCTATAGACAAAAGAGAGGAACTTTTTTAATGCTCTATATGCTTGACACTAACATGTGTAGCTATATCATCAGAGATAACCCAAAAGGAATATTTCAAAAGCTCAAAGAAGTAGAAAAAGAGCACACCATAGCACTTTCTAGCATAGTAGTCTCAGAGTTACTTTATGGAGCAACTAAAAGAGGTAGTATTAAGCTTGTAAAAGTAGTCAATATGTTTGTAGAGCAATTCACCATCTATGACTACAACAAAGCCTCTGCACAAGCATATGCGGACATACGTACTACACTAGAGAAAGAAGGACAAGTCATTGGTGTGCATGATATGCTCATCGCTGCACATGCTTTGAGTTTAGGTGCTACTATAGTTACTAATAATACGAAAGAGTTTGAAAGGGTTGAGGGATTGGGGTTGGAGAATTGGGTGAAAAATAGTTAAATGAAACTCCTCCTCCTAGTCACCGCCTTCAACAGCCAAACCCAAGCCGTCTTCACAAGACTGCAAGACAAAGGGCATGAAGTAGCGGTATGCTTTGCCATCAGTGAGACACAGATGCTAGAGGAGATAGAGGCTTACGAGCCAGAGATGATACTCTGTCCTTTTCTTAAAGCCTATTTGCCATCAAGCATTTATGAAAACTACCCCACCTATATCTTTCACCCCGGACCACGAGGAGACAGAGGACCTAGTAGCTTGGAGTATGCTTTACAGAGCCATACCAAAGCGTGGGGGCTTGTGGTGCTTCGTGCCAATAGTGAGTATGATGGTGGAGACATCTATGCAGAGGTGGACTTTAAAGTACGAGATACCTATAAAGCCTCACTCTATAGACAGGAGATAGTACAGACTTCACTTGAGGCCTTGGAGGTTTTGCTTGAGAATATTGAGAATAATAAGTTCGTAGTACAAGAATTGAACCCTATTCATAAACAGTTCACACAAGCCAAAAGAAGCATAGATTGGGCTGTGGATGACACTCAGACCATCATAAACAAAATAAACCTCTCAGACTCTCTGCCAGGTGTGCTAGACGAGATACTAGGTCTGCCTTGCTACCTCTATGGTGTACATAAAGAAGAGAAGTTCAAGGGAGAGCAAAAAGAGATACTTGCCAAGCGTGATGGGGCTATTTGTCTAGGTACGGTAGATGGTGCTGTGTGGGTAAGTCACCTTAAAAAAGTAGGAGGTTTTAAACTCCCTGCTACCTATGTGCTGAAAGAAAAACTTCAAGGTATCAAAGAAGAACGCCTACCTCTCATTTTTGATAAAAGCTATGAGACATTTTATGAGGCAAGTATGGAAAAACGGGACAGCGTAGCTTATTTGTATTTCAGTTTCCATAATGGTGCGATGAATGCTGAGCAATGTATACGACTCAAGTATGCTGTAGATTATCTCAAAAACGAGTGCGAAGTGCTGGTTCTTATGGGAGGGCAAGACTTCTTTTCTAATGGCATACACCTAAACATACTAGAAGACTCCGCCAAACAAGGAGAAGACGGCTGGGCAAACATCAACGCTATGAATGACCTAGTCTCTGCCATACTTTATGCAGATGAAGTAGTAACTATCGCTTCTTTTGGGAGAAATGCTGGAGCAGGGGGTGTTTTCATGGGTTTAGCTTGTGACTATGCGGTGGCTCGTGAAAGTGTTGTGCTTAATCCCCACTATAAAACTTTGGGACTTTCTGGGAGCGAATATCATACCTACACCTTGCCTAAACGTGTAGGAGAGGAGATGTCAGAGAGGCTTTTGAATGACTGTTTGCCTATTAGTGCAGAAAAAGCAAAAGTGATAGGGATGATAGATGCTGTATTTGAAAATCAAAACTACTATGAGGATCTTCATCGATACGCACTAGGCCAATATGCTGATGAGTATATTTGGGACAAGGAGGACTACTTAGAAGAACACAAAGCAGAGATAGAAAGACACAAAGAGGAAGAGTTGGCTGTCATGCACCCAGAATTTTGGGATGAAAAAAGTATCTTTCATAAACTCAGGCGTGAGTTTGTCTATAAGATTTGCCCAAAAGGCACACCTACACGATTAAAATTTAATAATGAGAAGAGGTAATATGCATGAATATAGTATAGTACAGGCTCTGATAGGGCAGTGCGAAGACCTAGCAGACGAAAATAATGCAAGCAAAGTCATCAAGGTGGTTATAAAAATAGGGATATTGAGCGGAGTGGAGCCACATCTCCTTGAAAGTGCATTTGACACCTTTAAGGAGGAGACTATTTGTGCCCAAGCAGAATTGGTTGTCAACAAACAGAAGCTAAAACTGCATTGCAACAACTGTGATGATGAGTTTGAAGTAGATGGACACGAGTATCTATGCCAGTCATGCCAGAGCAATAGTGTCCGTATAGTAGATGGTGAGGATATGTATTTGATGAGTTTGGAGATGGAGTAATGTATGAAACAATAGTGGTGGATTGGGGGAGACTAGAACCTACTTATATATGTATATAAAGTTTTATAGCATTTGTCGTTTAAAATATACAAAAGTATAATGTTATATAAAATTAAGTTCCAATACCCTAAAATTATATAAATATAGTTTTATGGAGTCCACATGTCTAAAGGCAAACAAGTAAAATCTTTACCAGCACCAGACTTGAATCAAGCTCTTACCCTTGAGCTTATAAGTAAAAGTATAAAAGCAAGATGTACACAGCAAAAGCTAGATAGAAAAATTTAAATTCGGGGGATGATATGCTTCAAAGGTTTGCACATCAATACAAAGATGATAACAAAGATATGTCTCATGCCAAAGTGGGCTTGACCCATGAAAACTTCGCAGAACATATGGGCTACGAGACTGACTATAAAGTGGCATTGGCTAAGGCAAACAAAGAAAATAAGCCTTTGTTTATCTTTATGTCTATGTCTTACTGTCCTTGGTGTTGCAAGATAGAGAATCGTATGCTTTCAAAATCAGACATAGACAGTAAGATAAAAGCCAAATATATCCCCGTGAAACTTAACTTCTCTAGAAAGAACTTTCCTATACAGTTTAGAGAGATAGCTTTAACGCCTACACTTTATATAGTAAACCCTAAAACTGAGAAGATAGTGCATCAGTTTGTGGGGTATAGTAATAGGGGTGAGTTTTTGGAGATTTTGAAGTAGTGTGATAATAAAAATATGTCAATATGACATGTTTTCAACCCTTTTGAAATATTGATGATAGAATGTAATATCAAAAGTTTTAGAGGTACGTATGGAATTAAATAAATCTATAGAGATATATCAAAATGGTGAGATTGAACTAGAAGTTTCAGTAGATGCTGAGACTGTATGGCTAAGACAAAATGAAATTGCAAGTCTATTTGCTAAAGATAGAACAGTAATTACACGACATATCAATAAAATACTAGAGGAAAAAGAGGTAGATGAAAAAAGCAATGTGCAAAAAATGCACTTTGCAAATTCTGATAAACCTGTGAAGTTGTATAGCTTAGATATTGTTTTAGCTGTTGGGTATAGGACAAATTCTGCAAAAGCAATAAAATTTAGACAATGGGCAACAAAGGTACTCAAAAACTACATCTCAAATGGATATGCTATCAATGTAGACAAAATCACGCATGATAGGCTTGTATCACTCGAACATGAGATGCAGTTACTCCAGCATAAAGTCAGCAACATAGATACACGACTTCATGACAACTCTCTCACTCCTACACAGGGCATCTTCTATGATAGGCAGGTATTTGATGCCTATGTATTTGTAGCCAAGCTCATAAAGAGTGCTAAGCGTTCCATAGTCCTCATAGACAATTACATAGACGAGAGTGTCCTCACGCTTTTTAGCAAGAACCAAGATGTGCAAGTGACCATTTACACCAAAACCATCTCCAAGCAACTCAAACTAGACCTCAAAAAGTACAATGCTCAGTATGTGCCTATAGAAGTCAAAAAACTTGATGTTTCTCATGATAGGTTTTTGATTATTGATGATGTGGAAGTGTATCATATAGGTGCTTCTTTGAAAGACTTGGGTAAGAAGTGCTTTACTTTTTCTAAGATGCGTGGGGAGAGTTTGGGTTTGTTGGGGAAGTTGGTGTAAAATAAAATGTACTTGTTAATGATGTTGAATAATTAAATACTTAAATTAAGACTACCCTGGACTTTTGTTCATTAGTTTGCTATAATATATTAATTGAAATAAGAGGTAAAAATGAAATATATAGACTTGTTTGCAGGTTGTGGCGGGCTTTCTCTTGGTTTTGAATCTGTTGGATTTAAACTTGGATTGGCTGTTGAAAAATCTCCTATGGCTTCTGAAACTTTTTATCATAACCTTATAAAACCATTGCCAGATGAAGACTCTTGGGAAACTTATTTAAATCAATCACATGAAAAAAAAATTGAGATGGGCTTATATGTTGGTGAAACTATTACACTCTTAGAAAATGAGGCATTAATTAATCAATTAAAAGAGAAATTACCCGATACAGACTTAATAGTTGGCGGGCCTCCTTGTCAAGGTTTTTCTATGGCTGGAAAAAGAAATCCTAAAGATCATAGAAATGAGTTGCCATGGCAGTTTTTAGAGTATGTTGAGATATTTAAACCTAAAGCTGTTCTTATGGAAAATGTAGTGGGAATGCGTAGCCGATTTAATAAACATAATGAAGACTCTCCTTTTCAAAAAATAAAAAAGGTACTAGAACTAGGGGTTGGGAATAGGGATAATAGCCCTAAATATGTGGTTCAAGAATTACAATTAAATGCCAAACATTATAGTGTGCCTCAACATCGTCCACGAGTTTTTTTACTGGGTATCAGAGAAGATATTGCTCAAAAAAAATCATTAAGAGCAACTTCTGATGTTTGGTACTCTTCAGATTTTTTTAAGGGAGATATGGGGTCTGCTCTTTGTCCTCAACCCACGATTAAAGAGAAAGATATTTTATCTGTTTATGATGCCATTGGTGATTTATATGACAGTGAAGTATCTAGTTCAAAATATGTGGCAAAGTTAAATAAAAGTAGTGCATTTAAAAAGGTTATAAAGCATAAAGAAGAAGCATTTTTAAATCATAATTTACGAAATCATTCCGAAAAAATAGAAAAAAGATTTAGACTTTATCAATACTTTTCTCAGGAGGGTATTCCGACAAAAATCTTCAATATCGCGTCAAAATATAATGTGGCTAAGAATGGTATTTATTATAATGAAATTGAAAAAATGTTAATG
>JAAXPZ010000010.1 GCA_012329065.1 Sulfurovum sp. | reverse complement strand
CTGCCCTATAGATAAATCACCCTCTTCATATACTTTTAGCAGGTTATACTCTTGTTGTTGGGCTTTGTTTTCTGTTTTGAAAAGCTCTTTGACTGCATTAAAAAACTTTGTACTATCGTTATGAAACTTTGTTTCCAGTATAGTCATTATGTATGCATCATGTGTTGGTAAATTAGGCATCATAACCCCATTCTTTTATAAGCTATTTCTAGTATATCAAATTTTTATAAATAATCAAATTTGAGTTATTTGGCTAACTCTTCCAAGCCAATCTCTTCATAGTTCTCACCCGTCTCTACATCTCTCATTGCTTCTAGCGTTATGTCGTTAGGTATCTTCACATCTTCTTCTTTGAGATTGTCTTTTGATTTTTTTACTTCCATATGATGTCTTTTTTATTTTATCATGACATAATGTTTGTGTTTTGTAAAGTGTAGCATAAATGCTTTGATGTATATCAATTACTTGCCTGATTTTCGCCTATTGCAATTCACGCATAACATCTGACAGTTTTCTTCATCTGTTTTTCCACCTGCATGCCAAGGTGTAATATGGTCTGCTTCCATTGCACTTAACTCAAAGTGTTCTTTACACTCTCTACAAATCCCTTTTTGTTTTTCATACACTTTTTGTTTTATGGCTTCTGTAAATGCTCTAATAGAAAGATATTTTTCATCTTTTGTTAAGACATAAGGATAGATGCCACTTTTCTTAGAAACATCATCATCTAATATAAGTTCAGCTATCTCTTTTTCTAAAGCTTTTGTATCAAACACCTCATCTTTAAATTCATTGTATAGGCTACCCCAATCTACACTTCTCATAAATTTTACTCTTTTTGTTGTAAATGTACCCTCTATCCAAGTAATAACACTTTGAAAATATTGCCATAAGGCTAAAGCATTTTTATCGTGTTGATGCGTTGCCATATACTCTTCAATTTTATTGTCACTTATCCATTTAATAGCTGTTTGTAAATAGTCTTGCCTAATGGGTGAACCAGCTAGATAGTCGCTACCAATACTATACGCAGGGCAATTGCTTTTACTAAAATATCTTTTGACATCACTCACCCAAGAACCTGAATATACTGCGTTTCGTAACTCTTGTTCTGTGAGTTTTTCTCCTGCTATGTTTATGGTTTTAAACCATTCAAGCTTTTCACTATCTGTACCACTACATAGATAAACCATGAGTTTATAGTTTAATATTTGCTCTTTTTCATCTTCTTGTAAATTATGAAAATATCTTCCATTATGAGAGAAATCACCCTCTACATATTGACAAATAGAAATGCTTCTTTGCTGTCCATCAATCACTTCAAAGTTTCCATCTTCCCGAACAGCCCAATACATTACATTTAGAGGAAACTCTTTTGTGATGGTGTCTATGACAGCGTCTCTTTGCTTATCTTTATATATAAATTCTCTTTGATAGGGTGGTCGGATGTCTAGCTTACCACCAAATCCAATAACACCTGCTTCTTCGTTGTCTTCATAGCCGTTTGTTAGTTCACATATTGTGATTTCTTTTAGTTCTATGTTCATAATCTTTTATTCCTTATTACTATTCTTGCAAATTTTTCTTTATCATTAAGTTTAAAACGACTGACTTTACCTGTTATTGCCTCAACTAATGGTCTATCTATCCCTATTAAGTCAAACTGCATAGGATTATGTTTAGCTAAAAATGTAATAGGAACACCCATGGTATCCTTATAATCAACAGGTATCTCTTTTACTTTATCTATATTTATTGCATTGTAATTATCATACTTTGGATATTCATTTTTATTATATTTTTTGTATAAAATTAAATCTTCGTGTCGCTTTGCTATATCCAAATTTGTATACCAACATATATTTCCCATACTCCTCCATTTTTGTCCAGTTTCATCTTGTCTATATCTCGTTTCTCTAGGTTCATAATATCCTGGTACTTTAAATTCCATATCACCACTTTTGTAACCTATCCAAATTTTATTTTCTTTAAAATAATTAAAAATTTCTTTGTATGTAATTGCATTTTGATTTCCTATAATTATAAACTTCTTATCATATTCAATCAACTGTGTGACATACTCTCGAAAAAGAGAAAATGGTGGGTTGGTCACAACAATGTCAGCTTCTTTTAAAAGCTCAATACTCTCTTCACTTCTAAAATCTCCATCACCTTTTAAATGATGAATACCTATTTCTTCTAAGTCTGGTACGTTGTTTCCATTTTTATCTCCTGTATACTCTAAGTATATGGCTTGTTCCGTATTATTTCTACTAAACAAATCTATATCTTTATTTTTATAGCAAGTGGTGATGAGCTTTTTGAGTCCTAACTTTTCAAAATTAAATGAAAAGTAGTGGAAAAAATTACTAACACGAGGGTCATCACAATTACAATAAACGACTTTGCCTTTAAAATGTTTCTTGTAGTGCTTTAACTCTCGCTCTATATCAGCTAGTTGTGTATAAAATTCATCTTTTTTATTTTTCTTTGCTTGAGTAAGATTTTCATTTTGAGACTTCTTTACCATATTTCCCCATTTATTAGTTTTAATGGGACCATATTACCTATTATTTATTTTAAAGGGGATAAGTTACTTCTATTTTAATAATAAACGGTAATTTATACGGTGTTTTTTACATATAAGTTTTTATGTACCTTTTATACTAAAAAGGTCAAAAAATGACTCAAAGAGACAAAGCAATTTATTTAGATTTAGACCCCAAAACCTTAAGAAATTGGAGAAAAAACAAACCAAACTTATATAAAATTATTATGCTTGGCTTCGCATTTGAAGATGTAGTGAAAAAGTCTAAAGAGAACTATGAAGAGTTGGAAAAATTGGCTGGAGAGCTTGAAAAGTAAATGGGGTACGTCAAGTAAAAATGCGTGAAAGATAGGTGCAAATAAGCACAGGTTAATTATGGATTGGTGGAGAATATCGGGATCGAACCGACGACCTCTTCACTGCCAGCGAAGCGCTCTCCCAGCTGAGCTAATTCCCCTGAGATTGTTTTCAAGATTGGCATTTTAACACAAAGAAGTTAAAAACCTACTCAATCACCTCAAAATAGATTAAAAGTGTCCTTTGAAAGAAGTTTCCATTGTCATCGCTGATCATGAGGTAGCGATTTGCTGAAATGCGGGCTAGCCCCTCGAAATTGTCCACTTTCCAGCCTTGGTCGCTACTCATCTTTGCTAGTACTTGACTCTGGTATAGACCTTTTGTATGTTTTGCCAATGAAAGCTTTTTAAGTGTGATGACTCTAGGATCTTTGATTCCATTGTAAGATCTTTCTAGAATGAGAATATTTCCGTCATCCATAACCTCAATTGCTGTGACTGAGCTCTTTTTTTCTGGTTCTGCTAGAAAACCCCATCTTTTTCCACCAAGAGCATAGATACTTTGATGTTTCAATTTGCTTCTTTTGAGTGGCAGTTCAGAGGCTGTGAGGATGCCGTGCTTTGGATGATATGCTACGGATTCTAACATTTTGTTACTGCCTCTGTAGTGCTTTCGATTGCTTAGCTTACTTGGGAGTCTATGTTGCTTGATGCGTTGTGCGTTTGTAGAGAAAGAGCCTATCTTTGGTTTCCTCTCGAAAGAGATAAGCAGTCTACCTTTTTTGTCGAATGCCAAGCCTTCGCTATCAACTTTTTTATTGAATTTTTTACCTTTTTCTTTAGTGATGTGATAAGCATTTAGAGGTGATAAATACTCTATTTTAGTAGATAGTTTTGCCTTGAAGCTATATAGATACCCCTTATCACCAACCATATGCAATATCTGCCTTTTTTTGTCATATGCCAGGTCTGATATCTCGGAAAAAGGCATACCTGATATCTCCTTAATGATGATCTCTTTTTGATCAAGGATTTTGATGGACTGAAATGTGCCGTTGGTATCTTTGGGTCTGATGTCGACGGGATATATTTCTGCCTGCAGAGAAGATAGGAGTATAACAAGAAATAGTGACTTAGTTTTTGGGATCATTTTGCTTTATTTTCAAAAAAAGTTGCCAACACTATCCAACCTACACCAACAATCACCATAATATCCGCATAATTGAACACGGGATAATTAAACCAGCAATGCCAGTAGATATAGTCGACTACTCCTTCATGAATAAATCTATCATAAAGATTGCCTAGTGCTCCACCGATAAGCAATCCTAGCGGAAATGCATACTGCTTGATGAGCCCAGACATAAAGAGATATAGAATAATACCTACAATAAGTACAGACTGTATCCACTTGAGGTATGGACCCAAAAATGCAAACATACTAAAAGCCACACCTTTGTTGTAGTGTAACTCCAGAGATATGCATTTACTATGCCACTCGTATCCTGATACAAAAATATCTTTTATACCTTGATCGATGATAAAGGTCCCCATAACAGCAAGAAAAAATATACTTAGCAGACGCACTAGCAGAGCTCTCTTTTAAAGAATTCTTCACATTTGTTCATCATTGTTTCCAGCTTGTCTGCATCTTTGCCTTCTAGTAGGATTCGCACTAGGTTCTCAGTGCCAGAGTACCTAAACAGATGACGCATGCCATTGGCTTCTACTTCTTCCTTGAGACCAGCCATATCCTTGATATCATCTATGTCTGGTTTTTTGCTAATAGGAAGGTTTACTAGTATTTGAGGATATGATTCATATGGATTAAAAACTTCGCTGGCTTTTTTGCCAGAGTTCACTAGGCATGCTAATGCTTGAAGAGCACTTGATATCCCATCTCCTGTCTTGGCGTAGTCTGAAAAGATGATATGTCCGCTTTGTTCTCCGCCAAAATTGATACCAAGTTCTTGCATCATTTTGACTACATGTTTATCACCTACAGCACTACGATAGAGCTTTATCTCATGCTTGGCTAGATACTCTTCTAGTCCTTGATTGCTCATGACTGTAGCTACCATGCCCTCACCTTTTAGTTTGCCTTGACCTTTTAGGTGTACTGCCAAAACAGCCATGAGTTTATCACCATCTACAATATCACCATTTTCATCTACGACTACTACTCTGTCCGCATCTCCGTCAAGAGCTATGCCCATATCTGCACGATAATCTATAACCGCTTCTGCCAAAGATTCTGGGTGCATGGCTCCGCAGCCTTCATTGATGTTATAGCCACTTGGTTTGTCACCTAGTACCTTGACATCTGCTCCAAGTTCTTCTAGTACAGTAGGTGCGACAATATACCCTGCACCATTTGCACAATCGACAACAACTCTCATGTCAGTCAAAGTTAACGGCCTTGGGAATGAGTTTTTGATATGCACTATATAGCGACCGATAACATCATCTATCCTCTTGGATCTCCCTATTGATTTTTCAACAGCTTGTGCCTGATCTATTTGTTCTAGATTATTGTATATCTCTTCAATCTTGATCTCTATTTCTCTGTTGAGTTTGTTCCCTCTACAATCAAAAAACTTTACTCCATTGTCGCTATATACATTGTGGCTGGCAGAGATCATGATGCCCGCATCACAACGCATATTCTCTGTCAAAAAAGCTATAGCAGGTGTGGGCATAGGACCTATTTGCACCACATCATACCCTACAGCAGTGAGTCCTGATACTATGGCATTCTCTACCATATAGCCACTTCTTCTGGTATCTTTACCTACAAGAATCTTGTTGGTTTTTGAAAATGGTCGAAAATATATTCCCGTAGCCATAGCAAGCCTCATGCAAGCCATAGCACTTACCTTTTTGCCAGCTCTTCCTCTGACTCCATCTGTTCCAAATAGCTCCATTGTCATTTAGTTTTTCCTTTTATTAGTGATATCCACAGCAATATTATGTGCTTAATTCTATTTCACTATACTTGCACACTTCTGTAAAATTATATCTAAAAAGCGTTTAATGGCTATGTAGTTAGCAGATATTAAGTCTTTTAATAAAAACTTAATCTCTTTTTAGATAAAATCCGCGGACTATTAGACTCTGCTTTCAAGCAGAAGGATATCAATTACACGAAAGAGATTAAAGGAAATATCATGGCAAATCATAAGTCATCAAAAAAGAGAATTAAGCAGACAATCAAGAAAACTGAGAGAAACAGATATTACAGAACAAGATTGAAAAATATTGTAAAAACTGTACATGAGGCAGTAGAGGCTAAAGATGTAAAAGCTGCAGCTGAGGCATTTAAGGTTGCAAATAAGAGTATTCATGCTTTTGTAAGCAAAGGATTCCTCAAAAAAGAGACAGCCTCTAGAAAAGTAAGTCGTCTAAACAAGCTTATAAATAGTATCGAAGCTGCATAAAACACCTCTCTATCTCCAGATACATCTTTCTGGAGACCCTAACTGAAATCTACCACTACTAGGACGCATATATGTTCCGAGAAAAACTTCAACCATTTATCAGTCGCCATGAGGAGATAAGTGCATTACTTAGCACACAAGAGATTGCAAGTGATATCAAAAAAATGACAGAACTTAGTAAAGAACAGTCGTCTATAGCAACTTTGGTAGAGAAAGCAAAAGAGTATATAGTAGCAGATGGTGCAATTACTGAAAATAAGGAACTTTTGGGAGATGATGAGCTTGGAGAGCTTGCCAAAGAAGAGCTTTTGGAACTGGAGCCTATACTTCCTAGGCTAGAAGAAGAGATCAAAGTACTAATGATACCTAGAGATCCCAATGATGACAAAAATATCTATATAGAGCTTCGTGCAGGTGCAGGTGGGGATGAGAGTGCATTGTTTGTAGAAGATATATTTAAACTCTACCTAAGATATGCAGAGAAGTTAGGATGGAAAACGGAAATTATGAGCTCATCTGAAGGTACAGCTGGTGGATATAAAGAGCTTATCGTTTTGGTCAAGGGCGATGGTGTCTATAGCCAACTCAAGTATGAGTCAGGAGTGCATCGCGTACAGAGAGTTCCTGACACGGAAACACAAGGGAGAGTACATACTTCCGCAATCACAATAGCGATTATCCCAGAGGTAGATGATGTCGAAGTAGATATCAAGCCAAACGAGATCAAGATGGATGTATATCGTTCGAGTGGTTGCGGTGGGCAGTCGGTCAATACTACTGATTCTGCAGTGAGGTTGACACATATTCCTACGGGTATTGTAGTCGCTATCCAAGATGAAAAATCACAACACAAAAATAGAGATAAGGCTATGAAAGTCTTAAAGGCAAGAGTCTATGAGGCACAGATGCAGGCTCAGCTAGATGAAGCATCAGCAGACAGAAAAGCACAAGTAGGGACAGGAGACAGATCTGAGAAGATACGAACTTATAATTATCCTCAAAACCGTATCACAGATCATCGTATAGGACTCACTCTCTACTCTCTTGATCATGTCATGAATCATGGCAACTTGGAGCAAATCGTAGAGCCACTAACAGCTCACGCACAGGCAGAGGCGATTAAGGCGGCAGGTTTATAAAAATAGTATCGTTACTATCTAGGCAACGGTCTTATTTCACATTTTTCTCCCTTACACTTCACTACGGCATTTAAGTATAGAACTCTTTTGACCATCTCTTCATCCAAACTATCATAAGCATCCGAGGAGAGAAGTCCTGTGTTGCAGTAAAAAAGAATGAGCTTGTCTTTTGGTAAAACATTAGTGCTTATTGTGCCTTTTCACTACCTAGATAGACTTTGGTATTCTCAATGCTAACTTCCCTCTTGATTTTGGGAACACTTTTGCAGTATGCCTCAGAGAGCATTACTTCTTGACCCGTTTTTTGCCATTGAGGGTATCCCTCTTTGTAGACCATGACTCTACTGTAGCCTAAATCTACAATCATTTTGGCAAGCTTTGCAGACTTTTCACACTCGATACCATTACAGAATATGACAATCTTACTGCCTTGTTTGTTGGGCAGTAGCCGCTTCATTCTCTTGAAGCGATCTAGAGGTATATTGATAGCACCTAAAATAGTACCTTTTTTATAAAACTTTGCTCCTCTGGCATCTATAAATAGTCCTGAACCAGCACTGTGTATTCTTTTTGCTTCTTTGTAGCCTATCTCACCGTAGTTGCCTGAAGCAAAACAGGTAAGCGTTAGTCCTATTAAAATAAGAACAATTTTTTGCATGTTACTATTTTTTTTCTTGACAATCGGGGGTAAATACCCAAATTTCTCTTGTGAGAGTATCTCCCATAGAGTCTATTACGGTAATATTATGTGCACCAGCCCCTAGTTGTATGTCGTGCTTTGTTTGATTTATCTCAGTTGCTTTTCCATCTACATACCAATAGTAGGGTGGCTTCCCATTTTCGATGGCTACCTGTATGATGGCATCATGACAGCCTGCACTATAGTATCTGCTGCCATCCTTTGGATAAATAAACTCTAAAGGTACTTGAGCGTCTTTGATTTCTTTGTCAAAATGAGCTAGGTTCATAGGTGCCTTTGCATCCAAATATGATGACTGCCAAGACCAAGGCTCAAGGTCATACAGTGCAGCAATCATTGATATAATTTCAAATGCCAGAGGTGCTGCTGTCTGACGACCTGTCTGCTTGAGCTGTTGTGAGTTGTCTGCTTTTCCAACCCAAACTACTGTAGTATACTGTGGAATGTATGCCGCTGTCCAAAAATCTCTATATCCATAACTAGTCCCTGTCTTATATGCGATTAGATTGTTCTTATTCTTATATCCTTTGGGAGGTGAGATCTCTCTGAGTATCGCAGTAGTCATTTTGGCAGCTTCAGCGGATAATATACGCTTCTGTGAATCTAAATTTCTTGGAAGGTAGTGCAGAGCCTTTGCCTTGCCACCATTGGCAAGAGCTACATATAGCTGCACCATCTGCCATATGCTGATACCAAGACCACCTAGAGCGACAGGAAGGGTTGCTTGCTCTTTTGGCACATGGAGCTTTCCAGTAAGCCTCTCAAGCCTCTGTGTAAATGTCTGAGATCCTATCTTTTGTAAGATTTTGACCACTGGGATATTTAGGGAGTGCTGTAGTGCATAGGATATGGAAACCTCTCCAGTAAATTGTCTAGAGAAGTTGTGTGGTAGATAGTCTCCAAAACGCGTTTGCCTATCATAGATCAGTGTGCTAGGGTGGATGATATGCTGTTCAAAGCCTATTCCATAGATAAAGGGCTTAAGTGTAGACCCTGGTGATCTTGGGCTTTGTATCATATCTACATAGCCAGCGATTTTTGGACTAAACATACTGTGCGATCCTATATAGGCTTTTATCTCAGAGGAGTTATTCTCTACAACAAGCAGAGCGAGAGTAGATCCTTTTGGTAGAGTATTTTCTTTGCTAAGTGCCCAGTATTCTAACTGTTTTTGCAGTGTGGCATCTAGTGTAGTCTTGATTTTGTGATCTCTATGACTCTTGAGTAGTTTTTGTGATAAGTGTGCCGTGTATCTAGGGTAAGGATAGCTAAGTCTTGGAGTAGGTGAGGATAGTGATTTGGCATAGCTCTGTTTTGTAATTATCCGCTGTTCTTTGGCAACAGATATTACTTTGTCTCTGGCTTTTTTGCTCCTTTGTGGATGGCGATCTGGTCTGTTTTGCTCTGGTGACTGTGGTAGAGAGACGAGCAATGCTGCTTCAGAGACACTAAGAGCATAAGGAAATTTTCCAAAATACTTTAGACTTGCAGCCACTATCCCCTCTACATTCCCACCATATGGAGCCAGTGTTAGATAAGCTTGGAGTATCTCCTCTTTGCTGTAGTTCATTTCTAACTGAAAGGCACGAATGATTTCTATGATCTTTGACCTTACTGTCCTCTTTTTTGGCTCTAGGAGTCTAGCAAGCTGCATGGTGATTGTGGATCCTCCAGAAGTGACTCGTCCATTTTTTATGAGTTGGAATAGTGCACGCCCCATTGCCAAAGGATCAACTCCAAGATGTTTCCAAAATCGCTTGTCCTCAAAGGCTATTAAAATATCCAAATAGAGCGGATCAAGCTTGGAGATGTCGATAGGGAAGCGCCATTTATGTGTAGTATTCATTTGGGTGTATAGCCATTTGCCGTCTTTGGCTGTCACTACTCTGGAATTTTGATGGACTGGGTGCATAGACGGAGGGTAGAGTATCTGCACAGCCACAAGAAATATCACAAATGATACTACGCACAGCAATAGCCACTTGAGTGCTTTAAGTAGGACTTTTATTTTTGCCTCTCCATTTTAAGCATACTTCGCACATTGGCTCGCTCTATATCTGTCATTTTACTATCGAGGATTTCGCTGACGGTGATATCTGTAGGAGTATACCATGGCATCTGCAAAAAAATCTTTGTCAGTTCATGGTCTTTAAATCTCAAACCATGTCGTGCGATAAGGCTATTTCTGAGTATTCTTAGCTCTTGCTTGCTGTATTTTTTGAGGTATGACTCGTCTAGTTGTTTGATTTTAGTTAGATAAAAGTCTGCAAGCACTAGTCCACCACAACGCTGTTTTTCTTCTTTAAGTAGAGCCAGCACATTGTCTTTTTGTAGAAGTGTTAGTCTGCGGTATACAGTTCCAGATCTATCTTCTGATGGCGCATACCACTCAAATGCAGTAAATCTTTTGTGCAGGGAAGGGTTGCTTGTTTCAAAGTTTAGACCAGCTTGTGCAAAAATGCCATTTCGTAGATAGTTGAGCTGTAGGAGAGGGTATTGGCTCAAATCTCCTATAGCAGAGCTGTATATCTTTGTGTAGTCTTGGGACTCCAAGATACGATATGTCCGCTTTTCTTTTTGAGTAGCTGTACTTACTGAGGTGTTAGTGTCCTTTCTGTGTTTGATTAACAGCTTTTGACTATTGAATGGACTAAATGCCCTGTATCGAGGCTGATACATGTCTTCTATTTTGGCAGGAGGAAAAGTAAAATCCCCTGCGGTGACAGCTCTTGCTATATATGCGACTATAAAACTGTTATTATTATCCAGTTTTAGTGCTGACTCAAAACGATCATTTCTGTATTCATTGTGAAGTATCGGGCTCTTTTTGCCTAGCCACTTGAGCCCATCGCTAGCGTCTAGTCCGCTGATAGTAGGATTTTCTATTTCGAAGCCAGCAGGAAGCCAGTCAGTTATCAGTGGATTGAGTATGGCAGTGTCTTGTATTTGCCCAGAAAGGACAACTACTACTCTACTATTGCGTTTGATTTGATCAATGTTTAATATGTTTCCATACAGATCATATAGCTTCTTTTCTATACTAAAACCTCTGTTTTCTTCTGGTTTGTAGTGGAGAGGATCAGGTGTAGCAATAAAGCTGAGATTGTACCATATCGCTGCTGTTCCATGGTTACTTACTTTTGGGATGTCGGAAAGCTTTGAGGCCTTTAGTTCAAGTGTTTTGTCTTTATTGTGTATCTTCCCACCTATATCTAGAATAAGTTTACTCTGTGGGATATCTATCACTTCATTTGCCCTAAGTAGCATACTCATCTCTTGGGTGCTAAGATATTTTTTATCCTTTAAGTCCATTGATAAGTCGGCAAATAGTTTTTCTGCTTTTGAACGCAGTCCTGATTTCTCTAATAATATAGCCAGAGAGGCCTTGTCTCTAAGTGATCCCCCATAGTTAGAATAAAATCCTTTAGAGTTATTTCCTAAAGAGCGTTCTGCTTTTTCAAACAATATCTTCGATTTCTCTTTTTCTCCAAGCATTGATAGCGAAGCAGCTAGATGTCCCCAAGCCTGTGCAGACCTGATGGATGATTTTATGTTTTGTGTGTGATGCAGTATCTCAGAGTGCAATATTTTATTGTTTTTTGCCAACACATAGAGAGCGTAAGCATCTGCTTCTTGTTTTTGTTGACTTTTACTCCAACGGTCTAGGTTGAGCTCTAGCCATTTTAGTCCCAGATTGATATTCTTTGGTGGTACAGTGTATCCATTGATGCGAGCTTGAGTTAGCATATCTACCACATAAGCAGTAATCCATGTCTCTGCCTTGCTACTATTCCAGAGCCCAATCCCTCCGTTTATTTTTTGCATACTTGTTACTCTCTCTATCGCTTTTTGAATAATCTCTCTTTTCTCTTCGTTCTTGCTTGTTAGCCAAGGCATAGCACGACTTGTTGTCTGCTCTGCACATCTTCCAGAGTAGTCTATAAGTTCTTGAGTCATAGATGAGGTGGGAAGCAAAGGGGCTCCTGAGAGTTTTAGCTTAATAGCTTTAGTCTGTAGCCATATGCTTGTCTGTGCGACATTACTTATGTCCAATGTCTTGTTCTTGGCGAGTATCCCTGTCTTTCTGACATAGCTTTGTGGGTATGCCGCTCTAACTCCTATCTCCCAAACTCTTTTGGTTATACTCTTTCCTTCATGTAGTACATCCAGTGTGATTGTCCCATCCTCTTTTTTGTCTGCAAGAAGTGTCAGCTTTTGCGTCATGATTCTATTGTTACCTTTTTTGAGCAGGTAGCTTATGTTGGTCGGAGAGACTTTTATCCCACCTGCTGTATGGACTCTAAACTTATATTCGCCATCTTTTGCATCCGTGTCAAAACTGCTTTGCAACAATATCTCTGCTCTGTCACCAACAGCGATAAATCTTGGCATGTACATTTCTGATGAGATAGGATCTTTGATGATTACATTGCCCGTGGCACTGCCCACAGCGTTACGACTCCACGCAACTGCCATGAGTTGAAGTGCCCCTTGGAAATCAGGTATATCAAACTCTACGGTTGCAGTTCCTTTGGCATCTAGCTTTATAACTTTGCTCATCAAGGCAACTATTTTTCGCTTGTTTGCCACTACACTGTCACTGAGTAGGGCTTCTAGCTCATCTCCAGCACCTACTTCATATTCGGCATGGGCTCCAATAGTCTTGATTAGGTCCGCATACACATCTCTGATCTCTATGCCTAGCCTCCTCTGTCCATAGAAGTACGGAGCAGGTTTAGGGGAGCTGTAGCTACTCAAACTCAAAATACCCTTATCCACTGCAGATACTGTCACATATGTATCTTCTTTGTTTGTTTTCTCGGAACTTACGCGAACAGTAAGTTTGCTGGATGATTCT
>JAAXPZ010000037.1 GCA_012329065.1 Sulfurovum sp. | reverse complement strand
CGGGTACCAGAAAAAAGAGAGGAGGTAACTCGCGAGGGAGGTCTCTCTGTAACAGGGGAGCAATATAGATTGAAAGAGGCAATGAGAAATTTGCAAGCAAATGAAATAGAGGTATCACTCTTTATAGACCCAAGTCAGGATGCCGTTCATGCCTCTAAGACCCTTGGAGTTGAATGGGTAGAGTTTCATACTGGCAAATATGCCAATGTATATGCGATGCTCTACAACAACTTAAACAATACTCCTTATACGATACCAGAGCTTGATCTTCCAAGAAAAGATCTAAAAATAATGCTAGATAGAGAGCTAGAAAACCTGAGAAAACTTAGCTGTGACACTATCGATCTTGGTATCAGGGTAGCTGCTGGACATGGATTAAACTACCACAATGTATCCGATATAATTGAGATAGAAACCATAGAAGAGCTTAATATTGGTCAAAGCATTATTGCTAGATCTATATATACAGGACTGGAGCAAGCTATTTTGGATATGAAAGCTCTAATGAGAAGATAAAAATGATAAGTCGTAAAAAAGTAGCTGTTAGTATAGGCGACCTTAACGGTATTGGCATTCAACTTGCCATAGAAAATCACTATGAGCTCTCTAAAATAGTAGAGCCGACATATTGTATCGATTCTGAAATGCTAAAAAAAGCTAGTCAAAAACTTTGCCTTGCAATCCCAGATAATTTTAAAACTCTAAATAAAATTTCTTTGAAATTTGACATCCGACCATCAAGCATATCTAAAGAAAGTGGGAGATACTCTTATGAATCTTTTGTCAAAGCAGTGGCACTTGCAAAAGAAAAAAAAGTGGATGCTGTATGTACTTTACCCATACATAAAAAAGCATGGGAACTCGCAGGCATAAAATATAAAGGTCATACCGACGCTCTTAGGGATATTTTTGCCACAAATGCAATCATGATGCTTGGCTGTGAACAAATGTTCGTTGCTCTTTTTACTGAGCACGTACCACTAAAAGATGTTGCAAACAAGATTCAAGAAGATGATTTGACCTGTTTTCTAATAGATTTTTATAAAACTGCCAAACCACAATCTACAGTTGCCGTCTTAGGACTAAATCCTCATGCAGGAGACGATGGAGTGCTTGGCAATGAAGAGAAAACTATCCAAAAAGCAATCAATAACGCCACAGAGGCAATAAAAAGAGAAAACCCCACACTCTTTGCCATTCACTCTTCACTCTTCGCTAGCCCTTTGGTACCTGATATCGCTTTTACTCCCAATATCCGAAAAAACTATAAGTATTTCATAGCAATGTATCATGACCAAGGATTGGCACCATTGAAAGCCCTATATTTTGATGAAGGTATAAATGTGAGTCTCAATCTGCCCATATTGAGGACATCAGTAGACCATGGTACTGCTTTCGATATTGCCTACAAAAGAGTGGAGTTAAATAGATTAAGCTATATAAATGCTATAAAATACATTGTCGAGAATGATTCATAGAGGTAGATTCCATATCTAGCAAAAAATCTTAGCAAAAAAGTCCACCCTCCTCATCTTCTATAATTTTGCACTCTTCATTCATGAGTTCAGATCGCTGCTCTTGACATGACTGGCAGAGATAATGATACCTCTGCGTATCATAGTGTATTGTATCACCCATATGAATATCATCATAACAAAGTGCACAAACATTTGTCACTTTTAACAAAATATCCTCAGTAGCTATTTGCATGATAAAGCATTGGCTTTTCATGTCTGCTCCAATAATTTTCCAATCATTTCTTTTGCGTCATCTAAAGATGGATCTAGCTCATAAGCTTTCTTATATTGAGCTAGAGCCTCTTCATTTCTCTTTAGATCATAAAGAGTATTTGCACAATTAAAATAATGAGGTGCATATTCCAAGTCAATTTTAATGGCTTTTAAATGCTGTTCTAGTGCCTCGTCACTCTTGCCTAATTTATGCAAAACATTTGCTAGCATAGCATGTGCCATATCATTGCTATCATCCAATTTTAATAAATTCTCTAGATGCTCTTGTGCCTCTAGGTAATCTTCTGTCTGAAGATACGCAAAGGCTAGTTTATGCAATGTATCTATATTATTTTCATCAATAATTAGTGCACTTCCTAGTGCCTTTTTTGCCTCTGCAAAATTAGCATCTTGAACAGCCTCGTCAGCATTATCATGTAACTCTTCTATGCGACTTCTACTAATGGCTGGTCTGGAAAACACTTTTTCTGGCTGAGAAATACCACCAATTTGTTCATTTGCAGTTTTGGATTCAAAATCCACTCCTCTTTTTGGATGAGAGCCATTAAATAATTGTTTAAAAAACATATAAAAAATAGCCGCCGATGCAATCAATAAAAGTAGTTGAAATGTTGTCATATTTACCCTTTTTTTAATATGCAATAATAGTATTATTCTGCTTTAGTAAACCAAAAAATATTAATTTAGGAGTATAATCATCAAAATACACAACACTCACACATAAGAGGAAAATAGAATCATGAGTCTAAAAAATCAGATCAAAGAAGATATCAAAGCTGCAATGAGAGCTAAAGAGACTGCCAAAAGAGATACGCTGCGGAATATACAAACGGCAATAAAGCAAATAGAGGTTGATGAGAGAAGAGAAGTTACTGATACAGATATAGAAAAAATACTAATGAAATATGCAAAACAAAGAGAAGATGGTATCTTGCAATTCCAAGAAGCTGATAGGGAGGATTTGGTGGTCAAAGAGTCTGCTGAGCTTGCACTTGTAAAAAGCTATCTTCCTGAACCCATAGGGGATGAGGAGCTAGAGCAAATACTGAAAAAAATAATTTCTGATATAAAAGCAAAAGGTATGCAGGACATGGGTAAAATCATGGGTATAGCAAAAGGGAAGATAGGGAGCAAAGCAGATGGAGCAAGAATCAACACAGTTGCAAAAAAGTTGTTATTATCTTAGATTATAAGTTAAACACAAGTTACTAACTGCTACCATTAACTTTATCAAATTCTTAAGGAGAAAATATGAATAAAGCATTAAGTATTATGGCTGTGGCTGCACTAATAAGCACAATGGCGACCGCCAAAGAGGTGAGAATCGGTGTTGTACTTCCACTATCAGGTCCAATAGCCGCTTTTGGTCAAACCAGTAAAGGTGGCCTTGATATTGCCTATGAGCAAAACAACAAACTAAAAAATGGTGATACTATCAAACTCATCATTCTTGACGATAGAGGTGACAAAGTAGAGGCTGCAACAGCAGTAAAAAGACTACTGGACAAAGATAAGGTTACTGTAATTCTTGGCGAAGTTGCATCTAGTAACTCTATGGCTATGGCACCAGTTGCAGAAAAAGCAAAAACACCTATGATTACTCATGCCTCAACAAATCCAAGAGTAACAAAAGGCAAAAAGTATGTAACCAGAGCATGCTTTATCGATCCATTCCAGGGTGCAGTTATGGCTAAATATGCTATCGATAGTGGCATGAAAACAGCTGTAGTAGTAACAGATGCCAAACAGGACTACTCAGTTGGTCTTTCTAAAGCATTCAAAAAAGCATATGAGGCAGCAGGCGGAAAGATCATCAAAACTGTTCTTTTAAGCTCAGGAGACAAAGACTTCAACGCACAAGTGTCTACTATCAAAGAAGCCAATCCTGCAATTATCGCATTTACAGGCTACTATCCCGAAGCGGCACTTATGGTTAAACAGGCTAGAGCAATGGCGATAGAAACTCCATTTATTGGTGCTGACGGTGTTGGATTCCCTGAGCTAGTTTCAATTGGTGGCAAAGCTGCAGAAGGATTTATGTACACAGACCACTTCAATGAAGCAGCAGCTAGTACTCCTGAGGCAAAAGCTTATGTAAAGGCATTCCATAAAAAGTATAATAAGCCTGCAGACTCTATGGGTGCTCTTGCAGCTGATGGTTATGGTATGATTCTAGCAGCTATGAACAAGTGTATCGATGCTGGCAAAGCTTCTGATGATAAAGAGTGTATCAATACAAATCTTCGCTCAACCAAGGGATATAAAGGT
>JAAXPZ010000033.1 GCA_012329065.1 Sulfurovum sp. | reverse complement strand
GGCTCTGTTTCTGAGTCCGCATAAACTATGAAGCTTATATTGCTATCTTCAGATGGGGAAGTTCCAAAAGAACTATTGAACTCTGAACCATTTTGCATTACTTTATAGGTGTAAGTTGTCCCTTCTACTAGACCATCAACTCTTATCTTATGTAAGTATGGTGGCTTTGTATTTTCTATAAAAAAGCTCTCTATTTCGCTAGGATGATAGGCTAAATCATCACTTTTGACTGCTGTACTACTTAAACTGCGTCCGTCTACTGTCAATGTACCCGACTGATCAGAATTTGAAAGCCACATGACTGTCATAGCATCTTTAGCAGGATTTTGTACATATGGAGTCACCCTGAAGTCAGTTGATGTTCCGTAGCTCTTTATGCAATGCTCTGATGCTGGCAATATCTCAACACTCTCTCCAGCCTCTTGTCTGCTCTCCACATATCTCACAAAACTCATAGCATAGTCAAGATAAGTATCTACACCCGCTCCTCTCTCTTCTTGAACAGTTTTAAATGTAGTGTAGCCATCTTTTCCAGAAGCAATATAGCTGTTTGTGACAATGACATACATCTTGTCAATCCCTATTGCACTCCACTGTCCTG
This sequence comes from Sulfurovum sp., assembly GCA_012329065.1. GTDB lineage: Bacteria > Campylobacterota > Campylobacteria > Campylobacterales > Sulfurovaceae > JAAXPZ01. Next base: position 12,960 of record JAAXPZ010000033.1, on the reverse strand, counting down.
TTTCTCTATCTTTTATCTCAAGATTTTGAACTCTTTGTCCGTAAGCTTTGTCTGTCTTGACATCATATCTCAATGCATAAGCATAAGGGAAAGATCCAGTTGATCCTCCATTGTCCATGTAGTTGCCTAGTGCATCTTCTAGCACCTGCTTGACCTCACTTCCCTTCATTTCTATTTCAAAGAGTGTATTAGCAAACGGCAGAAGCTCATAAGCTGTTGCCATGGTAATATCACCAGCAGGTACAGTGATCCGTACACCTCCAGCATTTTGTATGCAAGCATCTGCTTTATTACTAAGGTCATAAAATGACTTTGCGACAATAGGTGCTATTTCGCTACCTAGTGGCAAATCAGATCCATTAGTATCTCCATAGCCAACACCTGGTATTCTTATATGTCTTAAAGAAGCAGCTGCTTGACCGATAACTTTGGCTTTTTCTTCATCTACTTTATCTTTATATCTTTTGACTATTGCTGATGTTGCATTGTCTTCTTCTACAATCTCTATAGTTCTATTATTTTCTATCAAGTCTTGAATTTTTTGCCTAGTAATCTCATTTGCATCAACTTTTACTCCATCGGTATTTTTCTGGAGAAATGTATCTCCCATCAATAAAATAGGATTACCAGAACACGAAGTCACCTTACCTTCAGCATCAAACTCTATATCAAGATTACCAAGGATTTTAGCATATTGTCCTGCTTGCACTACACAAACCTGATTGCCATCCTTATCTTCTACTTTTGTTGGGTATTCGCCGCTACTGCTTGCAAATATACCAAAATCGCCAAGATATGTATGAGAATCTCCACCCACTATCACATCAACTCCAAAAAGACCTTTTGCCATATCAAGATCTGCGTTATATCCTTGATGTGTCAAGAGAATGACTTTATTGACACCTTCTTCTTTTAGCTCATCTATATACTTTTGTGCTGTTTCTAGTTCGTTTAGAAAAGTAATATCATCACTTGGATTTGATGAGTTTTTTGTTTTGCCAGATATTGTTATGCCGACTATGCCCACCTTTTGACCATCTACTTCTTTAATAACATAAGGCTTCCACATGCCTTCAAGTACATTCCCTGCTTCTGGAACCACATTGGCTGCAACGACAGAGATAGTTTCATTTAGTCTATCTAAGAAAGTTTTTAAATTATTATCTCCATCATCAAAAGAGTGATTTCCGAGCACATATGCATCGAATCCTACCATATTCATAGCTTCTGCATCTGCCTCTCCTTTAAAGAGAGAGTAATAAAGAGTACCCTGAAACACATCACCTGCGTTAAGTGTAAGTGAATTTGCCTTACTCTCTCTAAGTTCTTTTATTTTAGTGACTATTCTTGCATAACCACCAGCATCATAATAGGTCTTGTTACCATCCAAATAGAAACTCATTTGCTCACTATCTATGTGTGAGTGTGTATCATTAACATGAAAAATTGATAAAGATAACGGAGCCTTCTCTTCATCATCTCCTATACATCCAGTCAGCCCCATACTCAATACCGCCATACCAACAACCAAGAACCATTTTTTACACAACATACTCTATCCTCCATTTAGTTTTTTGTATCATATTATAGAAGTATATGGAAACAATTCAACTACAGTTTGATTGCAGGATGATTACATGTATTGTAAGGAGTTGTCCATAGCGACTTTAAGATATAATATTGATAATTTTCTGACATAGGCAGGTACTTTGAAGATATCAAACCAGATCAAAAGCATTACCATAGGTTCATTTGATGGGCTACATTTGGCACACCAAGAACTTATTTCTCAAGCAGATATGACCATAGTGATAGAACGAAACAGTGGCTATCTTACTCCTGGATATAAACGATCAGAATTTACTGACAAGCCAGTCACCATTTATCATTTTGATAAGATTAAATCTCTATCTCCTGAAGCATTTATTGGCAAGCTACAAGAAGACTTTCCGTCTCTTGAGAAGATTGTGGTGGGGTATGATTTTCACTTTGGACATGCAAAGAGTGGCAATGCACATAGCCTAAAGGTACTATTTACTGGAGAGACGCTTATCGTCGAACAGATTTTGTTGGACAACACTCCTATACATTCACGCATCATAAAAAAGATGCTCCAAGAGGGAGATATCATATCAGTAAATAAGCTTCTTGGCAGGAGATACAGCATAGAGGGTAGAGTTATTAGAGGTCAAGGGCTGGGAGCAAAGTCTCTGGTGCCTACGCTAAATCTCAAAGTGGATTATTATCAGCTACCCCATGATGGTGTCTATGTCACAAAAACAAAGATACATGGTATGTGGATTCCTAGTGTTAGCTTCATAGGACATAGATCCACAACTGACGGATCATTTGCAGTTGAGACACATATATTGGATAAGAGAATAGAAAATATGACAGGAAATATCTCGATCTCTTTTGTAGAAAAGCTTAGAGATAATAAAAAATTCAATGATCTATCTACTCTGAAGCAACAGATTGACGAAGATATACACAAATCCAAAAAGGCACTTCGATGAAAATAATATTTATTGCACTTGTTGCACTTTTGGCACTTTATCTCGCTGTTGGACTCCTACTCTACATCAAACAGAGAAGCATGCTCTATTTTCCAACTTCTTCCGTTGAACATCCCTTTGAAACTATGACTGTCGAGAATGAAGGTGAAAAGATCAATGTCATCATCACTAATACAGGTCAAAAAAAGGCACTTATATACTTTGGTGGCAATGCAGAAGCAGTGGCATCTGGAGCTACTGTTTTTGCCAAAGAGCTTCCTGACTACACTACCTATCTAGTTGAGTATCGAGGATATGGTAAAAGTACTGGCAAAACAAACGAAGCGGGTTTGTTTAGTGACGCTATAGCAATCTATGAAAAGATCAAGCCGACACACAGTAGTATATCTATATTTGGGAGGAGCCTAGGCACAGGCATAGCTAGCTATATCGCATCACTCAAAAAAGTAGACAAGCTGGTGCTTATTACCCCCTATGATAGTATCGAGCAGGTTGCAAAAGATACATATCCTATATTCCCTATATCACTACTGCTTACAGATAAATATAACTCTATAGATAGAGTTCCAAAAATAAAAGCCAAAACTATCATACTAATCGCCCAAAATGATACGATAGTGCCCAAAAAATATGCCTACTCTCTAGCAAAAAAGTTTCCAGAACACCAAGTAGAGGTGCATGAGATAAAAGGCAGCCACCATAATGACATAGCTGATACTAATGAGTATAGCCAGATACTAAAAAGGTTTTTTTATGGAAGATAAGCTATTCAAAAAACCTATCAAAAAGAAGTTTGAATTTGACCAGTCTGTAGCTTCAGTCTTTGACGATATGTTGTCTAGATCTGTACCTTTTTATGACGAAGTGAGGGCACTGATAATCTCTCTGATACTAGCTGAGCAGCGAGACGGAAAGCAGATCCTCGACCTCGGGTCATCGACAGCAAAGTTTCTACTCGATCTCCATGCCAAAATGGCAAGCAAAATGCTACTTAAAGGCATAGATAACTCGCAAGCAATGTTAGACCGTGCCAGAGAGAAGACCAAGGCCTTTGGGGCAAATATTGTGCTCGAGTATGCTGATGTACTGGAGCACAAGTATAGCGATGAAGACATAATTGTAGCCAACTACACTTTGCAGTTTATTCGCCCCATACAACGCATAGAGCTTGTCAAGCAGATATACAATGGTCTCAATCAAGATGGGATTTTTATCTTTTCAGAGAAAATAGTTTTCAAGGATAAGTACCTAGACAAGTGTATGACAGACATATATCATCAGTACAAAAAAACCCAAGGCTACAGCGAATATGAGATAACACAAAAAAGAGAAGCATTAGAAAATGTACTTGTGCCTTTTACAATCAAAGAAAATATGCAGATGTGTGAAGATGCAGGATTTGATAATATAGATACAATTTTTCAATGGGCAAACTTTGTCACATTTATCGCCAGAAAGTAAATCTGCTACCTTTATACGCAAAGCTTAAAAAAAGCTAAAAATGACACTGGTGCTCAACATGAAGTATAAAAATAAATTATAGTTTCGTGTTCATGGGACTTACTAATTAATATGAGTTATTCACATCCTTTTCACAGTGTGAATAACTTAAAAGACAATTAAATCTTGTAAAAAAATTACAATTTTGTTACAAGTTACGGCTAGAGCGAAATCTGAGAGTGTTAGTTTATGATAAATTCATCTTTTTAGGCTATAATCTTCCAATTTTACAAATCAAGGATATTTATAATGAGCTGGAGTCCGAACAGTTGGAGATCGTTTCCCATCAAGCAACAACCCACATACCAAGATCAAAAAGCATTAGAAAGCGTTGAAAAAGAGCTTGGTAGCTATCCTCCTCTTATCTTTGCAGGAGAAGCGAGAGATCTAAAAACTCAGCTGGCAAAAGCTGGCAGAGGTGAGGCCTTTATTATCCAAGGTGGAGACTGTGCTGAATCTTTTTCTGATTTTGATGCGGAAAGTATTAAAAATTTATTTAAATTATTACTACAAATGTCAGTTGTTATGACCTACTCCAGTGGTAAACCCATAGTAAAAATAGGCAGAATTGCAGGGCAGTTTGCCAAACCTAGAAGTTCTGATCTTGAAGAGATAGACGGCGTAACGCTGCCTAGTTATCGAGGTGATATTATAAATGGTATCGAGTTCAATGAAGAGGCAAGGATACCAGACCCTAAAAGGATGTTAAAAGCGTACAATCAATCAACTGCGACAATGAACCTACTTAGAGCATTCGGCAGAGGTGGACTAGCAGACCTAAACGAAGTCCACAGATGGAATCTTGACTTCATCAAAGGAAACCCTCTTGGACAAAAGTATGAAGAGCTTAGTGGTCAAATCGACAAAGCAATGACTTTTCTCAGTGCTGCTGGCATCACAAGCGACAACACACTACAGTTACGCCAAACAACGGTCTTTACCTCTCATGAAGCATTACTTCTAAACTATGAAGAGGCACTTACCAGAGTAGACAGTATCACAAATGACTGGTACAACTGCTCAGCACATCTACTCTGGATCGGAGACAGAACCAGAGAGCTTGATGGTGCTCATATAGAGTATTTTAGGGGTATCAAAAATCCTATAGGCTGTAAAGTTGGGCCAAGCATGAAAGCAGATGAGCTTATCTCGCTAATAGAAGCATTAAACCCAGACAACGAAGAGGGCAGACTTAACCTAATTGTTCGTATGGGTGCTAGTAATATAAGTGAACTCTACCCCCCTCTGCTAAGGGCTGTCAGAGACGCAGGCAAAAATGTTGTTTGGACTATAGACCCTATGCATGGAAATGTAGAAAAAAGCAGTACAGGATTCAAAACAAGAGATTTTGACAATATACTATCAGAGGTCAAGCAGTTCATGGACATACATGAAGCAGAAGGAACTGTTGCTGCTGGTATTCACCTAGAGATGACTGGAGAAAATGTCACAGAATGCACAGGAAGCACATCTAGCCCTATTACCGCTGATACGCTATGTGACAGATATCACACCCAATGTGACCCCAGACTCAATGCCAATCAGGCACTAGAGCTTGCATTTATGCTCAGTTCTTAGTTTTACTATAGACTCATATGGGCATCACCTATTATTAGAGGTGCCCATATATATATTTGCTATAATTAGCAACAACATATTAAAAGGTCTAATAATGGATGGAAAAATCAAAGTCTCATATACACTTATCTGCGAAAAAGACACTCATAAAGAGCTATCCATAGAAGAGATAGTCTCCAATGATAAAGTAGTCAAGCTATTAAAGTCAGAATTTGCCAAAGGCATCAGAAACCTAGATATATCTAGCTATGGAGATGCCAAAATCACACTGAAGACAACAAAGGAGCTATATTCATTTGTAGTGGACAAGCAAGATTTTGCTGACCTAGTGGAACTAGCAGAAGAAGATGCCAGACTCAACAAGCGATTCAAAAAAGGATGTCAAGCAGTATCTATCATAGATTTTGTCACGATTGACTGATATATAGTAAAGATATTTTTGCCGTCTTCGTGGTGATATTGAAGTTTGAGCTTGTGTATATCTAGTATGCTCTTAACAATATAAAGCCCTAGTCCTAACCCATTTCTTGAAGCATGGAATGGCTTAAAGTATTCTTCTAGCTGCTCTGAAAGCTCCTCCGCATAATTAGATATCCGTAGTTTGCCATCTTTTACTACAATCTGCACTTGCTTATCTCGACTATATTTAATACCATTATCTAGCAGGTTTTTAATCGCCAAAGATAGTAGCTCAAAATCTGCTTCTACCGCATAATCCAAAGATACTACAGAGCGAACATGCTTAGAAGGATCATCTAGCATCAACATATCTATGCTGGCATCTATAATATCACTAACTTTGTATGCTTTAAAGTCTGTATTGAAATTTTTGGATGCTATTTGCTCCACCTTGGCAAATTCATCAATCAGAAGATTCAGCCTTTCAAATATCGCATGAAATCTTTTTTGTTGTCTGTTGTCTACTAGCATTTCTGAGACTAGTCTTCCTTTGGCGATAGGAGTTTTTAGTTCGTGCATTATCGCCCTCAACAATAGCTGCCTAGAAGAGAGAAGTTCTCTGATCTTTTGTGCTGCGTGATCAAAGGCATTTGCCACTTCTGCTATCTCATCATTTTGGTCACTTTTGCAAGATATATCTAGTTTTCCATCAGAAAATTTCATAATCTCTTTTTTCAAATCTGTCAGAGGCCTGATGGAACGAATCATCCACATATATAGCACAAACATCAGTAGCGATGCTGCCAAAAATGCCATAAGTAGCTCATAGGGCACCTTGGGTCTATTCATATTTTCCAAGACTATATTGATTCTATCATTGTTGATGATAATATATCTTCGTAGGTCTATATCTGCCACTGCAAATCTTTTGATTGTGCTGTTATCGTCTTTGATAATTTTTTTTAGTTTTAGCTCGCCTATTTTTTGGTCTGCTACACATATATTTTGGGTTTTTAGGTAATCTTCATCGATTTCACCATGTTTGAGAAAATAGAGATAAAGATAGTGCATATTGGCTCTCTCTTGCATCTTGATGGTCTCTAGTGACCTCTCAGTATTGCCCCTATATAGAAATCCGAATATCAAGATTAGAAATAGATATGCAATGGCAAATATCAAGTTGATCTTGGTGCGTAAAGAGCTAAATCTAATCATATCAACTTATAGCCCACACCTCTAACTGCCTGTATCATTTTGGAGTCGCCTAGTTTTGCCCTAATCTTGGATACGATGACATCAAGGCTTTTCTGTGCACTGTCACTCATAGTTGTAGAGGCATTGATAAGCTGCTCTCTAGAGAGTGCGATTCCTTGTTTTTCTACCAATTGAGTCAATATCTCAAACTCAGCTGGCGTAAGCTGTAGAGCATTTCCTTTGTAATAAATCGTATCACCTCGTGTCGAAAAATCACTTTTTGGTTCAGAGTTTTTACTATCATTGTTGTACCTGCGAAGTAGAGAAAGGATGCGAGCATATAGCTCTTTTGGATCGTATGGTTTTGGGAGATAGTCATCAGCTCCAAGCCTTAGGCTCTCTACTTTGTCATTTATGTCAGATCTGGCTGAAGAGATGATGATGGGGATATTGTATTTTCGTCCTAGCTCTTCACACGCTTCAAGCCCATCCATACCAGGAAGTGTGAGGTCTAATATGATCAAGTCATATTTTTCTACTCCAGCACTCAAACCCAAGAAAGGGTCTTCATAATTGGTTACTTTCATATCAAACTGTGACAAGTATTCACTCAGAATCTCTGCAAACTCTGGATCATCCTCTATCATCAAAATATTTATCATACCTGTCCCTTGTGCCATAAATTGTCTTATTATAGATTGATTAGGTTAATTGAAGTCAAATGCTTTCTTCATGTGTCGTTTTATCTCGTCAAATGAATATTTATTTTCAGTGAAATATTCAAATGCAATGATACCTTGATACAATAACATATCGCTGCCATCCTTGATAGGCTTATTGTGTATCTTAGCAAGTTTTAAAAATGGCGTTTCTTTTCCATAAATGACATCTACGCAGGCTTTGGTTTGTGATATTGTGGCATCAAGTATACTTTTTGGTGCAGGCAAAAAATCATCCTCGAGACCAGCTGATGTCATATTGATGACCAAATCATATTGTTGCGGTACAAAATCATCAAACGAATAACATTCAAATCCATCTTCTCTAAAGCGATCTAGTCTTCTTATGCTACGATTAAGTATAGTCACCTCATAGTCCGCTTCTCGAAGAATCACCGAGCTTGACTGTGCTGTACCTCCAGCACCAATAAAAAGCACTTTTTTTGCAGCAAAATTCTCTATAGCTTTTAAAAAACCAGACGCATCTGTATTGTACCCATAAAGCTTATCATCCCTACGCACAATTGTATTGACAGCACCTACTCTTTTGGCAAATCCATCTAGTTTATTGCATGCATGATAGGCATATTCTTTGTGTGGGACTGTGATATTTATGCCTTTTAGTCCAAGCTCAAAGATTTTATCTCTGAGCTGTTTACCATTTTTTAACAAATACCTTCCATAGCAAGCATCCAAGCCCAAAGCCTCAAAGGCAAGATTGTGCATCATGGGTGATTTGGAGTGTGAGACTGGATTACCGAATATGGCAAAAAGTTGTTTGGTCATAGATATATTTCCTGTAGTTTTATACCATTATATCAAATGGAGCTATGATGAGCAACTTAATTTTTGATTTCTATGTTGCTCAGGCGTTGCCTTTGACCACCTCTCGTGCTCTTTGTGTTCAGAATATGGATCTTGAGCAATGTCAAATAACTGACCTACTATAGAATAATCACCGTTATCTGCAGCATCTATTGCTTCTTGTAGCATATAGTTTTTAAGTACATACTTTGGATTTATCTGCAGCATATTTATTTTTCTCTGTGCCTGAGTGTAGCTGTTGAGCTCAAGTCTCTCATCATAGCTATCCAGCCATTCATTCATGGGTTTATGATAAAGTCCAAGACTCAAGAGATTTTTTCTGTCTCCGTCATATTTACTTAAAGTTCGAAAAAACTCTGTGTAGTCCACAGCCAAGCCCTGTAGTGTGCCAAATAAATACTCGATTAGGGAAATGTCGTCATTTGAAGACTTATCAAGTCCTATCTTCTCACGCATTAGCTTCATGTAGGCATCAGTATAGAGTTGTGCATAGTCCTCAAGCACTTCATTGAGCCTCTCTAGTTTTACCAGAGGTGCAAGTGCCATCATCAAAGCACGCAGATTCCACTCACCTACAGCAGGTTGATTGCCAAAACTATATCTTCCACCCCTATCTGTATGATTGCAGATATAGCCAGAGTCATACGCATCCAAAAAGGCAAATGGTCCATAATCTATAGTCAATCCAGCGATGGACATATTGTCAGTATTCATCACACCGTGATTGAAGCCTACTGCTTGCCAATTTGCCATTAATGCGGCTGTTTTTTTGACAACTTCAGCGAAAAATAGTATATATTTATCTTGCTTATCTTGCAAATGAGGATATGATTCGCTAATCGCATAATCTGCCAAAGCTTCCAGCTCTTTATAGAGTTTCTTGTGTGCAAAGTACTCAAAAGTACCAAATCTAACCCATGATGGAGAAACCCTAAGCACAACTGAGCCCATCTCCCATAACTCCCTAAACACCTTATGTTCAGAGCCAATAATAGCCAAAGCACGAGTTGTCTCTATGCCAAGTCCATGCATCGCCTCTGACATGAGATACTCACGGATAGAAGAGCGAAGCACAGCACGCCCATCTCCAGAACGAGAATATTTGGTCTGCCCTGCTCCTTTGAGCTGCATATGTTGCCTGTTAATAGTACCTATGTTGATAGCCCTACCATCACCAAGCCTAGGAACAAAGTGTCCAAACTGATGACCAGCATAACACATCGCAAATGAATCAAATCCACTCAAAGGCAATACCCCATTAACAAAGGATACAAACTCTTCTGTATCTAGCTGGTCAGTGCCTATATCCAATATTGAGGCGATATTTCTATTAGCATGAATCAAGAAAGGCTTGTTGAGCGGTGAAGGCTTCACTCTATCGTAACATTCAGAAGGAAGTGAAAGGTATGGATTGTCTAGAGTTATTTCATTGAGTTTCATATAGGCATACTACCTACACAAACTTAAGGGCACCCCAAATGCAGAAATCGCTCCACATTTTATATAAGCCAAATTTCACCTCATGACTATTTTAGACTATACCAATTTTATCTGTTTCTATCCTCAAAGCAATCCCTGAACCCTACGGATAACTGAGATATGGTTTCAGCCCAGTTAAATCCAAAGTGCAATTTCTAAAATTTTAGTATTTAATTGGATAGATTACATTCACATAACCCTATTGTCTAAAAAACTCAAATCTCAAATCTTACTCAAGTGCCAACCACGATGAAAAGGACAAGCATAAAGTATGAGTTTGACACATTTGATTTTCATAGAGTAATCAATCTGCTTTAGTGCCTTTTTTTTGTGCTCATAGAGGTACTTAAAATCGCCACGAGAATCAACACAAAAACAACCACCTAGCTCTTCACGTTCTTCTTTATGGTTTTGGGTCTGTTTTTTGAGTATCTCTTTTATATGTTCAATATGTTCTTCAAGCTCTTTGAGTGAGTTTACATTGTAATAGTCTAAAATCTCTTCATTGCTAAGTTCCGACAAGTGTGTATAGAGACGTTTGATGGTGTGGTAGAGTCTATTTTTGTTCTGAAGCTTATTCTTTATGGGTTTGAGAGATTTTTTTAGATTCATTATGTAATAATATCACAAAAATCAAAAGGAAGTCTCAATGGATTTACCAAATTGTCCAAAATGTGAAAGCACCTATACTTATGAAGATGGCGCATTGATCATCTGTCCAGAGTGTGCTTATGAGTGGGAAGCAAATCCAGCCCAAAAGGAAGAATTTACCGTGAAAGACTCCAATGGTGCAATGTTACGAAGTGGTGATGATGTTACCATTATTAAAGATTTAAAAGTAAAAGGAAGCTCTTCGGTGGTGAAAGTTGGGACAAAGATTAAAAACATACGACTTGTGCCTAGCTCTGATGATCATACGATTGATTGTAAAATTCCTAAAGTAGGGGCATTAAAAATTACCCCTAAGTTTGTTAAGAAAGCATAAGCTTTTTTAACTTCTTGGCCTTTTATCCTTTCAAAATCTTATCTAAAATTTCAAAACTATTTTTTAACAAATCTTTGGATTTAAATTCGGGGCCTGACCTAATGACTTGATGACTGTTTTAGTAAAATTATGATAGAATTTTCACTATGAAAGAAGTTATAAATATATATAAAAAACATAAAGTTACAGTTGATGGCTATATTAACACTCTAATTAAGAGCTTACCAAAAGATTATATTGACTATGCTGACTCTATTTTAAAGAGCAATAATTATATTCAACTTATGTACGCAGTAGACGAAAACTTCAAACAGATAAGTCCAGTAATATGCAGAAAAAATCGAGATGATAGCAATATTCAAAGTGATAAGAGCCACTATTTTGCAAAACTAGACTTAGATGCAAACAATATGTATGTATCTAATCCCTACATACACTATAGAACTGGTCAGTCAAGTTTATCATCTGTAATTTTTATAGATAACAAATATTATATTTTTGATATAAATTTGATTAAACTTTTAGAGAACTTAAATCTCATAGAGTATAACAGTTTACATGATAAAATAAACAAAAGTATTTATGGTATTGGTGCTACCATTTTATCACTCGTATCTGTAGCATTGATAGTTTATGGCGGTTATAAGTTTTTATCTTTACTTTTTGTGCCAAATGATATGGAATTTTTAGAAGATATTTTCAAGTCCATAATATCCATAACCTTGGGACTTGCGATATATGATTTTGCAAAACAGATATTTGAACATGAGGTACTTTTTACATCTTTTCACCACACAGAAGATAAGCAATATAAAGTTTTAGGTAAATTTTTAATTTCAGTTGTTATAGCACTCTCTATTGAAACATTGATGGTCGTTTTTAAAATTGCTTTGGAAGATTATACGCAAATGCTCGCTGCTTTTTATCTTATCATAGGTACAACAATTATGTTTGTAGGGTTGAGTTATTTTTACAAAACGATTAGGGAGAGTGGTTGCGATGAAGAGGGTTAAAAAAATTTAAAAGGGAGTGTATTATAATCCTATATCTAATTTGCATAATTGTCCTAGACTGAGGGACTGTAATAAATTCATCCACCTTTGTTTGGGGGCTTAATATATGAGAGTGTAAAATAAACTGACTAATCAGTCGAGAGTATAAAACAAACTGTGTAAACCCACCTCTAGCTGTCTAGTCACTTAGTGTATTTTGACATAATATCCCTAAAAACTGACTAAAGTCATTGGGTTGGGGTTTATTTTTTTATTATTTAGGTCTTTTTTTGAGTGTTGTTACGCTTATAGTCAAAATAAAGTATGAGTCTAGTAAACTTTAGAGGTTATTTCCCCTTAGATTCTTTAATAGTATAACATAGATATGTGTTTAGTCCCAAAATCTCATGGAGTTAGCTATAATTTCCTAAAAGGAGTAGATTTATGGGAAATATACAACACGCTAATGCCAAGACAACGCCACGAATTAGAAAAGAAATACAAGAGTCCAAAGAGAGTATCTCAGAGTTAGCCACAAGATTGTCTTTGAATCCAAAGACAGTTACAAAATGGAAAAATGCAGGACGAACCACAGATAAAAAAAGTGGACCAATGCATCCAAAGTCAACGGTACTCACAGAAGAAGAACAAATTATCTGTGAATTCAGAAGAGTCACAAAGTTTTCACTCGATGATGTTTTTATTGCTTTGATGGATGAAATACCTAAAATGACACGTTCAAATCTACATAGATGTTTACAGCGTCATGGATT
>JAAXPZ010000041.1 GCA_012329065.1 Sulfurovum sp. | reverse complement strand
GTTAGTTCTCTGGCTCTATAGAGGTGACAAAGGTAAGCTCTAGAGTAGGCTTGGCAAACCATACATTTGCACTCAGGATCTACAGGTAACTCATCTTCTTTGAATCTAGCTGCCTTGATATTGATTTTTCCAAATGAAGTGAACAGTGTTCCGTTTCGGGCGTTTCTAGTAGGCATGACACAATCAAACATATCTATGCCCCGAGATACATTTTCAACCAAATCTTCAGGAGTGCCAACACCCATCAGATAACGAGGCTTGTCTGTGGGCATAAATTGTGTGGTCCATTCTACTGTGTCATACATATCATGATTGGGCTCTCCTACGCTTAGTCCTCCTATAGCAAAACCATCAAAGTCTAAACCGCACAACTCAGTAGCTGATTTTTCTCTAAAGGCTTTATCTGTGCCACCTTGTATGATTGCAAAGATGTTTTGATTCTGACCTATGCCTTGAGTCTGCTTCTCTCTAAAGTATTCGATAGACTCTTTTGCCCATTTTGTTGTTCTTTCTATACTATCTTTGATCCGTTTATGCTCTGCAGGCAATGCGATTAGATCATCTAGTATCATCATAATGTCGCTTCCTAGATTGTGCTGGATATCGATCACTTTTTTTGGAGTAAAGTAGTGTTTGGAGCCATCTATGTGACTTTTGAATACAATACCACCTTCATCAATTTTGACATTATCCGATAGTGAGAATGCCTGAAATCCACCACTGTCGGTCAGGAAGCTTTGTGGAAATTTAGTGAAGTTGTGAAGTTTACCCATTTTTGCTACTATTTTATCTCCGGGCCTTAAGTACATATGATAGGTGTTCGCCAAAATGATATCTGGTTTAATGAAGCTTTGCAAGTCGCTGGCATCGAGAGCCTTGACTGCACCCACTGTACCTACAGGCATAAAAACTGGCGTAGTAATGGTAGAATGGGAAGTCTTAATCGTGCAGGCTCTGGCATTAGCATCTTGATTGTTGATCTCGAATTGCATTATGGTATAATCCTAGTCTAAATTTGAGCGAATTATATCTAAAAAGAGAAAAATGAAGAATATACTTATTTTGGCAGATGGTCTATCTGCAGAACATTTCATTAAACAGATCAACCAGAAACGAATAGGGGACAACCAATATATTGTTGTGACTCCAAATCATAAGTTTGCAATCCCAGAAACACTTGCGGTTGAGATGAAATCCTACACTTTTGATCCGACAAGTTATAGTAAAATAAAAAGAGTGCTTCGTGAGACTCAATTCAATATGGTTTTTATCGTTTTGGATTCTCCTGATGAAACTAGAGAATCTTTGAAAAATATCAGAATGACAGATGAAAAAATACGCATACATCTACTTGATCATTGGGATGCTTTTGACGAGGCAGATGAGTCTTATACGCAAGTATTTAACATCAACCAGCTAATATCAAATAGGCTTTTTGACCATCTTCCTAATGTCCCGCTTGTGGCACAAAATGTTGGACTATCTGAGAGCGAAATAATGGAGGTGGCTGTACCATTTGGTAGTAATTTTGCCTATAGACATATAGGTTCTATTTCTCAGGTTAAATGGAGGATTGTGGCACTATATAGAAATGCCAAACTGATACTTCCAACCTCTGCTACTATGATAAGACCACAAGACAGCATATTGATAGTAGGAAAACCCAATATACTCAATAATATATATCTACGAATCATAAACAAAGAGGGGCTTTTCCCTGAGCCTTTCGGTAAAAATCTTTATATGATTTTAGATATGGAATTTGATTCTGATCAGGCGTTAAGCTATATGAATGAGGCTATGTATATGCGTGAAAGACTAGATGATAGAGGGCTGATTGTGCGGATTATAAATCCAGGTGACTTTGAATTGCTTGAAAAAATTAAGTCCTTGTCAGGCGCAGGTATAGAAGTAGTAGTCGACTATGATATTGCCGATATCAATGCCGTGATTACAGCAGATACGCAACGCTATAATATAGGACTTATTTTTACAAGTATGGATACTTTTTCTGGAGACAGTCTTGCCTCAGAGCTATTTCCTCTAAAAAAACTTGTCTATATTTTCGGCGATACACCACTTGCTACAGTAACTAAATCAGTTGTTCTTATGAGTGACGACGAAGAAATGGAGTCTATCTCCTCCACAAGTTTTTATATATCAGAAACACTAGGATTTGATTTGTGTTTGTGTAATTTTGATCCAGAAGGCGACTTTGCAAGTAGGCGTATGATTATAGAGCATTACGAAACACTCTCACATGCTACACATTATCCAATCAAAATAGAAGAGAAAAAATCAAATCCCGTAAGGGCACTTAAGGCCATGGAAAATACTTTACAGATTGCACCATTAGCCTATAATCTTGAGCTTGGCTCTTTTTTGACAAGATTTTCTACTAAGTCTAAAGACTATCTACTGAGTAACACCAAACATCCAAAACTCCTAATACCTGTTGTCCAGAGTCATTAGCCAACTCTCTTTAATAGACTTTAAGTTAAAATAAAGAAAATCATATAATCCAAACCAAGGAATGCCATGATAGTGTCTATTAAGCTAAGCTCATCAGAGTCAGTACAGTACGATATCACTATTGACGCATTGAGAAACTTGAGTTTCAATAGAAAAGTAGCTATTGTCACTAACACAACAGTGTCAACTCTTCATCTCGATAGGTTACTGTCAAAAATAGATGCTCCACAGCTTGAGGTGGTAACAGTTCCTGATGGGGAGGAGTACAAAACACTTTCGACAGTAGAGTCTATACTGGAGACACTTTTTGAAGCAAAGTTTGATCGCAAGTCACTACTGATAGCTTTTGGTGGTGGTGTGATTGGGGATATGGCAGGGTTTGCTGCTAGTCTTTACCAAAGAGGTGTTGATTTTATACAAATCCCTACAACGCTTTTGAGCCAAGTAGATGCTAGTGTTGGTGGTAAAACAGGTGTCAACAATCAATATGGTAAAAATCTTGTTGGAGCATTCTATCAGCCAAAAGCAGTACATATAGATCCTTATTTCTTGAGCACTCTTCCAGCTAGAGAGTTTGCTGCTGGCATAGCAGAGGTTATTAAAATGGCTGTGATGTTTGATAGAGGCTTTTTTGAGTATTTAGAGATGAATGACTTAAGACATGATGCAGTTGTCAAGGAGATGATAGCCCGCTCAGTAACTATCAAGGCTAATGTAGTAAATCAAGACGAAAAAGAGGCTGGTATCCGTGCTGTACTTAATTATGGACATACCTTTGGTCATGTTATAGAAAATGAGACTTCTTATTCTAAGTATCTACATGGTGAGGCTGTATCCATAGGTATGGTGATGGCAAATGAGCTTGCAGTGGAACTTGGTCTATTGAGCCGCGAAGAGGCAAATAGGGTCTTGAATTTATTACAGAATAGCGGACTGCCCACAAAGTACCCTATGCGAAATGTCGATAGTTTCTACGAACATTTTTTCTTGGATAAAAAGAGTAGTAGTGGAAAGATAAAATTTATTCTTCCCCAAGGCAAAATAGGAACCCATACTATTAGAGAGGGTATAGACGAGAAGCTTGTGAAAAAGGTTTTAAGCCTTTTTGGGGACAACATATGACGAGGATAGTGTTTGTCTTTTTTGTCTTTCTTTTCCAAAGCGGTGTTTTATCGGCAGAAAAGAATGCAAGCATGGAGATGTCTATATTTGCTGAGGACTCAGCACAAAAAAGTGCAGAGATGCAAGGGCTCCAAAAAAGGCTTGATGAGATAGAAGACAAGGAGGAGGCAGGGAATGTGTGGACAAAAATATATAGTAACTATCAGACATATCAGAGACTTAAGGATAAAGAAGAGAAGTTCTATAAGGAGAATTATCGCCTAAAAAGAATCAAAAAGCGAACAAAAGAACAGGAAGAGCAATATAAAGAAAATGGTATAGAACTTCAAACTATTAAAGGAAAACTCGAACTTTTAAAGGAGTTTGAAGAAGATCCATTCAAAAGACTCATTTCGCCACCCATTATAGATAATATACCAGAGATTGGCAATCCAGTAGGGATACTGGGCGCAGTCTCATATAAGAAAAAACTTACAGATCAGCAGAAAAACTATGAGGCAACCTATGAATCTCTAAAAGATGAAATAAAACTGCTCAAGGAGAAGAATATTGTCTTGATGAAATTGCTTGAGCATAGTCCAGAATCTATGGATCTGATTGCTAAAGTGCAATATGTTCAAAAAGAGCTCGATACCTTTAAACCTGTGTTTGAGATATTTAAAACTACAAAAGAAGTTCACAATAAAAAGTTAGAAGAGACCAGACTTAAACTAAACAGTGATATACAGCAAGAGTACCAAAAGATGTTCAAGATCGCTGGTGTTATAGTGGTATTTTTCCTTTTCTTTCTTTTGACAAAATTTATTGTTCGTCGATATATGTCCAACAAAGATAGTTATTATATGGTAAACAAGGCAGCAAACTTTCTATTTTTGACAATTATAATTCTTGTGCTACTTTTTGCTTATATTGAAAATGTAAGCTATATGGTGACCATACTTGGTTTTGCGTCCGCAGGTATTGCGATCGCCATGAAAGACTGGTTTATGTCGCTGATGGGTTGGTGGGTTATAGTCATCGGAGGAAGCATACATGTAGGCGATCGAGTAAAGTTTGTCAAGGACGGAGTGGAATATGTCGGAGATATAGTAGATATATCTTTGCTTAGGATGACAATGCAAGAAGATGTCACGCTGACAACCTTTATGTATAATCGTCGTTCAGGTAGGATTATATTTATCCCAAATAACTATATTTTCACTGATATGATAGCCAACTATTCACACGCAGGACTCAAGACGGTTTGGGATGGTATAGACTTTACTGTCACTTTTGACTCAAATATTGAAAAAGCTGTCTCTATCGCCAAAGAGGTGACCAAAAAATATTCCAAAGGCTACACCGACATCACTAGAAAACAGCTCAATAAATTAAGAAGCCATTATCATATAAAAAATACAAATGTAGAACCTAGAATATTCTCATTTATCGAACCTCACGGCGTAATAGTAAGTGCTTGGTATCTGACCAATGCCTATGCCACGCTAACTCTCAGAAGCAAAATATCTATGGAGATTATACAGAGGATTCAAGAGAGAGACGATATAGAGATCGCTTATCCTACACAATCATTGCATATGAGTAGAAACATTCCAAAACCAGATTTATCAATCGTAGACTCAAGCTCCAAAGAGACAGATGAAAGCTAGAGAAAAAGTATATTTCAAGACTTTTGGATGCAGAACTAACCAGTTTGATACACAAGTAATGATCAGTAAACTTGAAGCATTTGAGCTGAGTGAAAATGAGCTTGAAGCTGATGTAGTTGTAGTAAATTCCTGCACGGTAACAAATGGTGCAGATAGTTCTGTAAGAGGATACATCAACTCTATCTCACGCAAAAACCCACATGCAAGAGTTGTTTTAGCAGGATGCGGGTCTCATTCAAAAGGAGAGTCATTATTTGAGAGCGGAAAGCTATTTGGTGTTATGGGTCATTCCGAAAAAGAAAGTATTAATGAGATACTACAAGAGTCTAATCGTTTTTATCAGCTTGGTGATCTGGAGCATATAGACACTACCATAGTAGAGCAGCTTGTGGGCAAAAGTAGAGCTTTTATCAAAGTTCAAGAGGGCTGTGACTTTGCTTGCTCTTATTGTATTATCCCTTCTGTTAGGGGTGCAGCAAGAAGTCATTCTGAAGATACTGTAATAGAGCAGGTTGCCAGACTTGCAAGTAATGGTTTTGGTGAATTTATACTCACAGGGACCAATGTGGGAAGCTATGGGAAAGATCATGGAAGCTCTATGGCAAAATTACTAAAGAGAATATCACAAATCAGAGGAGTTAGGCGTATCAGGATAGGAAGCCTAGAGCCAATCCAAATAGATGATGAATTTAAAGAGCTTCTGTGTGAACCATGGATGGCTAAGCATCTGCATATTGCACTGCAACACACAAGTGATAAAATGCTTCGAGTTATGAATCGTAGAAATAGTTTTGATACGGACAAAAAACTCCTCGAAGAATTATCAGAAGCAGGTTATGCTCTGGGTACAGATTTTATCGTAGGTCACCCAGGTGAAGATGATATGGCATGGCAAGAAGCACTAGAAAGACTTATAGAGTTGCCGCTAACACATGTGCACGCCTTCAGTTACTCCAAACGAGATGGTACAATAGCAGCAGATATGACCGAAGTGGTTAGAGGCAATATCGCAAAAGCTAGACACAAAGAACTCACTGCCATGGTGGACGAGAAGAATTATCAATTTAGATTAAAGCATAGAAACGATCTTGAGATACTCTTAGAGAGTGGGAGAGATGGTGTATTTAAAGGGCTTGATCAGTACTTTAATCGTGTCACCGTTGAGAGTAGGGAGGATCTTGCTAGTAACTGGCTTATGTCAAATAGCGTGACAGTTTCTCGGCATGGAAATGGGATAGAATTTTAAGGCTTACCTATTGTTTTTTTCTTTGACTCATACAGATTCTTGTCAACTCTAGATATAATGCTTTCATGTGTATCGTCTTCTTTAAACTCACATACTCCAAAGCTACAGTTTAATTGTACAGCATTGGCAAATCTGTACAATTTGATTGCTAAATCAATATTATTAGCTAATTCTACAGCATGCTCTTTTCTTGTGTTGTGTAGAATAATAATAAACTCATCACCTCCCCATCTACACAGTGTATCACTTTTGCGAATGGAATTTTTGGTAAGCTCAGCAAGTTCTTTGAGAATCATATCGCCGACTTTGTGTCCATATCGATCATTGATAAGTTTAAAATCATCTATATCAAAAAAGATTAGACTAAATACATGTCCATGCCGTTTGCTGAGTTCGATCTCTTTGTCTAGCGTAGTGTCAAACATGTATCTATTGTATATAGAAGTGAGACTGTCGATGGTGACAAGCTTTTGTAGCCTTTTGGTTATGGTATCACTTTTGGATATCTCTCTTTTCAACATATACAGCCAAGCAGAGAAAAATATAAAGAGTATAGCTGCAGAAACAAGCAATGTATAAAAGTACTTACTAGCTATTTTTTTTGGCACTTCAATGGAAATCCATTGCTTGTAAATCTTATTTTTTTCTTTTTTGCTAATTGAATCAATGGCTCTATTGATAAGTGGTAAGAGCATTTCATAGTCTTTTCTAATCATAATACTTACGGAGAATTTCTGAGGGATACTCCCTGATATTTTAAGGTTGGCAAAACCATGCTTATTGAGCTTGTAGGCAATAACAGGCAAAACACCTATGGTGGCAAATAGCTTACCTTCATTAACCATAGATAATGCTTCATCAATAGATCCTACATGCTTTAGCTGAAGGCTGGGATAGTGCTGATTTAAGATCTCAGTAACAGCATATCCTTTTCCAACAGCTATGGTTTTATCTTTCATTAAATCGACATTGTCTATGAAGCCCGCATCGTTTTTTGTGACGATGACGATAGGGTAGTGTCCGTATGGTTTAGAAAACAAAGCATAGCCTAGCCTTTCTTTTGTGCCTTGTGTGGCAACAGTAAGATCGGCAGACTGATTTTTTATAGATTGAAGAACTTCTATCCAGCTTTTTGCTATTTTACACTCACCCTGTATACCTAGTCTTTTTTGTATCAGTGTCCAGTAGTCTAGACCTATGCCAGTAAGTTTATTGTTTTCGATTAGATTAAAAGGTGCCCATTCTCCAGTAGATATGCACTTAAGAGGGTATTTTTCTATCAGTTTTTTTTCTTCTAAGGAGAGATTGAAGCCACATGCTACACTAAAAAGAAAAAATAGGATACTAATAATTCTTATCATGTTTGCCTCCCCATCTTAACAATTTTATTGAAAATTTCTTGAAATGAAACTGAAATTATGGTGTTTTGTATGCATACTCCAAAATTTAAAGAGGCTCTGCTCTTACATACTTCTTGATGAAAGCCTCAAAAGCGATAGGTTTTTCAAATAGAAAACCCTGATATGTCAATTTTGGATCTATCTTTGCAAGTGTCTCTTTTTGCACATTATCCTCTATGCCCTCTATGACAATATTGTAGTTGAACTCTCTTCCGATTGTCAGCATTGTTTTGATGAGAGTTATGTCATCTGGTCTTTGTTGAATATCTTTTATGAATTCCCTGTCTATTTTGAGAGTATCGAATGATAGTTTCTTTAGGTATGAGAGTGAAGAGTAGCCTATGCCAAAATCGTCTATGGCACAGTTTATACCATGAGCTTTGAGCACAGAGATGATATCTTGTGTGCCTTCAAAATTATCAATCAGAGACTGTTCTGTGATCTCTATCATTATCTCACCAGTTTTGATGTGGTACTGTGAAAGAGTCTCTAAGAATTTGTCTACAAAGTGATTGATTAACAGTTGCTTTGCATCAATGTTGATTGAGATATATGAGAGTCTCCATACCTTTTTTTCTTTGAGCCTATATATATTTTTACATATCTCTTCTAATACCCACCATGTGATATCGGAGATGGCACCTGTCTCGGTAGCAGTAGGAATAAAATCTTGAGGAGAAAGAAGTCCAAATTTAGGATGCTCCCATCTGATCAGGCACTCAGCAGCGATGAGATGGTCATTATCGATAGAGACTATTGGCTGAAGGTATAGTTCAAGTTGACGGTTCTCTGCTGCAAACACAAGATCATGCTGTAGCGTAAAAAGTTTTTTTCGTTCATTGTCTAGTTCGATATCATAGTATGAGATATGATTATGACGATTCTTTTTAGCTTGATACATGGCTATATCTGCATGTCTAATAATCTCTTCGACATTACTGTCTTTGGGCTCTATAATGACAATGCCAACACTTGTTTGAACGGTCATCTTGATGTCATTTATCATAAATGGCTCTGCAAATATAGTTTTTAGTTT
>JAAXPZ010000079.1 GCA_012329065.1 Sulfurovum sp. | reverse complement strand
TCAGTATAGACAAATACTTCTACCCCCTGCCCCAGCTCTTTCATCTCTTCTGTCACATACGCATTGGGCAGTAATACCTCTTCATCACCATTGTGATTACGAAGCACTAGTCCAAATTCTATGATTCTGGCAACAGCTAGTCGATTTATTTTACCTGTTTTTATGTTGTGGCTAATGTTTTTGTCTGTATTTTCCAAGCTCGTTCCTTTTAGTGCTGACAGTATACTATAGGGCACCTATACTATAGAAAATATACCCAACTATTCACTATTCATCTTTTACTAATCGCCAATGCACTATAATGTGATACAATTTTTAACTAAGGTAATACTTTTGAATAGATACTTTATAGCATTTACTATTCTGTCCTCATTTCTCTTTACGGCTTGTGGCTCCAAATCACTTCTACAAGATAGCCATATTGTCAAAAAAAAGGAAGAGCAGAGCAAGCGTCAGCAAACAAAAACCTACTACAGAAAATATTTCGAATACCGCATAGTGGCCCACGATAGAGTCAAGATATCCGTATATAACCATGAGGAACTAGGCACAAAAGGAGATAGTGGTATCCTGGTGGATAGCTCGGGTAATATCAATCTGCCCCTCATTGGAGCAGTACGCATAGCAGGACACACTCAGCTGCAAGCTTCTCGTAAGATACAATCTCTTTATGGTAGATACCTAAAAAAATCCAGTGTCAGACTGGAAGTTCTAAACAAAAAAGCCTATATTATAGGTGAAATCAAAAAAGCAGGAGCCATTGAGCTTCCCAATGAACGGATACCACTTCTGCAAGCTATCGCTACCGCAGGAGGCTTCTCTGACTATGCCAACAAGGAGAAGATTATCATCCTCAGAAAATACAGCAAAGGGACCAAGCTAGAGCTAGTAGACCTTACCAACCTTAGCTCCTTGAGTCATGCCTCGATGATGATCAGGCCTGGAGATGTGATATATGTAGCTCCTACTAGCATGAAGGATATTGCCACTAACATAGCACCTATTTTCAAACTTGCTGCTGAAGCCATGTTGCCTTTTGTAAGATACAAAGACCTATAGGAACACAAGTACAATGCCAAACAACTATACTATACCTAACCAACCTATCATAGAAGAAGATGAGATAGACTTGCGAGAACTTTTTGGGACTATTTGGAGATACAAGTGGTCTATCATGATCACTACTATTTTGATAACCATTGCAACCGCAATAGTTACCTACAAGATGCCAAAGTATTACAAAACCACTACTATTGTTGAGGTGAAGCCAAAAGATGATGACAAAGCTAGGCTCTCCCTAGGAAGTGCGGGGGCATTGCTGGGTCTCACTGGGAGTGGAAGTGCAAGCAGCATCAACAAGGATGCTGCACTTATGGGAATGTATAGCACAAGTAGAAAGGTGCTTGACAAAGTGAATCTTACAACACAATTTTATAAATACAAAAACTTTAGATACACAGAGTTGCCCGAAAACAACTCTTCTATATCCATATCTAATCTTCATATAAGTGATTTTAAAAAATACGGTATGGAGGTCATTTTTGAACCTATTTCAGATACCAAATTCAGCCTCTTCGCTCCTTCCTTCTTTTTCAATAAACAACTTGGAGAATTCTCTTATGGAGTACCGATAAAAACAGAAAATTTCCATATGACTATTCATAAAAATACCAAAGGAATTGTGCCAGATAAAGTCAAGCTCAATGCCAACAAACGCCATATATTCAATACAATTATCAGCAAAAATCTATCTTCTACTGTTGATAAGGATAACCCTTTATTGACCATAAGCTATTTTGATACTATACCACAAAGGGCAGAAGCTTATGTCTCAAAACTCATCAGTAACTATATCAATATCAGTATAGGATTCGACATAGAAGATGCTCAAATTACCATAGATTCACTAAATAATCAAATCAAGGAATTTGAAGAAAAAGTAGAATCTGCTTCTAAGCATATGGAAGAGTTCAAATCAGACAATAAAATACTTGAACCTAGAGCTCAAGCTCAGGCACTTATCAGGGGCAAAGAAAAAACAGCAGAACAAATTATCCAATTTAACTATCAACTAGATCTTCTAAACCAACTAGTAAAGCATACAGAGAAGAACAAAAATATTGATGCTATAGCCCCTGTGCTTGTGGAGCTTCAAGATCAGCCTACTCTAGCTCTAGTCACCAAGCTTCAGGAATTGGAGCTTGAGATAGCAAGCCTATCACAGAAGTTTAAGCCTGCCTATCCAAAACTCAAAAGTATACAAAATCAAATTAGGGCTATTAAGTCCAAGATACGATCCAATCTCAAAAACCTCAAAAAGACCATGAAAGCCAGAGAACGCTCACTTAAAAAACGACAAAAAGAGTATGCCAGCAAACTTCAAGTCGCACCCACTGCCGAAAAAGAACTGAGAGAGATTCTCAGAAAATTCACACTCAATGAGAAGCTATACACATATCTATTGCAACAGAGGGCTTCTACTGAGCTAAAAAAGGCAGAGGCGATAAGCCGCTTCCGCATCATCGAGCCCATCTACACCAACCCAGCTCCAGCTAAACCAAAAAAGTCTCTCATAGTCATCGTTGGCTTCACTACTGCACTGATTCTATCTATCTTTTTGGCATTTTTTAGAGAATTTCTCAAAGGAAGCAGAGAGCGATGATTATACTAGGAGATAGACATCAGTTCAGTGAGATGGAAATGCAGTATCTCCAGCAAAAGTTTAGCTCCATAAATCATATCAGCTACAAAGATACAGATTCCAAGCCAACGATTAAAAAAATCGAAAATATTGTAATAAATTGTAATAAATCTATAATCCTCCTCAACACAAAAGCCCAAATTCCAAACGAACTTCTGTCCTATCTTGTTAAGCTTGAAATCCAAGGCACAAAGTACCTTACAACTGAAAGCTTTCTAGAGCAGTGGTTTCACAAATGTTATATACCAGAAGATCAAAGCAATATATCCTTCTTGGAAAAGATCAAGCCATATGCTACTCTACAGTACATCCAAAAACGATTTATA
>JAAXPZ010000021.1 GCA_012329065.1 Sulfurovum sp. | reverse complement strand
CGCTCAGCACCATAGCTCTTTACTACAGCACCTTAAGGTGGTTTGAAACCTCCACTTACATAGCGATTCCGGTAGACCTACTACCATCTCTTATAAAGCATAGCTAATGTAATCCTCTTAATTTCCATTAGTTGTTACGCCTTCTTGGCACACCCTGTCCCCCTTTTATTTGTCCCCTTTTTATTCTTGTAACTGCCGCTGATGCTAGGCGTTACCACTCAAAATAAATATTAAAGTTAATCTAAAAGTTTTCAGTAAAGTATTATATAACTTATATTATAATCTATAAGAAATAAAACATTAGGACTTAAAATGACTGAATATGGTATCACAGCACTACAAACTCAACCATCGTTATTTAAACAAATGACAATATCTAAAATAGTTGATAAAAGAAAACATATAGATATTGGATATTTTATATCTTCAAAATATGAAGATATAATTTTTGATGTAATACAAAAAATAGAATATCAAGAGAAAATAGCAAAACTAAAAAAACTAAAAAAATATCAGGATTTAGAATTTTTAGAAGTTGGAGTTGATGATGGACTTAAATAGGTGTGATATAGTTGGTATAAATCTTAATCCAAAAAAAGGCGATGAGATAGGAAAAATTAGACCTTGTATTGTTATTTCAAATGATGATGAAAATCACATCCTAGATACTATTATTGTCATACCATTATCTACTCAACTAATCGATGATATGTTGCCTTATAGATTAAGATTATCAAAAAGAGATAAACTAGAAAAAGATTCAGACATACTTATAAATCATATAAGAACTATATCTAAAAAAAGAGTAACTTCAAAAATAGCCAAAATTACAAGTGATGAATATAAATTAATTATTAAAAATCTTTGTGAAAATTTTTAATTTGGAGTTTTAAGCAAAATGGTAAGAAATCAGCATAGAAAACAAGATTACCTTGCCAAAATATCTAGCTTTTATCGTATCAAATTAGATATATTAAAAAGCAAATATTTCTTGCATAAATCCATCTTGTCTCTCACTTCGATCGTTGCACATTCCCGCTTTGCGGAAATGTGCAACGGCGCGATAAAAAGGATTAAGATGTTTATAGTATCATTAACTTACATAGTTGATTTAGAAAAAGTAGATGAATTATTGCCTCTACATGTAGAGTATTAAAAAAAGCAATATGGCAGAGGTAATTTTATAGCTTTTCGTATTCAAGCAAATACTAAAAGTTTAGAAATTGCACTTTGGATTTAAATTCGAGAGCAGGGTTATGAGGTGGCGTAGCATTTTTACCATCCTCTTCTTTTGTTCGCTTCCCTCTCACTCAAAAACTCCACAAAACAATCCTCGATCCCCAGCATTTTAGCCTTGCGTCTAGCTGCTGCGGAACCGTTTTTGGAGTAGGCGTTGAACTTTTCCCTTTTTTGTTTGCGTGTTTTTATCTCAGTGATCCACTCTTTGTCTGTTAGGGGGATTGGGTCGAGATTGAGGGAGGGAGCTAATGTTTCTTTTTTCTTGCATAAAATCAAAAAAAATAGAAATATGGAGATGGATAACGCCCCATATAGAGAGGGATCCATCCAGTATTCTGTCCTACCAGCATAATATCTGCCAGCTATATACATTTTAAACCAATAACTAATAAAAGGCTTATCCGTTACTATAAAGGATAAGACATCAATTAAAAGTGGTGAGAGTAAAAGTAAACAAACGTTACCATAACGAATAGCACCAATTTTCATTCATTCCTACCTGTCATAAAATTTATTTCGTTTTGCATAGCGGCATACTTGGCAATCAATAAGTAGGATATTTCTTGTGCCATCGCAGCCACACCTCCTTGCGCTGCACTCATTAACAAAGTGATTCCACTAGAAGCCCAAACTCCATCTGCGCTTTTTTTATAATATGCAATATCTTGATTTGTTAAATATGGCAATTTATCTATAAATTCTACACAATTACCATGTCCGGGAAGAAATTGATCCAATATAAATCCGGATAATCCTGTAAATCCAATATTCCACTTCTGTCTCCTTGTATTCGTTTGCCTATTCTGCAACCATAACGCAGCAGGCAGACTATATAGCTCCGTGAGCATAGCGATACCAAATCCCGTAGAGACCAAGAAATGCCCACTCGGATCCACATACATCGCCGGATTACTACCTGCATCAAGATAACGATTTTGGCTAAGCGAATCTATGAGTTTGCCTTGGTAGGTATCACGACTTAGGAAGCGTGATATACTTGGGTTATAATACCTAGCCCTCAAATAATAATCCTCTGTCTCAGCGTCTCTTTGTTCCCCAGTAAACAAGAAACTATTCTCAGAGCTTCCATCATGACTAGCAAGTTTTCCATAAGGTGTATAGGCATAAGAGTCTGTCAATGCTTCTGTGCTGTCTACAAGCCCTCTAGTACTTCCAAGAGCATCAGTGAGGAAGTTATGCGTCCCGTCACTAAGTAGGTCTTTCCCATAAGTGTATTTAATTTTAGTACCATCTGCTCTACTCTCAGTTATTACTTGTGCATAAGCAGTATTGGCATCTATGAGGTAGGTAGTAGTGCCGTTGCTTGTGGTCTTGGCTATACGGTTGTCATTCGCATCATAGGAGTATTCTACTGTGTCTGTTGGGGTACTTAGGCTTACGAGTCTGTTTTTGTCATCGTAGCTATAGGTGTTTGTGCCATCGCTTACTAAGTTACCATTTGCATCATAGCTGTAGGTAATGCTTCCTCTGTCTGTGAGTTGGTCATTCTCATTATAAGCATAATTTGTATCTAGTCCGTCTATGGTTTTTGTGAGCATATTGCCTACCACATCATAGGCAAATGATGTTGTAGTGTTGTTACCGTTCGGGTCATTACTCACCGCTTCTTGTGTGAGTTGGTGTACATCGTTGTACTCATAGTTTACAGTCCTGCCTGTATTCTCTACTATCTGCGTTCTATTTCCTACTGCATCAAGTGTATACGCAAAGCTTTGCAATGTTGTACCATCACTCTTTTTATGTTCTATGTTTGTCACGCTATTTCTGCTGTCATAGCCATACTCTGTAGTCACACCGTTAGAGTATATAACTTTGGTTTGTCTACCTAGCGCATCATAAGAGTAAGTGACGGTGCCTTGGCTATCTGTTACGCTCTCTAGTCTATTGAGGGCATCATAGGTTTTAGATATAGTTGTTTGTGGTGTTTGTATCTCTACTATGTTGCCTACATTGTCGTACTCATAAGCAATAGTATCTCCGCTTGGGTTGGTCTGTGTTTTGAGTCTACCCATAGAGTCATAGGTATTGGTTATGGTACCTTGTGCGTCTGTTATGGTTTTCACTCTTCCACTTGCTGTGTACGCATACGTAGTCGTACTTCCGTCTGCTAACTCTATGCGTACAAGTCTGTCATAAGAGTCGTAGATGAACTTTTGTGCTTTGTTGGCATAGTCTGTTATCTGTGTCTGTTTGCCTTGTGCGTCATAACTAAAGGTCTTTACTTCTCCTTGCGGGAGTGTTTCGCTCTCTAGCTCTCCTGTGGCTTTGTAGCTAAAGCTTGTGCTATGACCTAGTGCATCTGTTTGACTTAGTTTTTTACCTTGGCTGTCATAAGCATACTGTGTCACTGCATTGTTAGCTAGCGTGACTTTGTTTAGTAGCGGCATGACTCTAGAGGTATCATAGCCATACTGAGTACTTTGTCCTGCTTCATCTGTCTTGCTACTTGGTAGTCCAGAGATGTTTTTGCTTTCTTCTACTGTTGTGCCATCTGCGTAGGTGGTCTTAATGCGTTGGTTGAGTGCGTTGTATACATAAGATGTTGTTTGGTTTAGTGCATCTGTGACTGTAAGCATATTACCTTGTGCATCGTAGGTAAAGGTGCTTTCATTGTTTAGAGCATCTGTGGTTTTAACCCTGTTGCCTACTGCGTCGTATTCGTAAGTAGTTGTGTGGTTGTTTTGGTCTGTGGTGCTGGTGGTTCTGCCTGTGCTATCGTATTGACTCATACTTGTTGTGTTGTCAGAGTAAGTAGTCTTAGTCAGCCTATCTGCAGCATCATACACATAAGATGTAGTCTCACCCTCTGCATTGGTTTGAGAGAGTAAGTTATCCATAGCATCATAGGTTTTAGTCTCTGTACTACCATCAGGGTAGGTAGTTTTTGTAATCTTGTTATGCTTGTTGTAAGTAGTTGTAGTAGCCCTACCTTGGCTGTCTGTTGTACTTACTTTGTTACCTCTAGCATCATACACATTTGTACTTGTATTGCCTAGCTCATCTGTACTTGTGACTAAACGGTCAAAGGCATCATAGCTAGAGCTAGTAGTGGTACTTGTGCCATCTGCTAGGGTTGTGGTGCTTGTGAGTAGGTTGGAGTTGTCATCATAGGTATGTTCTACTACTGTACCATCTGCTCTTGTCTCTTTGAGGAGGTTACCTTTTGATGAGACTGTACCAAGGACTGGTAGATGTTTACTATCATACACATAAGTAGTGGTTTGGTCATATTCATTTTTAGAAGTGATTTTGTTTCCAAAGTTGTCATAAGTATATGTCGTTGTAGCACCACTTGGGGTAGTCATAGAGGTAGGAGCATTGTAACTGTCGTAGATTATCTGCATCGTATTGCCATTTTTATCACTTATGCTTGTAGGTGACTGCTTGTCATTGTAAGCAGTGGTCTCTGTATTTCCTAGAGCATCTACTGTACTAAGCAAGTTACCTTTGGCATCATAGCTGTTGGTCATGGTGTTGCCTAGGGCATCTGTAACCGTAAGTTCTCTTCCCTCTGTGTCATACGTTCTAAGTGTCGTCTCTCCTAGAGGATTAGTCTGGCTAAGTACATTACCCTCATCATCATAGACAAATACGCTTATGCGTCCTAACTTATCTTTGACTATCTCTTCATTGCCATCTATGTTGTGCGTAAACTCTACACTGTTGCCATCTGCATCTATGGTTTGTATGAGTCTGCCACTTGCATCATAGATGTTTTTAGTCAGTCTTAGCCCGCTTGGGTCAAAGTACTCTTCTAGTAAGTGACCTGCTTGGTAACGGTACTCTGTCTTTTGACCAAGTTGGTCTATGACATACTCTAAGTCATCATTTTGGTTATAGTGGTAAGTAACTGTTCTACCACTAAGGTCTGTTATCTTAGTGATGCGGTCTTGTGCATCTCTAGTAAAGTTCAATGACTCTCCTCGGCTACTCTTTATGCCATCATGTGTATAGGTAAGTGTATCTCCACGGATGTCTTTTATCTTGGTAATGCCTATATCTTCTTTTAGCTCATACACCATGCCATTGGCAAGTGTAAGCCTATAAGCACTTGGATTATAGGGCTGCAACGAGCTAACATCTATGATTTCTCCTGCGTTGTTCATCATCACAGAGTCGCTAGCATCTATGGTTTCTAGTTTGGCAGTAGTACCGTTGAGTGGTTTTAAAACAGGTGCATCATAAAACGACCCTACAAAGTAATGTCCACACTCTCTAGCAAATTTAAACTCAAAGCTCTCTGTAGTGCCATCAGGTAAAGAGACATTGACGATATGTTGTTTATCTGTTTTAAAACACGAGCCTATAAGTACATCTGCTGTAGTTTTCCATGCTTTACCAGGGTGTATACTCTCTTGAAGTTTCACATTTTGGTAGTCGATGCTCCATGCGTAGGTAAAGTCTAGTTTTTCAAATCTTTGCAGGGTTGAGTAGGTACGGTTCACTTGTACTGGTATGCCTCCAACTTAGATGTTGAAGTCTGTGATGGTGAAGGAGAAAGCTCCTAAGATGTTAGCTTGTTTGTTAAAAGGTGTTGGGATATTTGCAAAGCTAAAAAAAGAGAAAGTCATAATTACGAGTATGTAACGTAGCATTTTTTCTCCTTTTTTAGTTTTACTTTTATTTGTATTTAAAGTTTATTGTGTACAATGGTGGAAAGGGTACACAGAAATGATAGGAACGTCGAATTCCTATCATCTTGTGAGACTAAACTAATTAGTTTTTGTCTGTGTCCTTGTGCTTCTTACACTCTTTATAGTCAAGCCACATAATCGTAACTCTCATAATTCCAAGTAACAAAAACAGTACTGAAAAATAAATTTCCATAATGTACCCTTTCAACTGAGATAACCCTGCCTATGCTTGAAGCATAAAAACCTACAAGCCCACCCACTCAAAAGAAAAGAAGAACACTACCCCATAACCTAAAAGGGTACAGAAGATTATAGCTTTTTATCTGTGCTAGTATGCTAAAAATATCAACTTTTATCTCACTCATTTGGATAGTTTCATGTACTCTTTTTTCATCTTACTAAAACACTTATAGTATCACATACTTAACTATTTTCAAGAAGAGGCTTCCTACAAACAAAAACCTAAAGTTACAGAAGAAATATTTGTACCTTACTTCCATACAAATAAAAAACCACAATGGGTACAAGACAAAGTGATGTACTTAAAAGTACATCTTCCTCATGATGGTTGCAGAAAAATAGCTATACATTTTAACAAGCAACATACACATAAAAATATAACAGTTTCTAAATCGTATGTCTATCGTATACTCAAAGATTATGGTTATGAAATAGTCCAACAAAGAAAAGAGATGAGAAATAAAAAGCCCTACATAATGGCTAAAAACATTCGTTGGGACATGGACTTAACAACCATAGGTAAGATGCAGATATTTGGAGTGGAAGATAGTGGCACAAGAGCTTTACTTGCATTAAAATATTTACCTAGTAAAAGTACTATAAATATCACCAGGGCTTTATTTGACATCATAGAAATATATGGCAAACCTAAAAGTATCAAATCAGACAATGAGATAGTATTTACTTCAAAGCTTATGAAGTTTACACTTTGGCTGCTTGGCATAAAGAGACAAACCACACAGTACCCCAAGGGCATTTCCTCGTAGATACTCACAGCATAGCAAGTCCTTGGCAAAATGGAAAGATAGAGAGGCTGTTTGGGACAATGAAAGAAGCCTTTGGGAAGTTAATCTTTCCCACATCACAAAGTTTAGAAAATGGATTAAAGGAATTTCGGTTCTTTTATAATCATGTGCGAATACATCAAAACTTAGACTACACCACGCCTGCTAATGTTTGGAGTAACAGACCAATGAGTACAAGTAAAACAGCCAAAGAGATAATTTATTATCAAGGTCTTTGTGACAATGTAGCTGGGTATTATTATCGTGAATAGCATGGGTTTTACTCTTAGCTCTCATACCGTCCATAAAGTATGATAAGATAGCTATGGCTTGTGAGGTAAAATCTGTTACTTTTTTGAAAGGTGGCTAGATAAATTTAGAGATATTTACTTGAAAACTTTATAATTAGTAGAAAAAATGACTGGAATTTTTTAAAAATGCCCAACGGAAATACCCTTGGGGTGTAGTCATTTCTTGATAGGGTTATCTATTGGGACGGTGGGACAGGACATATTCTCTTTACGAAGTCTTTTAGCCTCATCTTCAAAGCTTTCTTTGGTTGTATTTCCTGGCGTGGCAATAGCAATATTATTTGCTTGTTTATATTGCCTAATCCAGTTATAAAGTGTTTTCTCATTTACATCTAAATCTGCTGCTATTTTTGCAGTTGATTTATCCGAATTTATCACAAGTTGGATACTTGAATCTCTAAACTCTTTCGTATATTTACTATTTCTCATCATCTATTTTTTTCCTTATTCATATTTCTATTTTAGCTTAGAACTTTTAAATCTCTAAGTATGAATAAGTGTAGCCACATCATACACAGTTTAAGTTACACTCTCAGAATTGCACTCCCCATGATGCAACCAATCCACAATCTCCCACTCTCCATCTATCGTCTCCACAAGTGCAGTACATGACTCTACCCAATCTCCACAGTTCTTATACTCTATTCCTTCGATCATTTTTATCTCTGCTTTGTGTATATGTCCGCAGATGATTCCGTCATAGTTTTTATGCTTCGCGTGCTGTGCCAGTATGGATTCAAAGTCATTGATAAACGAAACTGAGGACTTCACGCTGTCTTTGACATATTTTGAGAGTGACCAGTATCTCCTAATGCCAAATTTTCGCCTAGCATAGTTGATGCTTTGGTTCATATTTAGTAGAAGATCATACCCAATATCACCCATAAGAGCAAGCCATTTTTTGGTCATAGTTATAGAATCAAAAAAATCTCCATGTGTCACATAATACCGCTTGCCATCCAGTGAATTATAGTCTACTTCATTCAATATCGTTAAATTATCTCCCAAAAATATTGGAACAAAATCCCTGAGAAACTCATCATGATTTCCAGTGATAAAATATACATTGGTGCCTTTTCGAGCTTTTCTAAGTATCTTTTGCACCACATCTGAGTGGGACTGCTTCCAGCGATACTTCCGCTTCATGGCCCAACCATCTATGATATCACCAACTAGATAAAGATTATCCGACTCAATGTCTTTCAAAAAATCCAAAAACATGTCTGCCTGTGCAAATTTGGTACCCAGATGTATATCTGAGACGAAGATAGATCTATATTTCATATAAGGATTCTAACCAAATTGGGTTACATATTGGATACAAACTATCTACCCTCAAGCTCTTTTATATAACCAACAAGCGACTGAAGATCATCACTTTCAAGCCCCAACTCATATCGAGACCGGAGCTTCGCATAAGCTCATCAACACTATCTATAAATGGGTCTGATGCATCAAGGCCTTTGCCGTCTTCACCGTGACAGACGCCACATCTTTGAGTATATGTTCTCTTGGCGTTCCATTTTCATCAAATATTAAAAATACTGATGCCAACGATTTTATGTCTTGGACTGAAGTGTTATTAATGGGTTATTTCACATTACATTGTTAATCAAATTTAATGACTTAAACAGATCAAGATATACTTTCTTAAGTTCGTCATTATGACGAACTTAAGCAACAGCATCTAGATAGATTGCCATCTTTGCCAACTTCGCACCTCTTTTGGCTAACTTACCATATTTGCTAGTATTGCCTGATTGATGTAAGGTTGGATAAAGTACAAAGCCAATACTATGACTTATCTTTACTGAGCCGTCTATGCTGTGGCTTTTGATACTCTGTCCATGTACCTCTCTAGCCTCTTTTCAAAATCTCTTATGGAGACTTTTTCTATAAATTTATCTCGTTTTTCTATCTTGCAGGATAGCAGATCTTCGCACTCTTCTATACGAATTTTTTTGTATAGCTCTATGATCTTGGGATTAGTGAGCCCTCCGAGAAAATTTCTCATAAGCAATAACTCTCTGTAGCGCCTGTGGTCCACTTCAAGATCACTCTCTCTTAAGGCATCAAGAGCTTTTCTGTATGTTACGCTATCTACAAAAGATGTGTTGTATCTCTTGTTAATAAAATAATCAGCCACAGTATTGAAGTAATGATTGAACGGTTTTTTGATATTTTTTATCTTTTTTGATCCCCATATATATTTGGCGTCAATATTCTTGAAATTATTCCTGAGTCTTTCTAGCTCTTGATGTTCAGGAAGCAGTACACCCTTGTCAGACAATAAAAAGTTTCTATTAAATGCCATAGATATACGATTCATGGTGTTTTGAAATTCTGTTTTGGCACTACTCTCTTGGTCTAACAACATTATTAAAAGTTCTTTGACACTCATTTTGTCGATATGTCTGCTACTATCTAAAAGTCTATTTGGCAAAGAAAAAGAGACTAGCTTTCGCATCTGCTTTACATTTATAGTGCTAGTAATACTTCTTGTGAGCATATCTGCAAGCTTCTGTTTGGTGTATATATTGAGGATATCTATGATATCGGTGACTCTGTATCGATTCTCATCCGCTATATCCATAGCTTGGCAGAGTATTGTCTTGCCTGACTCATTATCGACAATCAAGCCCTTGGATAATAGATACTGCTCTTCAAACGAAACTCCATGCTCTAGATAGCTCCTCAAAAACAGATACTCAGGGTACTCCCTAAGCTCTCCCTTGCTCTTCACAAGAGATGCCATTGCATATTTTTTGACATCATCTGGAAGCAAATCAAAAAGTCTATACTTTTCAATACGCCTAAAGTTGTTCAGATTGGCATTAAATCGAATAGTTTGAGGTAGTTTTTTGGAAGCTTTTGTGAGCATCTTATCCAGAATTACCTCGCCGTCATGACTAAAGGCAGTATGACCCAGATCATGCACCATTCCAACAATCTTGGCAATACCAAAAAAGTTTAAATCGATTTCTCTATCTAATTTTCTACTCACACTTGCCAGTAGATACTCAGTACTAAGCCCAACTTCAACAGAGTGACTATATCTATTTCTGATGCTGTCTTTTGTTTTTCTGGAGAGATACATCGGTATATCTTTCATTCGGACAAATATCTTATGTCCAACTATGTACATCTCACACTCCTCTACTAGACTCTGGTCTATATCAAACTGCAATACTATTCCTTATTTTCGATCAAAGATCTCCTCGCTAAACTCAGCAAATTTGCCACGAACCGCTTTTTGTAACTCAATGGCAAACATATTAATCTGCTCATGCTCTTTTCTGCTCTCCTTGAGCAATCTTGTAAGACCGTTATTATATCTGTTTAGGTAAAAATTGTCTATCTGCCTATTGGATCCTATAACAATTGCCATGCAACTGTTGTCCAGTCTGGATAGTATGAGTTGAGTAGTTTTGTCTGAGCTATTCTGCCACTCATCCAATATCACAATCGCATCACTTAGTGTCCGCCCTCTCGCTTCACCAGGCCACAGCTTCTCGATGCGGTACCTTGCTACTAATTCAAGTATCTTATTTTCTACTGCGTGAATATCATACTCGCTGTCTTTTTTGTTGAGCATCTTCTTGGCTATATACTCCAGTGTATCATTAAGTGCCATATTGTAGATACGAAACTTCTCATCATTGCCAGCTAGATAGCCTACATCTGCACCCTTATCAAGACTCTCTATGGAGTTTCGAACATATATAATTTTGTCATAGTGCTTCTTTTCTACTAGTTTCATAGCTGATGCCAGTGCTAGTAAAGTCTTGCCGCTACCTGCTTTTGCATCTACAACTACCATATCATAAAAGTTACTTAATATCGCCTTCATGTAGAACTTCTGTTCTCTATTGATTGGCTTAACTTTCAGACCTCTAAATTCGTTGTCTCCTATCAAGTCTATCTGATTGTTCTTAATTATTGCATGATGGGTACTGCCGTCCTCCATCTCAAATATATAGCAAAAATTGTCTGGCTTATGCTCTGGATCAAGGTCCATGATATTTGCATGCTTTATCTTTTTGGCTGGCACAAGAGATATGCTAATAGTTTTGACAAATTCGAACTCTGGAACGGTATCCTTGTCATCATGCAAAGTCTCAGTCTTGATGCTTTTGAGTACAGCAAATACTCTAGCATAGACATCCAGTGAGACAAAAGTAACCTTAAGTCCTTTGTAGTATTGCTGAGCGACCATTGCAGTCTCTATAATCCTCTTATCATTACTCTCACTAATATATCCACTCTCCAAATCAGTGTCATATTTATCCTTAGAAACAATATGAATCACCAAAGTATAGATAAAAAATTTGGCAACTTTATATCCATTTTTGTGATCAGCCTCCTTCACTTTGGCTTTTGCTAGTAACCTTGAGAACTCACGAGCCTGATAGCCTGTCTCACTAAGAAGTTTTTTCTTGTCCTCTAGCTCTATGAGTACAGTCTCAGGAATGACAATGATATTTCCACCCTCCTCTGAGAGTCTATATATATTTTGAATATTATTTAAAATCACATTGGTGTCTACTACATATACTTTACTATTTTTAGCTGTCACAACGCTCCTTGGTTATCTTGTTATGGACTTTAGGTGGATATACCATCTCTGTGATGATGCTTTTTCTACATCTTGGAGCTCAATGTCAAGTCCTTTTTCAGAGATGCTACAGTTTTTGATGTGGGTATTTGGTATTTTTAGTACGGATCTGGAGTATTCTCGTGAAAAATGCTGATGACTGAAGCCTCTCATGCTCCATATACTATCATACTCCATGATCGGCACAAAAAGTTTTTCATTCATTAAGATATCTCCACTTAGTGGAAGTATAATAAAGTTTGATGACAAAATGGTTTCAATGGGAATCCCCACAGAACAGGATAGTCCTGCTCTTGTCGAGTGGGTCAACTAAGTAAATACTTTTAGGAGGCTTTCTTGATAGCTTTTTTGGCTACCTTTTTTGCCACTTTTTTCTTAGCAGGTGCTTTTTTCAAAACAGCCTTTACTGCTTTTTTTGCAACCGCTTTTCTCTTTTTCTTTGCAACTACTTTTTTTGTTGCTTTTTTGATGATACTCTTGATCACAGCTTTTTTGAGTACTTTTTTTACAGCTTTTTTCTTCGCTGCTTTTTTAGCTTTTTTTGCCATTATGGCTCCTTTTAATATTTTATTATATAACTAATAGTAATATAATATAGAGATTATATACTTTTTAGGATTAATTGTCAACATAAATATATATTTTCTCTATATAATATGGT
>JAAXPZ010000055.1 GCA_012329065.1 Sulfurovum sp. | reverse complement strand
GTGATGATGACCAGAAAACCCCGCATAGAACTAGCAGGAAAGCACCACATTATCAGCAGACTATCACAATTTATTGTGTATGGTGTGCTGAAGAGGAGTAGGAAATGAGTTATCATTATCACCT
Source organism: Sulfurovum sp. (assembly GCA_012329065.1). Classification (GTDB taxonomy): domain Bacteria; phylum Campylobacterota; class Campylobacteria; order Campylobacterales; family Sulfurovaceae; genus JAAXPZ01. Next base: position 44,169 of record JAAXPZ010000055.1, on the reverse strand, counting down.
GACCCCTAGGCCTCTCACCTGACCCCTAGGCCTCTCACCTGACCCCTAGGCCTCCTAGGCCTTCCTAGGCCTTTGACCCTAGGCCTCTGTGGACTTTTCGAATTAGCGAAATGCGATTCAAGTACCCAGCAAGGCTTACTTTTGTCATTCATAAGGACAAGATAAACCAGATAAACCTTCTTGACATTAAATCAGCGAGGAATGGTGTTTAAATGCCCCTAACAATCACATGCACTCGGACAGCAAAAAGCGCCGCTCATTCCTCGCTCTGCTTTTTGCCGCCGGTGATTTGCGGCGTTAGATGACACATTAATATTTTAAATTTTAGGTATTATTACAAAAATAAATCAGGAGGATATAACTTGACAAAACAAATAGCAAAAATAAATTTTTTCTCCAATGATAATTTCAGTAAAACAAACTTTACCTTTATAGATTTATTCGCTGGTATAGGTGGTTTCCATTTAGCACTTCATGAATTAGGTGGTAAATGTGTATTTGCATCAGAAATTGATGAAAATGCTAGAAAAACATATGAATATAATTTTAAAAAAATATCACCATATTTATTCGAAAATGATTTATTTAATAAAGATATTAAAACTATAATGCCTCAAGAAATACCTGATTTTGACATATTATGTGCAGGTTTTCCTTGTCAGCCATTTAGCCAAGCTGGAAAAAAACAAGGATTTGATGATACTTCCAAATCTGAAAGAGGCAATCTTTTTTTTGATATAGCAGAAATTATAAAAGTTAAAAAACCTAAAGTATTTTTCTTAGAAAATGTAAGAGGATTGGTAAATCACGATAATGGTAATACATTTAAAACTATTGAGCATATATTAACACAAGAATTAGGATATTCTTTCTATTATCAAATAGTAAAAGCTTCTGATTATGGGCTACCACAATTAAGACCAAGAACATTTATGGTTGGATTTAAAAATGAAGGTATATTAAAAGGTTTTAATTTTCCACCAAAAGTTCCTTTAAAGTTTACAATGAGTGATGTTTGGGGAGGAGATTGCTCTAGGGACATAGGTTTTACATTGCGTGTTGGTGGTAGGGGTTCAGATATTAATGATAGACGAAATTGGGATTCATATCTAGTTGATGGGGAAGTAAAAAGATTATCTTTTAAAGAAGCTCAAAAAATGCAAGGTTTTCCTAAAGATTATCATTTTCCTGTTGCCAAAACTCAAGCGATGAAACAGTTAGGAAATAGTGTTGCAATAGATGCAGTAAAAGAAGTTGGCAAGAAAATTGTTGCGTATATGTTTTCACTAGAAAAAAGGAATAAAAATATGAAAAAAACAAACAATAAAGGTGAATGGACTGAATTATATACTTTTGTTAAATTACTACTAGAACAAAAGTTACTTTTATCTGATAAAGATTTAAATTCAACAGGAGATCTTTTTCTAATAAAAAAAGTTACCACACAAAATCTTAATTTAGATTTTGAACTTATAAATCAAGAATTAGTTAGCTCAATAGATAAAAACTCAAAAGTTAAAAAAGACATCAATATTAGTAGCATTATAAATAATGCCACTCTTGAAAATATTGTTAATAAAATTAAAAATGGAACAGGCACATTTGAGATACCAGATTTTGAAATTATACAAAATAAATTAGGTTTCACAGTAGCAAAAGGAGGAACTAATTCTCAAAAAGCTGACATATCATTAGATATTGAACATTCTACTTTTGTTAAAGAAAATGAAGGTTTTGGAATTAAATCATACTTAGGAAGCAAACCAACTCTACTAAATGCTTCAGGAAATACAAACTTTATATTTGAAATTAAAAATCTAAATACAAATTTAATTACAGAAATAAATAATATATCAACAAAAACCAAATTAAAAGATAGGATTGAAACAATTATCTCCAATAATGGTGAATTTAGTTTTTTAAAAGCTGAAAAAGAGACAATGAATTACAATTTAAAAATGATTGATAGTAATATGCCATATATAATAGGCTATATTTTATTAGCTTTTTATAAAAATAGAATATCAAAATTAACAGATATAGTAGATTATATATGCGATGAAACAGATATTTTAGTGAAATTATCAATTAACGATAAAGAGATGTTAATTGATAAAGTAAAAAGATTGCTAGTTGCAATACTACTTGGGTTATTTGCAGGAAAAAAATGGGATGGTAAATATGAAAGCAATGGAACAATAGTTGTAAAATCAACTGGAGATTTAGTTACTTTTCATATTATAGATATTGAGAATATGAAAAATTATTTGTATGAGCATATCAAATTAGATACCCCATCAACTTCAAGACATAAATATGGATTAATTATCCAGAATAATAACCGTATTGAATTTAAGCTAAATTTACAATTAAGATTTTAGTACAACATCTAACAAAACACAGGAACGAATAATTTACCCTAGCGGTTCAATTATCGTTCAGCTCAACCGTTAGACAACAAAGGAACATAATTGAGTAATACAAACCAATGGAATGCAGGCAAATATAAAAAACATGCTGATTTTGTATCAAATTTAGCTTTTCCTGTCGTGGAACTTCTAAATCCACAAGAAAATGAAATAATTTTAGACTTGGGTTGTGGAGATGGCACACTTGCAGTAGAAATTGAAAAATTTAACTCAAAAATAATAGCTGTAGATTTAAGTGAAAGCATGGTGCAAAAAACAAAAGAAAAAGGTATTGAAGCTTCTGTTATGAGTGCTACTGAATTAACATTCGAAAATGAATTTGATGCAGTATTCTCTAATGCAGTTTTACATTGGGTAAAAGAAGATGAAAAATCAATAAAGAAAATTTTAAAATCTTTAAAAGATAAAGGACGCTTTATTGCAGAATTTGGAGGTTATGGAAATATAAAATTTTTAACAGATGCCATGGAAGAAGTTTTTAACAAATATCCAGAATTTGGAAATTTTAATAACCCTTGGAACTTTCCAAAAGACAGTGATTACAAACAATTGTTAGAGAACAATGGTTTTAAAGTAGAATATATTGAACTTATTCCAAGACCAACTAAAGTTGATGATATTTCAAATTGGTTAGATATATTTGCAAATGGGATAATCTCTCATTTGACAGAAGAACAGAAAAGTCAATTCAAAGAAGAAGTAAGAGAGATTTTAAAACCAAAAATCTATTCTGAAAAAAATGGTTGGGTGGCTGATTATGTAAGGTTAAGATTAAAAGCTTACAAAACAGTCTAACAAAACGCAGGAGCCAATAGTTTACCCTAGCGGGAAAACTATTGCTCTCCTCGACCGTTATCTTAAAAAAGGACAAACATGAAAGATTTAATTTACTTTCCTTATTTTGAACCTGCAAATAATGAAGAAATTAGGGGTCAGGTAACAATTACAACTCTATTTTGTCCTCAAAGCCAAAACACGCTAAAATAACCCATGTCACATAATCCAAGATTTACACTAGATTCTAACATCAAAAATGTTTCTGTATCTCACCGAGGGCGTCAGGTGATTCATGATTCATTTCTTCGAAACAAATCACAAATCACCAGATCCCTCTATCCCCAAATGCCCAGATGCAAAACTCCATTAAACTCTAGGGTCAGGGAACTGGCCATATTCGCATTAAAGGTGGAAAAGCGGTATACTAAAGAATGAGTTCTTCAAAAAGGAGGGCAAGGATATGCGAAACAAGGCATTCCATAGGCTTTTATGCCAAGTAAACACACTTACACCAACACAATCTAAACAACTATAAAATCAACTCAAACAAAAATGCTCAATTAAAACATTAGAAGATTGTATAGCCAAGATACAATAGGATAAGTAAGTCATTGTCCTCACTGTGGTACAACATCGATTTATAAATGGGGTTACAGGTCAAGGTTGCAACGCTACAAATGTAAAGAGTGTCATAAAACATTAATGCTCTAAGTACAACACCCTTGGCAAGATTAAGACATAAAGAAGTATGGAAAAAGTATATGCAAGATTTGATAAATGGATTAACCATTATACCTACTTATTTTAACTCCACGGTTGACAATCTTCATGACATACACAAAAAACAGTACTCCCCTAAGCATCCATATTGTAGAATGCCTACATAAAACTTTCAAAGGAGAAATAGTGAGTATTGGTAAAAAAATTATACTATTGTCACTGGCAGTGACCACGGTGTCTGTGATGGCGGGTGATAAGGTCAAATGGAAGATGGCGACTACTTGGGGTGATGGGCTTGTCCCTATCATAACTGCATCCAAAAATGTGGCAAAATATGTAGAGCAGATGAGTGATGGAAAATTTACTATCCGTGTGGATTCATCCAATAAGCACAAAGCACCAATGGGCATATTTGATATGGTCAAGGGAGGACAGTATCAGATGGGGCACACTACTTCGTATTTTTGGAAAGGTAAAGATATCAACCTTATGCCACTTACAACGATGCCTTTTGGCATGACAGCACCAGAGCGAATGGCGTGGGTTGAGTTTGGTGGTGGTCAAGAGTTTGCGGATAGGGCTCATGCGAAGTATGGATTACTCTCATTTTCTGGCGGTAACACTGGCAATCAAATGGGCGGCTGGTTTAAAAAAGAGATAAAAAGTGCCGAAGACCTCAAAGGCTTGCGTATGCGGATACCTGGATTTGCTGGTGAGGTGATTTCCAAGCTTGGTGTGGCAGTGACCAACATACCACCAGGTGAGCTATACACCTCTCTAGATCGTGGAACTATAGATGCACTAGAGTGGATTGGGCCTGGCATGGATATAGCTATGGGCTTTCATAAGGTTGCACCATACTACTATACAGGATGGCATGAGCCTGGTGCAGAGGCACAGTTTTTGGTCAATAAAAAAGCTTTTGAAAAGTTAAATGATACAAACAAGGCAATACTCAAAAATGCCATGAAGCTAGCAGCATACAATATGTATCTTGAATTTTATCACATGAACTCAGAAGGCTGGGCAAAAATGAAGAGTGAGTACCCCCATATCAAAGTGAGGACTTTTTCAAAAGAGATCATGGATAAGCTAAGGGCAGCCAATGATGAGTTGGTAGAAAAATACAGTAAACAAAGTCCGCTATTCAAGGAGATCATTGAGTCTCAAAGAGCCTATATGAAAAAATCTAGAGAGTGGACGATCATGTCTGACCTGGATTATATTCAGGGCAAATAATATAGAGAGGTAGATCGATGCTGAGAATAGTAGTTCTTTTTATGCTTTTTGTTGCTCTACTCGTATGGATAGCTATGCTACTTCGCAGGGCTATCAGTTTTGATATCAAACTTTTAATATCGATGATGTTATTTGCTGCTATGGGGTATGCTCTGCTTGATGAATATGGCTCAGGATGGGCGGCATTTGGAGCAGCATTTGGTCTACTGATAGGCATTGAAATAAAAGAAAGATTTTACAAGACACTACAAGATATCTACAAAGACTTAACGAAGGACTAATATCTATTAGTATATTTATTGACTACCTCTAAACCCAGATTAAACCAAAAATTTGATAATATCTTATAAACTATAGGGGAGTTGTGGATTTGAAAAAAGGTGTGTTGTTACTCAATATGGGTGGCCCAAACAGTATCGATGAAGTAGAACTCTTCTTGAAAAATATGTTTGCTGATAAGTATATCTTGCCTATGAGCAAACAAATGCGAAAACTCGTTGGTAGTATAATCATAAAAAAAAGACTAGATGAGGCAAAAGAGAATTATCAGGCAATAGGTGGCAAATCACCCTTGACGGAAACTACTCTATCTTTATGCAAAAAGGTAGAGAGCTTATGCGGTATGCCAGTGCGTGCTGGGATGCGATATGTGCCTCCATTCTCCTCAAAAGCTCTGAACGAATTTAGCAAGCAGGGGATAGATGATATCGTACTTTTCCCAATGTATCCACATTATTCTACGACTACAACGCTATCATCAGTAGAGGATGTACAGTGGCAATGTGAGCTCTTGGGCTATAAGCCAGAGATTGTTACTGTAGAGCCATACTATGTGTCTGACAAATATCTGCAGATGCAAATTGATGGCATAAAGGAGGCACTGAGTACTCAGGATCCACAAGAGTATGAGCTGTTGCTATCTGCTCATGGCTTGCCGATGAAGATTGTAGAAGCGGGTGACCCTTATGCTAATCATGTAGAAGTCAATGCTTATAGAATCAAAGAGAGACTTAGAAACGAGGGTGTGCATTTTGGAGATATCAGGTTGGTGTATCAATCCAAAATAGGGGGTGGTGCATGGCTGGAGCCCAATTTAGTAGATGTGCTTAGAAAGCCAAATAATTTAAAGGTGCTGATATACCCCCTAGCATTTACTATAGACAATTCAGAGACAGTTTTTGAGCTGGAAATTGAGCATAGAGATATAGCCCAAAAGATTGGCTATGAAGACTACAGAGTCGCCAAATGCCCTAATGATAGTGATGAATTTGCGGAGTTTATTGTTGAGCAGATATCCTCTATATAGATACAAGAAGTTTTTTGGAGTGGCTTTCCTGTTCTGTATCGTTGCTATATATCTACTTGCTATGCTTCCACAAGAAAAGGCACCACAGCTAGGGTGGTCAGACAAAGGCAATCATGTATTTGCTTTTGTCGTGCTTGGTTTACTGCTTAGGTTAGGATTTAGGATAAGTTACTGGAGAGCTCTAGCTTTGCTAATAGCTTATGGTGCTTTTGTAGAATTATCGCAATATTTTACGCCCACAAGATCTGCAGAGCTAGCAGATGTAGCTGCAGATACTATAGGTGCCCATATACGCAAGGTACTGTGATGAACACTATAGATGACAGCTTTGAATCCATGATAGAGGTCAAGTAGTCCAAATTTATAGCATACCTAGTACTATGTCACAATTTGATGTAATGCAAGATAGTCTAAGGCAGAAGCACCCCAAACCCCTCAATGTCTTACGAGGCAACGATATGATAGAATCTGCATAAATTTCTTTTGAAACAAAAATGACTTGGAGATGAAAGTATGACTATAGAGATACCGAATTATGATACATTGGAAATAGAGAATATAGTTTTTGATTACAATGGTACGCTGGCAACTGGCGGTAGTATAGATATAGAGACAGGGGCACTGCTTGAAAAAATCGCTAAGCACTATCGCGTATTTGTGATAACTGCTGATACTTTCGGTACTGTAGAGTCTGAACTAGATGGTATTGATTTGGAAGTAATGGTGCTCAGCAGTGACAACCATACCAAGGAAAAAGCAGCTCTTATAGAGAAGCTAGGAGCCACAAAGACTATAGCTCTTGGCAATGGGAACAATGATCAAAAGATGCTAAAGACCGCTGTGATTTCTATCGCTATTGTTGGCGAAGAGGGATGTGCAGTAGGTACGATGCTTGTAGCAGATATAGTTTGTAAATGTATAGTGGATGCTATGGAGATGCTAGCAGACACCAAAAGGATATCTGCAACAATGAGGAGATAGTTGAGTTATTGCTTGCTAAACTCTGCGTCTTCTATGATGACTTTATAGAAATACCCGCTACCTATGTCTTGGTCTATTGCCAATTTTCCTTTTGCTATGACGACATCACCAACCTTAATATCAGTAGAGGCAGCGGTGAGAATCAAATCATTGTTTTTATCAGCTTTATTGCCAGTTCCGTCGACAAGGTGTATCCAGTCTTTATTCATGATATTTTTAGAAACTTTTGTGATGTTACCTTTGATTGCTACTGTTTGATTGGATAGCTTATCCTTCCATCTATATATCTCTTCTATGGTGTAAGTATCTTGTTTGCTAAAAGACTCTGAAGAGGTGCTTTGATCATCTATATTGTCGTTTGTTGTAGTTTTTGCCGTTGACTTTATCATGCCACCTAGTGTCTGTATCTTCTTTTGTGGCAGCTGCACTTTGGAGGCAAAGATAATCTCTGCAAACTCTTTATCTAGTGCTTCGCTTTTGAAATTTTTCATAATGGTTTTTTTGTCGTAGCCGATCTTATCCCCTATAGAGACAGGTGCATCTGCTATAGCTACCCAGATCTCTTTGCCCCCTTCATCTACTTTGAGGTATTTATATCTCTGTGCAGATTTGATTTCTAGTACTTTGCCATAGAAAATCTGTACATTTTGGGCAGTATCTTTGCCTCCATGCATATCGATCTTGCCTTGTTCCGCATAGAGTAGAGCCCCCAATGCAGTTGCCAATAATGAGTATCTCTTCAGCGGAGATAGTTTTGTTCTTATCAAATTCTTTGCAGCGTGTCTAGAGTCCATTGCTTTTTGAAAATCGTTTATCATATGTATGACCTTTTTATTTAATATGTTTATCTAAATGATTTAAATACGCATCTTCTATCCATGAAGTATCGCCTGCTATGACATCTCCTGCATGAAATGTAGGTATTTGATTTCTTACATTTAGATAATTGTTTGTCATGATGAGTGGCTGTAGTACGCCATCTATATGAGGCGTGTCTTTCATCACAAAGCCTTTGCCTAGGTCTGAGCTTTTCATGTTTGAGGTAGCTACTATCATGAAGTTGTCTGCCAAGAGCTGTCCGCCTTCTCCATACTCTTCTGTGATGACAAAGGTTTTTTCATAGAGAAGCACTTTGTCTAACCACTCTACCATAGGGGCTGGCATGTTGAACCACATGATGGGTGTGATATAGATGATGCTCTCTGCCCAAAGAAGTTTTTCTACCTCTCTGTCTACATCATAGGTATCTTTAGTGGTGTCTGAAAATTTAACCTTATGCCCTTTATCACTGAGGTTCTTTTCTGTTAAATGTGCTAAAAAACCGTTGAGTTGACCCTTTGCATCAAAGATGGAATATCCACCTGTTACTACAAGTATGTTCATGGTGTGCCTTTTTTGTTATAAATTATTAGATATTGAAACTTTATCATCAATATGTTATTATGTCAAGAACTACCCAAAAAGGTATATACATACTAAAAGGAACCTAATGAAGCTAAAATATGATGAAAAAGAGTATGCCTGTTCTTTCGCCTTTGCCCTTGACATGGTGTCTGGCAAGTGGAAGGGGCTTATACTTTGGTATCTGAGAGATGAGACTTTACGCTATGGAGAAATTCGTAAAAAATTAGACGGCATCACCCAAAAAATGCTCACCCAAACCTTACGAGATTTGGAAAAAAATCAACTTGTCACTAGAAAAGTCTACCCAGTAGTCCCTCCAAAAGTTGAATATACCATTACATCTTATGGGAAAGGACTCATACCTATCTTTGAACAAATGTTAGTTTGGGGTGATGAGGTGGGCAGTGAAGTTGGTGAGGTTATGGTTTGTGATGAAGAGATGAGGAAGAATGGGTGAAGAGTAGATAGATGAAAATTGAAAACTTACATTGGATAAGTGATGCAGAAAATATAGATTTTGTAGGTTATTGAAATAGATTAGACATTTCACTATAATGTACCCACAAAACATAGTATTTTAAATAAAGGAAGGCATATGCAAACAGTATCTATAAGAGACCTCAAAAACAACCCGTCCAATATGACCAAATACCTAGAAAACAACGAGTCTGTATTTGTCACTAAGTATGGTAAACCCATAGGTATCACGATACCGCTTAATGATGATACACTCTCAATGGGCATCAAAAAAACTGTAGCACTAGAGCAGTATAAGCAGGAGCTTATCTCTATGGGAAAGATGGCGGAGATTATGGGAATAGACAAGCAAGAGGCGATGCAAATACTGAATCATCATGGCATAGATTGGATGGAATATGATGCAGATGAACTAGATGCTCAATTAAAAGTAGCCAAAAAGATTACCAAAAAATAATAGTTTCAGATGCAACAGTTTTAATTACACTTATCAACATAGACGAGTTTCGTATACTGAAAGCGTTTGTTAAAACTGCTATCATTCCCTATGAAGTGCATCAAGAAGTAACACAAAAAGAGTATGCAAAAAACTATTTGGACAAACAGATGAAAAAAGGATTTATTGTTGTTGAAAAATATAAAGATAGCTCACTGTTCAACACCATACATGTAGAGTTAGATAGCGGTGAATCAGCAGCAATTACTTTGGCTTTAGAAAAAGACTTACCTCTTATTATTGATGAAAAAAAGGTTTAAATATGCACAAGAAAAAGGTATTAAGATTGTGGGTTTAGTGGGTATATTGAGGTTTTTGTATCTGGAGAACAAGATGTCTAAAAGAGAAATTGCCAAGATTGTTGATACCTTTAAAAAGTCTGATTTTAGAATTAGTAACAGTCTGCTAAATATGATATTATTTAAACCATAGCCCCTCTCCACACCCCACCAAACACTTTTACTCCCTCCAAAATCTCCTCTTCACTAAGCCCACCAAAGCCCATACGCACAGCTTCAAACTCTCCACCGCAGCGTTCTTTGGCAAGGTAAATTTTGATATGAGCTTCTTCTGCTAAACTCTTAAATTTTTCCCAATCAAAAGGTACAGTAGGGTGTATGAGGATGGCTAGTCCTCCTCCCTCTGTGACTATCTGCATGCTGTCACCTAGTGTGGCTTTTAGGGTGTCACGCATGAGATTGTGTTTTTTACGGTTGAGGGTTCTCATTTTGCGTATATGTCTGTCGTAGTGTCCTTCTGCCATGAAACGCGAGAGGGTAAGCTGTGTAGATAGTGAAACTTTGGCGAAGTGGGCATCGTAGCTCTCTTTGTATCGTGTGAGCAGCCACTGTGGCAGCACCATATAGCCTACACGGATAGCAGGTGAGAGAGATTTTGCAAAAGTACCTAGATATGCTACAGAATCATACTTGTCTAAGCCTTGCAACGCAGGGATGGGGCGGGTAGTGTAGCGTAGTTCGCTGTCGTAGTCATCTTCTATGATGAGTCCCTTTCTTTGGTGCATAAGTTCTAGGAGCTTATGACGATGTGTAATGGGCATACTCACGCCTGTGGGGTATTGATGAGAGGGTGTGATGTAGAGTATTTGGGCTTTGCTTTGCTTAATGCTTTGTAGACTGACACCTTTGTCATCAACATCGATGTAGTCTATGTGGTATCCAAATTCATCAAAGACTTTGCGTGCTATACGATACCCTGGATGTTCGATGCCAAAGTGTGTATGGGTCTTTTTGAGCAAGGAGGCTAGTAGTCTCATGCTGTCTATAAAACCTGATGTAATGACTATCTGTTCAGCGGTACAGACTACCCCACGCGAAGCCATAAGATATTTGTCTATTTGCTCTCGAAGCACCAACTCACCTTGACCATCGGGGTAACTCCCAAAATCTGTAGAGTCATCTAGTGCCTTGGTAGCCAAACGCTTCCATGTTTTGAGTGGAAAATCTTTTGCACATAATTGTGCAGGAAAGAAATCATATCTATATATTTGTGTTTTTGGTGTAGAGGATTGAGGTGCATTAGACTTAAAGGCATCAAAATATAGCTCACTCACATAATACCCAGATTTGGGACGGCTCTCTATGTACCCTTCTGCATATAGCTGAGAATAGGCAGACTCTACTGTGGTTTTACTAAGGTTGTAAAGCGTAGCTACTTTGCGTATGGAGGGGAGTTTATCTCCTGCTTGGTAGTTGGTGCTGATGTTATTTTTTAGCTCATTGTAGAGCTGTAGGTGTAATGGGATTTTGCTCTTTTCGTCCAATATATACAAAACTGTCCTTTAAAATTATAAATATTTTGTATCTTGTGATAAGTACAGATAAGACGTATAATAGCATAAAAATTTGTAGGAGGTAATATGAAAAAAGAAACTAAAGGAATGTTGTTAGGTTTATTGGGAGTAACAATTTTTGGATTGACTTTACCGATGACTAAGATGATAATACCTTACCTTAATCCTATATTTATTGGTTTGGGTCGTTCTGTCTTTGCTACATTTATTGCTATTGTTCTATTATGGAAATTTTCAAAAGATATACCAACAAAAAAACAAATATATCAACTAGTAGTAGTTGCCCTAGGAGTGGTAATAGGATTTCCTATTTTCACAGCCATAGCAATGCAGTCGGTACCTGCATCTCATGGTGCAGTAGTCATTGGTGTTTTGCCTCTAGTAACAGCTGTATTTGGTACTATAATTTCTAAAGACAAGCCTAGTTTCTCGTTTTGGGTGGTAAGTTTCATAGGTACATCACTGGTTATTGTATATGCATTATGGGAAGGTGGTGGTTCATTTCAGTATGCCGATTTAAATTTATTTATAGCAGTTTCATTGGTTGGTATGGGCTATGCAGTAGGTGCTAAACTCTCTATAGAACTAGGAGGATGGCAAGTGATTTGTTGGGCATTGGTACTTTCATTTCCTTTTATTGTATTGCCAACTATTTATTATGTACCCAATAGATTATTTGATTTTCCATTATCTACCTATTTTGGTTTTTTATATTTAACAGTTATGAGTCAATTATTTGGTTTCTTTTTCTGGTACAAGGGACTTTCTATCGGAGGTATAGCAAGAGTGAGTCAAGTACAATTGATGCAAACATTTATAACATTAATAGCATCATATTACTTACTTGACGAAAAGCTAAATATTCAAATATTTGTCTTCTCTACATTGGTAGTATGGTTTGTATGGCTTGGAAAGAGAATGCCTATAAAAACATTAAATACAGTAAGGCACTAAATGGAAAACCGTAAAAAAGTATTCCAAATCACAGACAAAAATATCATAAACGAAGTACTAGAAAAAGCAGAGTACGGTACGCTAGCAGTATGTAACGAAACTAAAGCTTATGCGGTACCTCTAAACTTTGTACAAATAGAGGAGAACATCTATTTTTATGGTGCGTTAAAGAACAAAAAGATGAAGATGCTAAAGCAAAACCCTCATGTCTCTTTCTCTGTGGTGGAGAGCTACTCTATAATCGCTTCATTTTTTAGCTCTACCGATGGCTTGGCATGTCCTGCGACACACTTTTTTAAGTCTGTTAGTATAGATGGTGTGGCAGAGGTGGTAGAAAACAGAGAAGAGAAAGCCATGATGTTTGAAGCGATGATGCAAAAGCTCCAACCAGAGGGAGACTACAAACCTTTTAGCAATGCAGCCTATGATAAAGCACTGGGAGCCACAGCAGTGGTGAAGATAGTGCCTAGTACTGTGTCGTGTAAATTTAAATTTGGTCAGCACCTAGATGAAGAGAGATTTGATATGATATTGAAGCATTTAAAAGAACGTAATACTACCATAGACAATGAAACAATAGAGATAATGCGAACTCTTAGAAGTGGAGATTTTAGTCCCAATAATTTATAAAGGTGGGACTGAAGCCACCACTATCTGCATAGAAAGAAAATAATATGGAACATAAGATAGCAACCCTAAACGACATATAAGCCACACTAAGACTACACACAAGCTAGAGCTAGATCTCATTCAAGAGTTTGGGTTTAATGGAAATAGGTATTGGGAGCTGGGGTGCTTGACAGATAAAATATAACCTAACTTATGATAAAATTCTTATCGTATTATTTTAGGGGAATATATTTATGTCAAATTACTTAAGATATTTTGTAGTTATTTTACTATTGGGTTCATTATTTTATAGCTATACTTTAGAAATAGAGCAATCTACTATTAAAAACGCTTTGGATAAAAAGTTACCTATAAACATTGATAAAAAAGGCTTTGTTGTAACTATCAATCACATTGATATATTAGGTATATCACGCAATATTGTGGAGTCTAAAGTAAGTGCATCTGTAAAAGTAAGTCATGTAAATAAATTTGCTAAGTTTCTGCCTAAAAAATCTATGAACATAATTGTACTTAGTAAAGCGATACCAAAATTACATGGTAAATTGTTATCATTTGAACTTCTCTCTTTAAAGGTCAATAAATTGATACAAATAAAAGAGGTTAAGGGTGTATTGAAAAGTAGATTAGAAGCTATTAAAATCCCTATAAAAGCTTTAGATAAAATCTCTTGGTTCTCTTCTGTAAAAGATATAAAATTTCAAGATAACGGTTTATTGCGTATTAATATGAGAATATCACCATGGTTACTTTTGCTGATAATCCCACTGTTTCTCTTACGAGAAATAGGTCTACTCTTGATAGCTATCTACCAAAAATTTCTCTCCCCTAGAAAAAAGTACCAATGTGCTAAAGGAGAACTCTATCAAGATGGAACTTGTTCTAGCACAACCAAAGAGGCATTTAAAAAAGCTGGATTTATCGCAGGTATGAAAGCCTATAGAGCTTCAACCAAGTAGTGTAAAGAAGCTTATGAAATCTTAAAGAAAGACAAACGCAGAGATGGAACTTCTTGTGGTGGAGATTATTGTGTGGTCTGCAGTGGAGCTTCTTGTGGTGGAGATGCAGTTGGTTCTTCTGCATCTGCATGTGGCGTAGGTGCTGCCGTGCCATGTGAGGTTGGGAGCTGTTAAATATTTTAAATTTGGCAAACCAAACATAACCCAAAAGGAGAACAACATAAAACCATTTTCATACACCACATTTGGACTAGTGGCAATCAAAGAAGATATTGAAGCATATTTCAATAAGCATGTATATATTGTACAAATACGAGAAAGTCTGAATAGTTGCCTGATTTGAGGTGTGTTGTACTAAAGGGTTGAACTCAGCATATATTGGCGAGAAGGCGGAGGAATCGAACCTCCCTCCAGACGGTCAACCGCCCAGACACACGGGTTTGAAGCCCGGGGTGCCCACCAGGGTCACATGCCCCCCATTTGTTTGGGAGAACGCTATTATACACAAAAACCACAAATAGTAAATTAATTGATATTTAGTTGATAAGCTATTTATCTTGATAACCAAAAGCATTATTATATATCTCCAAAATAAATATTTTGTTGTTACTATTGGTGCAAATAGGGATATTAGTTATGTTGGCATAACAGTTAGATATAGCCCATAATTTCGTTACTATATCCATAAGTTACTGAATAGCTATTCAGTGATAATAATAAAAAATCAAGCTTTGTTCTGTTAGCCTTAATTTTTATAAATTTTGAGGATTTAATATGAGCGAAGTTGTGCCAAAGCTATTCAGGATAAATACTGGAAGCTGTAACGGATGTGATGTTGAATTTATGCCAACTATACTGGTCGAGAAATTTGGAGTATCGACTTTGGGTGTAGAGATGGTAGAGGATATTAAAGATGCGAATATCATTGCAATTACAGGCCCACTAACTGCCAGAAGTGAGTCTTTTTTGAAAAGTGCAGTGGGCAAGATACGACATCCCTATGTGGTTGTTGGGGTAGGCACTTGCGCAGTGACTTGCGGTATTTTTAGAGACTCATATGCAATCAACGGACCAACTGATAAAATAGTTGATGTCAATGTCAATGTGGCAGGCTGCCCTCCAAGACCTCAATCGATTGCAGAGGGGATTGCAAAAGGTATAAAGGTACTTAATCAGGTAATGAATGGTGAGGATATTCCAAAAACCATTGATACTATTTTTAAAGACTTTTCTGCCCCAGAGAGCTTTAGGGGAAGAATGGATTTAAACCCTGATATGTGTACTGCCTGTAGGACTTGTGAGACAGTTTGTCCTTCTACTGCTATCAAAATTACTGAAATAGCACAAGGTCATGTACATAATATCTGGCACAACTCCTGCTGCTACTGCGGAAACTGTGCTTACTTCTGTCCAACTGGAGCTATCTTTTCTACCAATAGCTTTGACACCGTTAAGCTACAGAGTGAGAAATTTGAAGATGTCAATTCGGAAATAATAAAACCTAGTGATTGTAGTAGTTGCGGAGATTCTTATATGCCACCATCTAGAGGATTATTAGGCAAAGGCTATGTGCATGATGATGTCAAAAAGTTAGATACAACCATCTGCTCCAAGTGCAGAAAAGAGGCAAATTTCAAAAGGATGTACGCATGAGCATAGAAGAGTTTAATGATGCTATTAAAAATAAACTGTTTGGTGATTATGAGCTAAAAGAGGATGTGGATCATTATGGAAACAGTAACAGCTGGATAGTGCTACATGACAAGAGAGATATGGAAGTGGTCGCAAAAGCTGTCAAGTCATTCAAAGGTCGTTGTGTTGTTGCGACAGGCTACTTGAATGAGATGGATGGTACACATACGGTCATTTATCATTTTGACATAAATGGCATGATTATGAATGCACAGATCAATACAAATGATAAAACAGTGATATCCATAACACCTATACTCAGGAGTGCTGACTGGGCAGAGAGAGAGCTGCGTGAAATGTATGATGTTGAGCCTGTCGGACATCCAACAAAAGATAGACTTTTTTTGGATTATTCGATAGCCAAAGGTGTACTTAATGAGTATATATCTCTATCGAAAATACAGATGGGCGTGAGTGATACAGATGTATTGTGGAGTCAAGTCAACAAAGGGGTTAAGGTATGAGTGAAAAGATAGAGATAGGACCATTTCACACTGAACTTGAAGAGTCTGTTTATTTCAAGTTAGAAGTAGACGAGCATAGAATGGTTGAGAAGGTTGAGATCATTAATGGGTTTATCCATAGGGGTATGGAGTCTCTAGTAACCAAAAAGAACTTTATGCAAAATCTTATATTGACAGAGAGGGTCTGTTCGCTCTGCTCTAACAATCACCCGATGACTTATGCCATGGCAGTAGAGAAGATATCGGGCATCACGATACCTCTGAGAGCAGAAGCATTAAGAGTAGTTGCTGATGAAGTCAAAAGAGTAGCATCAGATATGTTTAACCTCTCTATGCTTACACATATTGCACATACGCATGAGCTTATGAAAGACACTATGAATACCCGTGAACATATGCAGGATCTCAAAGAGGTAATATGGGGCAATAGAATGGATATGAGTTCCAACCTTCTTACAGGAACCAAATATGACCTTGATGATAGAAAGGTAAAAATCATACTAGACACACTTGATACTGTAGAGCCAAAAATAAGAGATCTTAAAGAGCGTTACGAGAATGATGAAGAGCTGAAAACTAAAACTGTAGGTGTTGGAGTGTTGCCACTAGAAGATGCACTTGAGATCGGTGTAACAGGCCCAGTAGCTAGAGGAAGTGGAATCAATAATGATGTCAGGGTCATGGCTCCATACGGGCTATATGCTTATAGACCAGAGCTTCAACCAAATGTCACTCTTAGCCTCAGAAAAGAAGGTGATGTGCATGCTAGAGCGATGGCTAGATTTGGGGATATATTGGAGGCTGTGAGAATTATACGAGATGTCGTCGCAGATATGCCTGAGGGTGATACCTATGTGGACAAGAGACCACACATCCCTGCTGGAGAGGCTGTGGTGAGAACAGAAGCACCTAGGGGGGAGCTTATCTATTACCTCAAAACTGATGGAAGCCAAAAACCAGTAAGAATGCGATGGAAAGTACCTACATTTACAAACTGGGAAGCACTAAAAGTGATGATTCTTGGTGATAAAGTGGATAATGTAACGATGATTCTTAACAGTATAGACCCATGCATTTCATGCACAGATAGGTAGGAAAGAATATGAGTGAAATCAGAAACAGCACTGAAAGTGTCACTAGAAACAATAGATTCATATACGCCGATCCTGATAAATGCATAGGTTGTATTAATTGTGAACTTGCATGTTCTGCCAGCCATATGGACGCAGACATAGATACTGTTTATGCAATGATTGGCAGAGGAGAAGAGATAGAGCCTTCGAGAAATAAAGTTGTGACCATAGATGGTAAGACAGCACCACTACAGTGCATGCAATGTCCTGATGCTCCATGTTTGGAAGCCTGCCCAGTGGATATTATTCGTTTTGAAGAAGACTATGTGAAATACTATGAGAGTGACTGTATCGGATGCACAAGCTGTGATATGGTATGCCCATATGGAGCTGTAACAATGGCTACCAATACCAAGCCAGATGCACCTGTTAGTCAAATGGTGTCACTTACCTGCGACCTTTGTGGCGGAGAGAACGGTAAACAAGCCTGTATAAGTATTTGTCCAACTGACGCAATAAGCATGATCGACCATGTAGAATTCAATCTAATGATGAGCCAGAAAGGATAAATATCGATGCATGAGTATTCTATCGTAATGTCTATGCTTGATCTTTGTGAAAAACATGCAAAGGGTAAGCCTGTAGAGAAGGTGGTGACAAAGATAGGGAAGATGAGTGGCATAGAGCCACACTTTCTCAAAGACAGCTTTGATATATTCAAAGAAGATACTGTCTGTTCTGATGCCAGCATGACAATAAATCTTATAGATATTACAATTCGATGTACTGATTGTGCCAAAGAGGCAATGGTAGATAGTTATAATTTCTTCTGCCCCCATTGTGAGGGTGGTAATACAGAGGTCATGACAGGTCAAGAGATGCATATAGAGTATATAGAGTTAAAGGATAATCAATGAGTGAAGTGGCAAGTAAAGTGGTAAGTAAAAAGAAACAGTATCTCAAGGTCAAAAAAGAAACTCCAAGAAAAAGAGAAGCTGCATTAAGAAAGGTTGATTTTAGCCCAACTTACTTTCTTTTTAACAGAGAGGAGGCTGATAGGCAGTCAAGTAGATGTATTAAGTGTCCTATCGACTTACTTAAAGGCATGAGTAGCGAGTTTAGCTTTTGTCGTACAGGATGTCCGCTTGAGAACAAAATTCCCCTCTGGATAGAGGCTACTAAAAATGGCGACATCAAAAAAGCATTTGAGTTAAGCAACGAAACATCTCCTTTTCCAGAGATTTTGGGAATGATATGCCCTCATGACAATCTTTGTCAAGGTGGTTGTACAATATCCAAAACAGAGAGTGGTTCTGTAACCATTGGAGCAATAGAGACTTATCTAAATGAACAGGCATTTCAAATGGGTCTAGTGCCAGACTATGGACAAAATGTACCAAAAAGTGGTAAAAAAGTGGCTGTTATAGGGAGCGGTCCTGCAGGTATGAGTTGCGCTACTTTTTTACTAAGAGCTGGTGTAGAGGTAGATATGTTTGAGAAGTCAGATAGACCTGGTGGACTTCTTACTTATGGAATCCCTAATTTTAAAATAAAAAAAGAGGTCATTCTGAGACGATTTGAGTGGATGCAGGAGGCAGGAATGCATCTTCATCTAGATAGTTATATCGATAAGCCAGAGCAGATGAAAGAAATGATTGATGAGTACGATGCTATTTTTGTGGGAGTAGGGGCTCCTGATGGAAGAGGAGCTAGGATGAAAAATGAGGAGTCTCATGGTGTTTATCAAGTAATGGACATTCTCACTCATGCTCAAAAGGGTGTTTTTGAAGATTTCTATGAAAATATTCTTAAAGACAAAAATGTGATAGTCATAGGTGGTGGTGATTCTGCGATGGACGCAGTTAGGACTTCTGTGCGGATGAAGGCAAAATCGGTTCGTTGTGCCTATAGAAGAGATGCAGACAATATGCCAGGTTCTGCAAAAGAGCGTATTAACGCTCAGGAGGAGGGCGTCATATTTGAATTCTATACAGCCCCCAAAGAGGTTATTGTAGATAAAGGAAATCATGTCGAAGGGCTCATATGTGAAAAAACTGCACTTGGAGAGCCTGGGGAGGATGGTAGAAGAAAGTTAAGTGTGGTCGAGGACAGTGAGTTTGAGCTAGAATGTGATGTGATTATCTTGGCACTAGGATTTGACAACCATGAGTTTGCTTGGTATAGCACAGCTCAGATTAATGCTGGTAGATGGGGAGAGATTATTGTAGACAAAGATAAAAGAACCTCAAATAGAAGAATTTTTGCAGGTGGAGATGGGGTAACAGGTGCAGATCTAGCCGTAACAGCAGCAAGAGATGGTCGCACAGCAGCTTTTAATATCATTAAGGATTTTGGACTAGGTCTGTAGTGTACTATGGGTTGGGTTGCAAAAAGAGGATTGCATAATTTTGATTAAACATAATTTTGATTAAAAAGGAAAAAATAGAATGAATGTCTATTTAGACAATAATGCTACGACAATAGTCGCTCCACAGGTTTTTATCGAGATGGAGCCATATTTTGTACAGAAGTATGGTAATCCCAATTCTCTACATGCCTATGCCTCAGATACTCACCCTGGACTTAAAACTGCTATGGAGAAGATATATGCTGGTATAAATGCTCCCACGGAGGATTCAGTGGTCATCACTGCTTGTGCTACTGAAAGTAACAACTGGGTGTTAAAAAGCATCTATTTTCAGCAGATACTTAATGGAGATAAGGATCATATAATTGTCAGTGAGGTAGAACACCCTTCGGTATTATCGACTGTAAAATTTTTAGAGAATCTCGGGTGTAAAGTTACCTACCTGCCTATCAATAATGAAGGTATCATCGAAGCAGATAATCTCAGCGATATGATAACAGACAAGACAGCCATTGTCTCTATAATGTGGGCAAATAATGAAACAGGTGCTATTTTCCCCATAGATGAGATTAGTCAGATATGCAAAGAAAAAAATGTTCTTTTTCACACAGATGCCACTCAGGCTGTGGGTAAAATAGTAGTTGATTTACAAAGTCTCAATGTGGATTATTTGACTTTTTCTGCTCATAAATTTCATGGGCCTAAAGGCGTGGGCGCACTTTATATCAAAAAAGGCAAAGAGTTGATCCCTTTGCTCCATGGTGGGGCACAGATGGATGGATATCGCTCAGGCACACTCAATGTTGCGGCAATAGTGGGCATGGGAAAGGCCATGGAGATGGCAGCTGAAGCTGTAGAGAGTAAGAAAATGGATGAAGTTAGACGACTCAGGGATGAGTTTGAAGATAATCTACTTCAGATCGCAGATACTTTTGTAGTGACTCCAAGAGAAATCAGGACTCCCAATACAATCTTGATATCTTTTAGGGGTGTAGAGGGTGAATCCATGCTTTGGGATCTCAATCGTGCAGGCATAGCTGCTAGTACTGGATCAGCCTGTGCCAGTGAAGATCTTGAGAGTAACCCAGTGATGGAAGCGATAGGGGCAGAAGCGGATTTAGCTCATACTGCTATTCGTTTCTCATTGAGTAGATATACTACTCAAGAAGAGATAGACTATACTCTAAAGGCAGTCAATAGTGCAGTACTGAGGCTTAGGGGAATATCGAGTTCTTATGCATACTCGCCTCCTGAGAGTATTGATACAGGAAAGGAAAACAATGGGCATAGATAGTTTAATAGGCGGTACTATCTGGGATGAATATAGTCAAATTGTTACGGATCTCATGAATAATCCTAGAAATTTGGGAGAGATCACTGAAGAGAAAGCAAAAGAGATGGGAGCGACACTCATAGTGGCTGACTTTGGTGCAGAGAGCTGTGGAGATGCAGTAAGGTTATACTGGGCAGTAGATCCAGAGACAGATATTATCCTAGAGTCAAAGTTCAAAAGTTTTGGCTGCGGTACTGCGATTGCATCATCTGACACCATGGCCGAGTTGTGTAGGGGCAAAACAGTAGATGAAGCAGTGAAGATTACCAACATAGATGTAGAATTGGCAATGAGAGATACTCCAGATGTGCCAGCCGTGCCAGCACAAAAAATGCACTGTTCTGTGATGGCATATGATGTTATCAAAAAAGCTGCTGCACAATACAAGGGCGTCTCCATGGAAAGCTTTGAGGAGGAGGTGATAGTCTGTGAGTGCGCACGAATATCACTATCCACACTTCAGGAAGTAATCCGTTTAAATGATTTGACAACTATAGAGCAGATTGCAGACTACACAAAAGCGGGAGCTTTTTGTAAATCATGCATCAGACCTGGTGGACACGAAGAGAAAGAGATATATTTGGTAGATTTGTTAGGTGAGTATGCCAAAGAAAAGGTATCTAAGGCAGTAGGGAATAATGACAATCAAGACTTTGACCAAATGACTGTTGTTCAAAAGATTAAAGCAGTTGAGAGAGTAATCGATGAGAATATTCGCCAAATGTTAATCATGGATGGCGGCGACCTAGAGATATTGGATATCAAAGAACATGAGCTTTGTACCGATATATATATTCGGTATCTTGGTGCATGTGTTGGATGCGAAAGCTCAAGTACTGGTACACTTTATGCGATAGAAGGCACACTAAATCAAAAACTTGGAAGCATGATTAGAGTAGTGACTGTTTAAACTCCTTTGTCGAGGTGGCAATATAATGGTAGTTGTGGTATTATTTTTAAAACAATAACACTATGGAGTTATCATGGATAAAATAAAAATAGGTGTCATCACCACAAGCGATAGAGCATCTCAGGGTATATATGAGGATATCTCTGGCGTGGCTATAATGGATACTATGAAAGAGTATTTGCTTAATGAATGCGAGTATGAGTATAGATGTATTCCAGATGAGCAAAGTATAATAGAGTCGACGATAGTAGAGTTGTGCAGGGATAAAAAATGTGACCTTGTTGTCACCACTGGCGGCACAGGACCAGCGAAACGGGATGTCACAACAGAAGCTACGGAACGAGTCTGCCAGAAATTACTGCCTGGTTTTGGTGAGTTGATGAGGTCTGTCAGCTTGCAATATGTCCCCACAGCCATCCTTTCTCGTCAAACAGCTGGTATATGCAATGATTCTCTAGTTATTAATCTACCAGGCAAACCAAAATCAATCCGAGAGTGCCTCGATGCTGTATTTCCAGCTGTTCCATATTGTATAGATCTCATAGGTGGTGGCTATATGGAAACAAACGAAGAGGTGATTAAAACTTTTAGACCAAAAGAGAAGTAAGTTGCACGATGGATATAAAATTAATAGAATCTAAACTCAATGAAATTATCGCAGAACTTGAAAAAGAGGTGATAGAGATAGTGGCAGATGAGAGTCTTGACAAGCAAGAGACAAACATTAGGATGAAGCCACTTGCGTCTACTAAAAAGATACTAAATAACGCAATTGATAGCATTCGGATGGTAGATAAGCTCTCAAGAGAGGATAGTTAATTGAAATTTTGCTAAAATGTAGCCAATTTCTATATAGGAGAGGGACATGGGAGTAAAAGTTGCAGTCAACGGCACAGGCAGAATCGGACTAATCGCGATTAAGATAGCAATAGCAAGAGATGACATGGAGTTGGTAGCTATCAACTCTACAGCCACAGCAGACATGCTGGTATATCTACTCAAGTACGATACGGTACATAGAGGCATAGAGGCAAAAATGCTTGATGCTAAGCATATAGAAGTAGGAGGGCAAAAGGTACGGCTATTCAGCGAAAGAGATCCGCAGAAGCTTGACTTTGGTTCTGTTGGCACTGAAGTAGTTATGGAGTGCACAGGAGTATTTTTGACTACTGAAAAAGCACAACCTTTTATCAAAAATGGTGTCAAACATCTAGTGATGTCAGCACCAGCCAAGGATGATACTCCTACATTTGTACTGGGCATAAATACACGATGCTACAAGGGTCAAGCTATCATTTCTAATGCTAGTTGTACTACTAATGGGCTGGCGCCAATTGTAAAGGTACTTGATGATGAATTTGGTATAGCAAATGGGCTCATGACCACTATTCATGCTTATACCAATGACCAGAATTTGCTTGATGTGAAACACAAAAAAGATATGCGTCGTGCTCGTGCTGCAGCAGTGAACATGATTCCTACCACTACAGGAGCAGCCAAGGCGATAGGTTTGGTAATGCCACACCTAAAAGGTAAGCTCAATGGATATGCCATGCGTGTGCCAGTGACAAATGTTTCCGTAGTAGACCTAACAGTTAACCTCAAGAGAGAGACAAGTACAGAAGAGATAGTGTCTGTGTTTGAGAGAGAATCAAAGACAACCTTTAAAGGCATTTTAGAAATAGACTATGATAAAAGAGTCTCAAGCGATTTTATGGGATCCTCTTATAGTTGTACTTTTGTGCCAGATATGATTAGCGTTGTTGATGGCAATACTGCCAAAGTACTAGCATGGTATGACAATGAATGGGGTTATACAGAGAGGTTGATGGATATGTGTAAGTTTGTTTCTGAGTATAGATAATACTTCTCCGGGAGTTAATTAAATATGTGAGGAAGAGCGGTGAAGCAAAATTTTGGTATCGATATCTGGGGAGATGACAATTTTATTATAGATAATGATGATATCAGGATTAACCATGCTTGCAAGCCAGCACTGCTTGAGATTACAGAGGATATCAGATCGCAAGGCTATAGGGGCCCAATACTGCTAAGATTTCCACATCTTATCAAAAAGCAAATAGATAAGCTTTTTGCTGTATTTAAAGAGGCTCAGCATGAGTTTGAGTACAAAGGAAAATTTCATGCACTTTTTCCTCTCAAGGTGAACCAGTATCCAAATTTTATAAACCATCTGATAAAAGTATCACAAGAATATCAATATGGATTAGAAGCTGGAAGCAAAGCAGAGCTGATCATAGCTATGGCGAAAACACCACTCACTGCACCACTCACAGTAAATGGCTTCAAGGACAAAGAGATGATTGCTTTGATCTTTATAGCTGCAATGTGTGGGCATAATATCACTGTAACAATCGAAGGACTCACTGAACTTGAGGCTATCATGGATGTTTATCATGAGTTCAACAAAGGGCGTTCAAAACCTGTATCACCCGACATTGGTATGAGAGTTAGACTTCACAGCTCAGGTATTGGCTCATGGGCGAAGAGTGGAGGATATGGCTCTAAATTTGGCTTGACATCTACAGAGCTTCTCGAGGCATACGATATCCTCTCAAAGCATGGGCTTGCAGATAGATTTACAATGATACATTTTCATATCGGATCTCAGATGAGTGAGATAAATCCTCTCAAAAAGGCTCTAAGGGAGGCTGGAAATATTTATGCAGGACTCAAGCAGAGAGGTGCACAGGGACTAAAGGCTATCAATATAGGAGGTGGCTTGGCAGTAGAATACTCACAGCATAGCTCATCACAAGATAGGAATTATTCACTAAAAGAGTTTGCCAACGATGTGGTCTTTTTGATGCAAGAGATTGCTAGAAGCAAGGGGGTTGATGAGCCAGATATATATACAGAGTCTGGCAGATATATTGCGGCTTCTCACGCAGTTCTTATTGCTCCTGTACTTGAGCTATTTTCTCAAGAGTATCACGAGAATGGCTTGAGACTAAAGGAGGTCAATCCACCGCTTGTGCAAGAGTTGTACGAGCTTTATAAAACCATCAAACGATCCAATGCCAAAGAGTATCTGCACGATGCACTGGATCACATGGAGAGCCTGTTGACACTTTTTGATCTAGGATATATAGATCTAGAGGATCGATCCAATACTGAAATTCTTGTCAATCTCATCATAAAGAGAGCTATCATATTGCTCAAAGATGAGGATACAAACGAGCTAAAAAGACTTGAGAGTAGAATACAAGAGAGGTATCTGGTGAATTTCTCCATATTTCAGTCTCTGCCTGATGTTTGGGGCTTGGGGCAGAATTTTCCAGTCATGCCAATCTCTAAACTTTCACAAAAAGCAACGCATCCTGCAAGCATATGGGATATCACTTGCGATAGTGACGGCGAAATAGCCTTTGATGCTTCTCTCCCTCTAAGACTACATGATATAAGCGTAGAAGATGAAGAGTATTTTTTGGCCTTTTTCCTCACAGGTGCATACCAGGAGGTACTTGGCATGCAACATAATCTCTTTACGCATCCTACAGAGATAGTTGTGACTTTTGACGAGAGCGGAAAGTATAGACTACAAGATACCATAGATGCCCAAAATCTCATGGATGTTCTTGATGATCTGGATTATGATACAGATGAAATAGACAGAAGACTCAAGAAGATGATTGTGGACTCTAAGCTTATGGACGATATGCAAAAACAGGATATCTTAGGCAAGCTGTATCTTTATCTGAGTGAAAACTCTTATCTTAAGACTATACAGGCTATTATAACACCAAAAATCAAAGGTCACAAATGACTCTTTTTTCACTAATCAAAGAGGATTTCGGAACTGTAAAACGAAACGACCCAGCTCTGCGTTCCAATGTTGAGCTTTTTTTAAATTATCCAGGTCTATGGGCTATCTTTTTTCATCGTTTTTCTCACTGGTTTTGGCAAAAAAACTTTAGGCTTTTAGGACGGTTCGTCTCTGGTGTCTCAAGGTTTTTAACAAGTGTAGACATACACCCTGGTGCACAAGTAGGCAGAAGAGTTTTTTTGGATCATGCAACTGGCGTAGTCATAGGTGAAACCACTATCATAGGTGATGATGTCTTGATATATCAGCAGGTGACACTAGGTGGAGTCAGTCTCTCTTGTGGCAAAAGACATCCAACTGTAGAGAATGGTGCTGTAATCGGTGCTGGTGCAAAAGTCTTGGGCAATATCACTATAGGCAGAGAGGCAAAAATAGGAGCCAATTCAGTGGTGGTAACTGATGTAGATGCAGAGTGTACTGCCGTAGGTGTCCCTGCACACATGACTAAACGAATAGATAACAAAATACCATTGAGCCACAATGTCATGCCAGATATTAACAAAGAACTTTTTGAATATCTTGTCAAGCGAATAGCAGTGCTTGAGCATACTATACAGACTGGAGATTTAGAGACGATGAAAAAGAAGGATCATGAACTTGAAGAGGTTTATCAAACCTTTATTAAGTCTATGAAAGATTGATGCGTTGCGTGAGTTGTCACGGGCTCTCTTTGGTAGTCATATGTCAAGGATGCCATAAAAAGCTACTTTCTCCTACAATTACCAAAAGAAAAGTAGGAACTCTGGAGGTAGTAAGCCTCTTTAAGTACTCCACAATAGAGCCGTTTTTGCTTACAAAACATACAGCATCAGGATTTAGGATATATAAATATTTTTCCAAACAGTTTATCAGACCGTTTATTACCAAGTTTGCAGCAGAGATAGATGAATATGTGACAATGATTGCCATAGATGAGCAAGTTCGCAGTGGCTACTCGCATACAGCAGTTTTAAGTCATTATGCCAAAAGCCCAAAGATATTGACCTCACACGCTAGCTTATTGGCACAAAATAGTATCTCTTATGCGGGTAAAACTTTGCAGTATCGCCTAGATCATCCTAGAGATTTCTCATACACAGGCAAGAGGGAAGTGGAGGCTATCTTGATTGATGACATTGTAACTACAGGGGTAACACTCCAGGAGGCACAGATCGAGTTATCAAGACATGGTGTGGAGGTGCTATTTGCACTCACGCTGGCAGATGCTAGAGATTGATAGGATTTGCTGTATAATATCTAATGCTAAAAATACTAATTTTGATTTTATTAACTATTTCATTACAAGCTGAGACAATCAGGATTGCCATGGCTGCCAATGTCAGCTATGCCACCCAAGAACTAATAAAGACATTCAATACTCAGCATCCAAATACTAAAGTTTTGACTACACTCGGTGGCACTGGAAAACTGGTGGCACAGATCAGGCATGCTGCTCCATATCATTTATTGATGGCAGCAGATATGAGG
Organism: Sulfurovum sp.; assembly: GCA_012329065.1. Classification (GTDB taxonomy): domain Bacteria; phylum Campylobacterota; class Campylobacteria; order Campylobacterales; family Sulfurovaceae; genus JAAXPZ01. Next base: position 16,830 of record JAAXPZ010000055.1, on the reverse strand, counting down.
TACCCAAAGGCACTTTATCGTGATGGATTGGCGATCAATGAGCCAAAAATATATGCTCATGGTGCATTGGTGCTTATGAGTAGAACAGAGCAAGATTTCTCTAAAGGCCTTAAATTGCTTTTAGATTCTAGTATTAGAAAGATTGCTATAGCCAACCCAAAAATTGCTCCATATGGCATGGCATCCTTTGAAGCATTAGAGAAAAGTGCCTTGCTTGAAGACATCAAGCCAAAGCTTGTTTATGGAGAATCTATTGCTCAGACAGTAGCCCACACTATGGTAGCAGCTGATATAGGTTTTATAGCAAAATCATCTCTTTTTGCTCCCGCCTTACGACATTTAAAAGAACATATTCATTACAAAGAGGTGGATTTGACACTTTATACACCTATTGAGCAAGGTATAGTTATATTAAAGAATGGGGAACACAATAGAGCTGTTAAGGAATTTTATGATTTTATTTTTTCAGACGAGGCTGCTAAGATTTTCTCAAAATATGGATATAGTCTGCCATGAATCAGTTTAACGCAGTAGTGACCGAGATTCGTTCTGAGGGTAATTTAAATATCGTCAAATTTGACTTTGCTGGTATTTCCTTGAGTATGATTAGTTTGGAGTTAGGAGACAATATATCTATGGGCTCAGAGCTTGTGTTGGCTATTAAGCCCAGCCATATCACTTTTGCAGTGGATAGAGGTGCTGGATTTGATACTATGCTCAGTTGCATAAATCTAGTTCCAGCATTTATCACGGAGGTGCGTAACGGTTTACTCTTGAGTAGTATTTTGCTTTCCATAGGCGACTTTGTATTTGAAGCAATAATCACACTTGAAGCTTCACAAAAGATGAAGCTACGAGCAGGAGATAGGGTTGTTGTTATGCTCAAAGCAAGCGAATTATCTATTGTGGAGGTCTTGGCTTGATTGAGATAATTCAAAATATGGATTTTACGCCATTCTTTCTTTCTTTTAAATTGGCAGGAGTTACAACGGTGATACTGTTTGCTATATGCCTTCCTTTTGCTTGGTACTTATCGCAGACAAAGTCAAGATTTAAGCCTTTCCTTGAAGCCATAACGGCATTACCTATTGTACTGCCCCCGTCTGTTATTGGATTTTATATGCTTGTGGCATTGTCTCAGCACTCTGCGTTAGGCTCATTTTTTAAAGATACTTTTGATGTGAGTTTGGTTTTTAATTTTACAGGTTTGGTAATAGCAAGCTGTTTTTATTCACTTCCTTTTATGGTGCAGCCTTTACAAGGTGGATTTGAAAGTCTAGACAAACATATGCTTGAGGCTTCATATGTGAGTGGCAAAAGCAAGGTACACACGATGCTAAAGGTGGCACTCCCTAATATAAAACCCGCTCTACTTACTGCATTGATCCTAACTTTTGCTCATACAGTAGGGGAGTTTGGTGTAGTGTTGATGATTGGAGGATCTATTCCAGCAGAGACCAAGGTCGCCTCAGTAGCGATATATGAGATGGTGGAGACGATGGAATATGGCACAGCTCATATCTATAGTGGTATCATGCTATTGGCAAGCTTTTTAGTGCTATTGGCTGTTTATGTGTTTAATGGGAGGCAGAGGCGTGGCATAGGAATATAATACTCTATATGTCATCCACTAAAATTGTCTTTTCCTCTCCGCTATCAAGATCCTTGATCCATACGGTTCCATTTTTTAATTCATCCTCACCAATGAGTAGGGCATATCTAGCATTAGCTTTGTCAGCACCTTTCATGTGGCTCTTGAAACCTTTGGATTTATACTCTACTGTCGCTTTGTTGCTTTTTCTTTTCTGTACAGCAAGTAAAAGTATACTATCTATGGCATCTGGAGTCATGATACCCATATAGTAACCTTCTCTTTGGGATTGAGGTATTTTAACTAACTCCATGATTCTCTCTATTCCTAGAGCAAATCCAACACCAGCAGTGGATTTACCATCAAGATACTCTACTAACTTGTCATATCGACCGCCACCAGCTATTGCTGACTGAGAACCTATATCATTGCTGATAAACTCAAATGCAGTCTTGTTGTAGTAGTCCAAGCCTCTTACTAGATTTGTGTCTATTTTATAGCCAATATCTGTCTTGCCTAACAACTCTGTTAGCTTTTTAAAATCTTCATCACACTCTGCACATAGGTTGTTGATGAGTTTTGGAGAGTCTACTAGGAGTGACTGGCATTTTTTATTTTTACAGTCGAGTACACGGATAGGGTTAGTATCTATGCGTCTGTTGCAATCTTCGCATAGTTCATTTTTGATAACAGAAAGAAAACTAATCAAGTTTATACGATATACTGGCATACATTTAGGGCAACCAAGCGAGTTTACAAGTAGGTCATATCCTATATTCAGCTCATTAAATATTTGCGCAACCATACCTATAATAGTAAAATCCTCATAGACAGAAGACTCCCCGAAGCTCTCACAGCCAAACTGATGAAACTCCCTAAGTCTGCCTTTTTGCGGCCTTTCATAGCGAAACATAGGCCCATAGTAGTAAAACTTGTGCTTCATAGCTTGGCGATCTAGCTTGGCAGAAACAAAAGCACGCACTATACCAGCAGTGCCTTCAGGTCTCATGCAGACATCATTGCCACCTTTGTCTACAAACTGATACATCTCTTTGCCGACAATATCTGAGCTTTCGCCCACAGATCGCTTGAAAAGTGTAGTTTCTTCAAGTATTGGTGTCTCTATATAGTTATAGCCGTATCTCTTGGCAACTTCAATTGATATTTTGACAATATGAGTAAAGCGAGCACTATCATCAAACGATATGTCTTTCATACCACGGAGTGGGTTTATCATAGTTGCACCTTTTGCATATGAAGAGCACCCATCAAGAGTGCCCTGCAGGTAATATGGAGGCAATCTTTGGTGATTGCCCCTTGGGATTTATAGAATTATAGCTCTAAATAGCTCAATATCTTTTGATGGATATGCTCTATGCTATCAGTTGCATCTACTTCTAGATAATCTATATCTAGTTTCTTGAGGCTCTCTTGCATGTGTGCCTGTACTGATATGAGATACTCCAAACCTCGAAGCTCTATACCATCTAGAGATTTGGCAGAAGTACGCTCTTTTAGGGTTTTCATATCTATATTAAAGATGATTATTTTATCTGGAAAATGACCTTCTAGTGCAAATCTGTTGAGATGCACAAGTTCATCAAATTCGACACCAGTATTTGCCAACGCATAACCAATCCCAGAGAGAAAACCGCGATCTGAGATAATAGTTTTATCTGCATTTGGCTTGATGACCTCCACAAAATGTTCAGCCCTATCTGCCAAAAACAATAACAATTCAGCACGCTTGGAGTTGAGTGTGCTACCAAGAAGTATATCTCTAGCATTTTTACCAAACGCAGTACCGCCAGGTTCATATGTTGAAATGATATCGGGATACTTTTGTGAGAGCAGCCCTATCTGTGTGCTCTTTCCACAGGTATCAATGCCTTCAAACAGTATATACATCAACAGTCACATTTGATGAGTTCAAGTGCTTTTGGAGGAACGATATGATCAACTTTGCCTCCAAAATTCAAGATAGTACGCACCACAGAAGAGCTGATGAAAGCATACTCTAAACTAGGCATCAGATAGATAGTCTCGAGTTCTTTTTTGAGTGATGAATTGGCATATCCCATTTGTAGCTCATACTCAAAGTCACTTACAGCTCTCAACCCCCTGATGACGATATTGGCATCAAGTTTATCTGATAAATCCACAAGCAGACTATTAAAGCCAATAATTTTAATATTACACAAATCGCATGTAACAGCTTCTATCATTTTGATACGCATTTCAAGGGAGAACATGGGTTGTTTTGACTCCGAGTTTGCCACAGCAATGATGACTTCATCAAACATATTGCATGCTCGTTCGATAATATTTAGATGACCAGTAGTAATGGGATCAAAAGTACCAGGGTAAATCGCACGCCTCATGATAAAAATCCTTTGGAATTTTGTAGTAAATTGGTGTATTTACCTGCTACGGCAATAATACCAAAATTCTTCATTTTGGTTGCTGAGCTTGTTGAAGTGTATTTTTAATCGCAACCCCATCTTTTGTAGAGATCATGTTTTATGTCCAAAGCATCATACCATTTACCTATGATAAACTTTTCCATCTCTTCTAAGGTGTTATTTTCGGAATAATACCCCATCACTGGAGGAGCTATAATGACACCTAGAGAGGATAGCTTATGCATATTCTCTAAAGCTATGGACGAAAATGGTAACTCTCTTGGCGCAAGCAGAAGTTTTTTCTGCTCCTTTAGTGCCACAGCAGCCACCCTAGTCGCAAGGTTATCGCTGATACCACAGGCTATCTTGGCAAGCGTATTCATGGAGCAGGGGATTATGGCAGTTGCATCGATTTGAAAAGATCCGCTAGATATAGAGGCTGCGATATTAGCAAGACGATAAATAGCAACATCTCTATTTTCGAAACTTCCAACAGTTAAAGCATTGTCAGAGACTACAATGTGCACTTCGATATCTTTGGGCAGAAAGTCAACAAATTTTTTCCCAAGCTCAACGCCAGATGCACCAGTAATCACCAAAGCAAGCTTCATTAGAAGTGTCCTTCTGTTTTTTTTAGTTTATGATTATATCAAAAAGTTTTGGATTCGAGTATATGGAGCGGGCGAACGGGATCGAACCGTCGACCCTAACCTTGGCAAGGTTATGCTCTACCGCTGAGCTACGCCCGCACCTAAAATGAATGAATCAAATTGGACTCATAATGCGATTATTTTGTGGTACCTCGGGTCGGACTCGAACCGACACGGGCAAAGCCCACCAGATTTTGAGTCTAGCGTGTCTACCAATTCCACCACCGAGGCATCTATGTCTTAAAAAAGGTGAGTGGAATTGTAATCAAGCAGGACTTAAAAGAAGCTTTAGGGCACCTTTGTAAATTCCTTTGAGAGTACCCTCTACTTAACAGCTTCTTTTAGAAGCTTGCCAGGCTTAAATCTGACACTATGCTTAGCAGGCACTTTGACCTTTTTGTTTGTACCTGGTATGGTGATTTCTCTAGCTTCTTTTTTTGTGGCAGTAAAAGATCCAAAGCCCAGAAAAGAGACAGAGTCTCGTTTGATAAGAGCTTCTGTGATAGTCTCAAGTGCTTTGTTGACCACAGCTTCGGTATCTTTTTTGGACAAGCCACTTTTCGATGCTACTTGTGCAATAAATTCTGCTTTTTTCATGCTTCTTCCTTTGGTTTTGATGATTAATTGTATCAAACTTGTAAAAAAATAGCAAATAAATAGTAATAATATGTTTTGAAGTCAAGATAAAATACTTAAAAATACCCATTTTTACATGTTATGGCGGTTATTTTGCATCATACTCTAATTTTCATATGTTATAATATGGTAATAGAAAAGTATCTGATTTTAAGGAGAGTGGGTGAAGATTACGATTATTGTCACAGCTATATTATTATTGTTTGGAGCATTTTCTACTATATTTCATGATACTTCCCTTGTGGGTAATATTGGCAAGACCATCGGTGACACTAATATTGAACTTTTTGGTTATCTTGCCTATGTTAATCTCCTGTTATTATTTTATCCATTGTACCTGTTTTATAAAAAGCCTTGGCTACTGAAGAGGCTAGATGGGTATGTTGGCTGGATGCTTTTCTTTATTTCATTGGTATTATTTCAATCGCTTGTGGTTGATTTGAAAAATGCAGGCTTTGTCGGTAGAGAAATACTTGTAGCTCTGTTACCATTTATTGGCAAGGCAGGCATGTGGCTATTTTGGCTTATGAACTTTTTATTGGCATTGGTGCTAGTAGTAGATGATGAGTATAATTTTGATAAATTGAGCCAAAAGATAAAGTCTTTTTTAAAAAAAAACAGAGAAGAAGAGGAGTACTCGGATACTTATCAGGAGGATCCAGCGGTACACACACAGAGTGATAAAATCATGTCTCTAAACTCTATATATAGTACTGTCAGGTCAATCTTTCAAAACCCTTTTAACTTTCAGAGAAAAAGAGAAATAGAGGATATCTTGCATATGCCGCTGGATCCCGTGAAAGAGGTAGAAGAGGAAGATGACGGAATCATTACTCCTAGATATACAAAATCGATAGATGACTATATTGAGCCACCTCGAAACAATACACACATGGAAGGTATTGAGGCAACGGTAGAGCTGGAGAAAGCTATTAAACCGAGTAGGATCAAAGAAAAGAGTGTTGCACCAGCTACTCCAAAGGCTAGCAGGCTAGCAAAGGTAAGTAAAAAAAGTTCTGTAAAAATTGTTGATGAGCTTGAAGAGAATTCGAAAATATTGGCACAGATGGAAAAAGGTAAGGTAGATAAGCCAAGAAACTTCAGACTACCGAAAATCGATTTTCTACAGAGAGCACCAAAGCTTATAAAAAGGGTCAACGAAGCTGAAATAGATAGAAAATCTGGCGACCTTCTAGAGAAGCTAAAAATGTTTAGGATCAATGGAGACATAGTCCGCACCTATACAGGTCCGCTGGTTACTACCTTTGAATTCAAGCCAGCTCCTGATGTTAAGGTATCCAAGATACTTGGACTTCAGGATGATTTGGCCATGGCACTCTCTGCAGAGACTATACGCATACAAGCACCCATACCTGGACGAGATGTAGTGGGCATAGAGATACCCAATGAGGGCAGAAATACTATATATCTACGAGATATACTCGAAAGCAGTCTTTTTAAAGAATCAAAATCCCCTTTGACAGTAGCATTGGGCAAAGACATCGTGGGCAATCCTTTTGTCACAGATTTAAAAAAGCTACCGCATCTACTCATAGCTGGAACGACTGGGTCTGGTAAGTCTGTTGGTATCAACGCGATGCTCATATCTCTTTTGTATAGAAACGATCCAGAGCACCTAAAGCTCATGATGATTGACCCTAAGATGCTAGAGTTTAGTACATATAATGATATACCACATCTCATCACGCCAGTTATAACAGAACCTAAAAAGGCTATAGCGGCATTGGCAAATATGGTTGCAGAGATGGAGAGAAGATACCAACTTATGGCAGAAAAGCGAACCAAAAATATAGATAATTACAATGAAAAAATCAAGAGGGATGGTTCAGGAGATGTATCTATGCCATTTATTGTAGTTATTATAGATGAGCTTGCTGATTTGATGATGAGTGGTGGTAAAGAGGTGGAGAACTCTATTGCTAGATTGGCACAAAAATCAAGAGCCTGCGGAATTCACCTTGTAGTTGCCACGCAGAGACCAAGTGTTGATGTAGTAACGGGTATTATCAAGGCAAATTTACCATCAAGGCTTAGCTATCGTGTCAGTCAGCGTATAGACTCCAAGGTTATACTAGACTCCATGGGAGCAGAGAGCTTATTGGGGCAGGGTGACGGACTATTTACTCCTCCAGGTACTGTAGGTTTAGTGCGTATTCATGCACCGTGGGTCAAAGAAGAGGAGATTGAGGAGATTGCAGAATTCCTCAAAGCTCAGAGAGAGCCTGAGTACGATGAGAGCTACTTGATTGTAGGAGGTGGTACTTTTGGAGGTGACGATGAGCAAGATATGGATCTTGATGATTTATATGAGCAGGCAAGAGATGTCATACTTTCTGACAAAAAAACTTCTATTTCTTATTTGCAAAGAAAGCTCCAGATCGGCTATAACCGATCTGCCAATCTCATAGACCAACTCACACATACAGGTGTGCTATCAGAACCCAATGCCAAGGGACAGAGAGAGATACTCTAGTCCTCGTCTACTTCTCTAAGAATTAATTTTATCATAAATTTATTTGATTATTATCTTATTTATTGTACAATAATCTAAATTATTAAATAAGGATAATTATGATAGGCTTTTTAAGAAACAGAGAATGGAACTGGCTTTCTAGCGGAATATTGTTGGGCTTGGTGTTTTTTGTAACTGTTGCAGTAGTCAAGCCTATAGGTGTATCGACTCAGTTTGTGATACTTGATGGCATAGTATGGAATAGTATATCCAAAGACCTTGTAGTAAAAGATGAGAAGGCAAAAAAAGGCTACTCTAGCCCAAATACCTATCTAAATAAGAGTGGAGGAAAATATGCCAAAAATATTGCTAATCCTGTAAATTATAGTTTTATATTTGTTATCGCTATGTTTATGGGTGGCTTTTTGGCATATAGGCTTCAGTCAAGCCCAGATAGCAAAGAGGACAGAAGTATGCCAAAAGTTTGGCGTGACAATTTTGGCTCTTCTTCCACCAAGAGGTATTTGTTTGTATTTTTAGGTGGATTTCTAGTGCTTGTTGGTGCTAGGCTTGCTGGAGGGTGTTCTAGTGGGCATATGATGAGTGGTATGATGCAGACATCTGTGAGTGGCTATATGTTTGCCATAGTGACATTTTTAGTAGCTGTGCCAACTGCTAGAATACTTTATAAGAGATAGGAGATAGGTATGACACAGACTGTTTTAGCAATCGTATTTGGGTTATTATTTGGATTTGTATTGTACAGATCAGGTGCGGCAAATCCGCAGAGGATTATAGATATGCTACGACTAAAGGACGCACATTTGGTCAAGGTGATACTGATGGCAATAGGTACTAGTAGTTTGCTGTTATTTATTTCAGCAAACATGGGTCTTATTGCTCCGCATTTTAGCGTAAAAACAGCTTATGTGGGTGTCGTGGTGGGTGCTGTGATATTTGGGGCAGGTTGGGCATTGTCTGGATTCTGTCTAGGCACTAGCGTTGCCGTAGCTGGCACAGGACGCAAAGATGCATGGGTATTTATACTTGGAGGACTATTGGGTGCTTTTGTCTACATGGTGATATATAGTGACATCAAAGACACAGTACTATTTGACAAACTATTTGACGGCAAAGCAACATTGGTAGATACTGGTGTCAGTAACTATCATATCTTGATAGAGGGTGTGTCTACTATGTCCGTAGCGGGTGGATTGGCTATACTATTTATTATCATAGCCTTTATACTTCCTGCCAGTAAGAAAATATAAAGAGTAACTCTAGCCATAAGTACCCTAAATTATTGTTGTTGCTTTTTATCCTCATTTACAAACTAAACGCAAATAAAGAAGAGGGCTAAATCTCTTTTTTGATAGTCCTTACAGCCTCTACCATATTTCTCAAGCTAGGTCTTACTTCTTCCCATTTTCTGGTTTTTAGTCCGCAGTCTGGATTGATCCATAACTGCTCTTTGGGGAGAACCTCGAGTAGTAGATTAATTTGTTTCACCATCTCATCTACACTAGGTATTCGCGGTGAGTGTATGTCATATACTCCAGGCCCTACTTCTTGTTTGTATCCAGCTTCTTTGAATATCTGTAGTAACCTATTGCCACTTCTTGATGTCTCTATAGATATCACATCTGCATCCATTGCTTCTATTGTGCGGATTATGTCATTGAAGTCACTATAGCACATATGCGTATGTATTTGTGTCTCTGGCTTGGCAGTACTTACAGCGATTTTGAAGTCCCTTACCGCCCATGCTTCGTATGTGGGGATGTTTGCTTCTCTTAAAGGGTATCCTTCTTTGAATGCAGCTTCATCTACTTGGATAATCTGTATGCCTGCATCTTGCAAATCTGATATTTCATCGCTGATTGCCAGAGCTATTTGTTTGGATACTTCAGATCTGGGTATATCATCTCGTACAAATGACCAGTTTAGTATGGTCACTGGTCCAGTAAGCATGCCTTTCATAATTTTATCTGTTTTGCTCTGTGCATAAGATATCCACTCTACAGTCATCGGCCTTGGGCGACTTATATCGCCATATATAAACGGAGGCTTGACACATCTGCTTCCATAGCTTTGCACCCAGCCGTTCTGACTAAAGCCATACCCCTTGAGCTGTTCACCAAAGTACTCTACCATATCATTTCGTTCTGGTTCACCATGTACCAACACATCGATTCCGCACTCTTCTTGGAACTCTATGCACTCGTCTATATAGTTTCTCATCTCATCAATATAGCTACTATGGTCTAAGTTGCCACTCTTGTAGTCTCTTCTAGCTTTTCTGACTTCTACTGTTTGAGGGAATGAGCCTATGGTTGTAGTTGGCAATATACCGCAGTCCATTTTTTCTCTTTGTATCTTTATTCGTTCATCAAATTGTAGGTCTCTTTCCCATTTACCGATATTTGCAACTCTTTTTTGTACAGCTTTATCATGAATAAGTACAGAGTTTCTTCTGTTTATATTGTCAACTCTGCTAGTCTTGATATGTTCATTGTCTCTTGGACTAAGTGATTTTTCATCATCAAAGTATAGCTTTGATACCAATGATACTTCGTCTAATTTTTCAACTGCGTAGCTAAGCCATGATTTGATCTCTGGCTTCATATTCTCCTCATATTTTAAAGTAAAAGGCACATGAAGGAGTGAGCATGAGCTGGCGATGATTAGTTGCTTGCTAGGAACAGTTCTACCTATCTGATTCAACAGCAGTAGAGTGTCGTCTATGTCATTTTTCCATATATTTCTACCATCTACTATACCAGCTATTAGCTGCTTATTATTTGAAGCTATGACATTTAGGCTCTCTAGGTTCTCTTTTCCATATATAAAGTCAAGACCTATACCCCATATTTTTGTATTCACTAGCACCTTGGTAGCTTCTGTAGAATGTTCAAAATAGCTGACTACTGCTATATCGATGTTAGATGCCACACTAGTCAGCCTGTCATATGTAGGTTTGATTAAGCTTAATATCTTCGGGTCTGCATTTTTGGCAAAATATGGCTCATCTATTTGTACGATGATATTCTTGTCAAGTTTTGATATCTCAGAGAGCAACTCTTCATATATCGGAAGTATCTTGTATAGTAGCTCAAAAGTATCATCTCCATCTATCCTTTTGGAGAGACCTAGATATGTAATAGGGCCTATAAGATTGATTTTGGTTTTTATGTCAAGTGTTTTTGCCTCATTATATTCTTCCAGTATTTTTTTTGCATTAAGGCTATAGCTATCCTTTGCTGAGAGTTCTGGAACGATATAATGATAGTTAGTATTGAACCATTTGGTCATGGCCATAGCTACAGCGTCATTGTTTCCTCTTGCCATAGAGAAGTATAATTCCTCATCTTTTAAACCTGTAAACCTACTAGGTATAGCTCCAAGCATAATGGAGGTGTCGAGCATATTGTCATAATAAGAGAAGTCATTTGAGCTGATATGCTCTATATCTGCACTTTGTTGATATCTCCAGTGTCTTTCTTTTAGTTTTCTAGCAACTTTCTCTGCTTCATCAAATGAGCACTCTCTTGCCCAAAACTTTTCTAGTATTTTTTTTAATTCTCTCTGCTCACCAATTCTAGGAAAGCCTATAATCCAATTTTTTGACATGATTATTCCTTTTGTATATTAACTATAATGGTTAGTTCTAGCTATAGAACACTATATTGTAGATTTTAGTTTATGATATTAAGAGGAAAAAGGAGGGTGCACGCCTGTTCTTCGGAATGCGAAACAAGGTGTATAATAAGGGCATCTAGGGATATAGCGATTAAGAAGCAGTATAGTTTTAGTTCTTAGTCTAAAAAATATATTGCAACGGCATACTTTCATGCTGTATCTCCTTCACCCTGTATTTGTTGATATCATTATAGTACGAAGTAGCTTGAACTAAAATTGTCAGGCTGTAACAATCCGATACACTAAATATAACTACAGTTAGTTATTTATAAATTTTTATCTGCTACATTTCCTATTTTTGCTACTATCAGTTATCAAACCCATAATAACAAATCAGGAGTTTACGAATGTCACTATTGGAAGATTATAAGGCTCATACAGCTGAGCGTGCAGAGTTAAATGTGCCACCATTGGCATTGACAGCAGATCAGGTTGCAGACCTAGTAGAGCTACTTAAGGCAAAACAAGTTGCAGATGTAGATTATGCCCTGGATCTATTTACACAGAAAGTTCCAGCGGGTGTGGATGATGCCGCTTATGTAAAAGCTGCTTTTTTAAATGATATCGTACAAGGCAAAACTCAGTGCGAAGCCATAGATGCTACTAAAGCCTGTGAGATACTTGGTACTATGCTTGGTGGGTTCAATGTAAAGCCGCTAGTGGAAGCATTGAACTTGAGTGGAGAAGTAGCAGACACTGCCGCAGAACAGCTCAAAAACACTATATTGGTATATGATGCCTTCAACGATGTCAAGGCAATGGCGGACGAGGGTAACGAAAAAGCCAAAGAGATACTTCTTGCATGGGCAAATGCTGAGTGGTTTACAAATAAAAAAGAGATGGACAGAGAGATTACCGTAACAGTATATAGGATTCCAGGAGAGACCAACACAGATGATCTCTCTCCCGCATCAGAAGCTTTTACTAGAGCTGATGTTCCTCTACATGCCAATTCTTTTCTTATAAACAGAATGGACAATCCTCTCGATACCATGGACGAACTCAAGAAAAAAGGTCACCCACTTGTTTATGTAGGCGATGTTGTAGGTACTGGTAGCTCAAGGAAGTCTGGTATCAACTCAGTGCAGTGGCATATGGGTAGGGACATTCCATTTATACCAGGCAAGCGAACTGGCGGTATTGTAATTGGTGATATTATCGCACCTATTTTCTTCAATACAGCGGAAGATAGTGGCTGTATTCCTATTCAGGCACCAGTAGAGGGGATTGAGACTGGCGATGTGATCACCGTTAAACCCTTTGATGGCGTGATAGAAAGAGATGGTGAAGTGATATCTAGGTTTATTATAGAGCCAAATACTCTTCCAGACGAGATGAGAGCAGGAGGAAGAATCCCACTTATTATCGGTAAAGGTCTGACTGCAAGAGCAAGAGAAGCACTAGGCATGGATGCTGGTGATATCTTTATGACACCTTCTCAGCCAGAAGATGATGGCAAAGGATTTACTCTGGCTCAGAAAATGATAGGTAAGGCTTGTGGCATTGAGGGTGTTAAGCCAGGAGTCTATTGCGAACCTATCTGTACTACAGTGGGATCACAGGATACTACGGGACCAATGACCAGGGATGAGATCAAAGAGCTTGCTGCATTGAATTTTGGTGCAGACATGGTCATGCAGTCATTTTGCCATACAGCAGCATACCCAAAGCCAGCGGATATCAATCTACAGCATACTTTACCTGATTTTTGGACGAGCAGAAAAGGTTTCATCCTTCGCCCAGGTGATGGAGTCATCCACTCATGGCTCAATAGACTTTGTACACCCGATACTGTAGGGACAGGTGCAGACTCACATACTAGATTCCCTATAGGTATTTCATTTCCAGCTGGTTCTGGACTAGTTGCTTTTGCTGGAGTTACTGGCATGATGCCACTGACTATGCCTGAGTCTGTACTAGTGAGATTCAAGGGTGAGATGCAGCCAGGTATTACACTCAGGGATCTAGTGAATGCCATTCCTCATCAAGCGATCAAGGATGGACTGCTTACTGTGGAGAAAAAGGGTAAGAAAAATATCTTTGCTGGCCGTGTGCTAGAGATAGAAGGACTCGAAGATCTCAAATGTGAGCAGGCATTTGAACTCTCTGATGCATCTGCCGAGAGATCTGCAGCTGCCTGTACTGTTAAGCTCAACAAAGAACCTATAATCGAATACCTAGAGTCCAATGTTGCTCTAATAGAAGAACTGATAGCACAAGAATATGAGGATAAGGCTACTCTAGAGAGAAGAGCTCAAAAGATGAGAGATTGGATTGCTAGTCCAGAGCTTCTTGAGGCAGATTCTGATGCAGATTATGCGGCAATTATCGAAATCGATATGAATCAAATCAAAGAGCCTATTCTTGCTTGCCCTAACGACCCAGATGATGTCAAGACGCTTACTGAGATTCATGCAGCTGGTCTTAGAACTGAGATAGATGAAGTATTTGTAGGCTCTTGTATGACAAACATAGGTCTATTTAGGGCTTTAGGTGAAGTGCTTAGAGGTGAGGGTAAGGTACCGACCAAGCTATGGGTATGCCCTCCAACAAAGATGGACGAAAAAACACTACAAGAAGAGGGCTATTATTCAGTATTTGGCATGGCAGGTGCTCGAACTGAGATACCAGGATGTTCACTATGTATGGGTAACCAAGCATCAGTTGATCAAGGAGCTTTTGTGTTCTCAACCAGCACAAGAAACTTCGACAATAGACTAGGTAAAGATTCCCAAGTCTATCTAGGATCAGCAGAGTTAGCAGCAGTAGTCGCCCTCAAAGGCAAGTTGCCTACAGTGGCTGAGTATATGGAAATCGTACCTGACAAAATCAAGCCTGATATGTTTGATGATGTATATAGATATCTCAATTTCAATCAAGTATCCAAAGAGTCTCTATCAGCAATGATAGAGTAGATAGATTTTATTTAGAGAGACTAGGTCGTCTGTTTTCTACCGACCTAGTCATCTGCTTAGCTTAAAGCGGGTTCTATGATTTTCAGCCATTTTTCTATGCGTTCGTCTGTCAGTTCGTCTTGATTGTCTTCATCTATAGCAAGACCTACAAAACTTCCATCTCGTACAGCTTCTGACTCTTCAAAATCATAACTATCTGTAGACCATTCACCTCCTATAACAGTTGCACCATTTTTTGATACAGCATCGTATAGAGTGCCCATCCCATCTAAGAAATAGTCGCCAAACCCTTCCTGATCACCAACTCCAAACAGTGCTATGGTTTTCCCATCAAAACTAAGCTCTTTGAAATCATCGTATATATCATCCCAATCGTCTTGAAGGTCTCCATCATTCCATGTTGATGTGCCTAGGATCATTTTGTCATATTTGTCAAAAACCTCTATACCGCCATCTGCTATATCTATCAAGTCTGCCTCTAGTGACAGTTTTTCTTTAATTTTCTCTGCCACTTCTTCAGTGACACCGCCATTACTTCCATAAATAATTGCTATAGACATCATTGTTCCTTTAGTTGAGTTTTGTTCTAATTCTTTTGTCTGAACCCAATCATAAGATATTGTACCTAAATGCTAAATAAAATCATTGATATCGATTACTAAAATTCTAAAAAGAAAAGTTACAATAGATAATCAACTTTAGGTTAATTTGGCTAAAATATATTAATTATAATTTTAGGACTATATGGATATGACAAAAGATAGGGATGAGTATAAGGCTGAAAATGTATTTTTTGTTCCACCAATTGCCAGATGGTCATTTCTTCTCTCAAATGCAAAACTACCAAACATTGGCAAGATTGTTGATGAGGCTATGAATGCCATCGAAAAAGAGAACAACTCTTTAAGAGGTGTACTTCCTAAAGTGTTTGCACGAGACAATCTCGATAGTAAATCACTTGGTGGGCTTATAGACCTCATAGGAAACATCGCCTTTGGAGATGCTAAGGCAAGATCTGCTGATGTGCTAGGTCATGTGTTTGAGTACTTTTTGGGGGAGTTTGCACTTGCTGAAGGTAAACAAGGCGGGCAGTTTTACACTCCAAAATCTGTAGTTGAACTGCTTGTAAAGATGTTAGAGCCATACAGAGGCAGAGTATATGATCCTTGTTGTGGTAGTGGCGGTATGTTTGTTCAATCCGAAAAGTTTGTGACTGAGCATCAAGGAAAGATAAACGATATATTTTTCATAGACTCACGAAATATGGGAGAGCTTATCAACCGAAGAACTAAAGAGTTTAGTAATGATGACACCGACTATATCGCTTCTGTGTATCTTAACTGGAAAAATGGCAAAGAGTATGAAGATATAAAAGGGTTTTGTAAATCTATAAGCCTAAAAGAGGTGCGAGAGTTGAGCTATGTGCTTACTCCTGGGCGATATGTGGGACTTGAAGTTGTGGATGATGAGTTTGATTTTAAAGAGCGATTTTCTGAGCTACAAAAAGAGTTACAAGAGCAGATGAAACAGGAGCAAGAACTCAATAAGCGGATAAATGAGAACTTGGCTAAGGTGGTTGTAGATGAGTGATATAGTTATATATGAAGATGGGAATGTAGAGTTAAGGATAAGTGTTGAAGGTGAGACGATCTGGTTAAATCAAAGCCAAATGGCAGAATTATTTGCAAAGAGTAAAAAAACTATTTCTGAGCATATCAACAATGTATTTAAAGAGGGTGAACTTGATAAAGATGCAGTTGTCCGGAAATTCCGGACAACTGCAGCAGATGGAAAATCTTATGATGTGATGTATTATAATTTGGATGTTGTCATATCTACAGGATATAGAGTAAAATCAAAACAAGGAACACAATTTCGTATATGGGCAACAAAAGTTTTAAAAGAGTATCTCATAAAAGGCTATGCTCTCAACCAACAAAAACTTCAACAAAAAAAGCTAGAAGAGCTAGACAAAACCATACAACTCATCAAGCAAGGATTACAAAACCAAGAGTTAAGCGTAAAAGAGGCAAAAGGTTTTGTAGAGATAGTGAGCAACTACGCCAAAAGCTGGGCGTTGCTTCAAGGGTATGATGAGCAGAGTTTGGAAGAGGTGCCAAAGAGTAAAACAGAGAGGTTTGTTTTAGATTATGATGAGGCAAAAGAGGCGGTAGTGGAGCTTAAAAAAATACTCATAGCAAAAGGTGAAGCCACAGCACTTTTTGGACAAGAAAAAGCAGGAGAGTTCAAGGGCAACCTGCTCAATATATACCAAAGCTTTGGAGGTATCGACCTTTTGCCATCTCTTGAGTCTAAAGCAGCCAATCTCCCCTACTACATAATCAAAGGACATCCGTTTAATGACGGAAACAAACGCATAGGAGCTTATCTCTTTGTACTGTTTTTACACAAAAACGGCATACTCCACAAACCAAACGGCGAAACAAAGATAAATGACAATGCC
>JAAXPZ010000065.1 GCA_012329065.1 Sulfurovum sp. | reverse complement strand
GGTATCTCTTTGTAGTTAAGGAAGTGATGATAAGAACTGTAAGGGTACTCTTCTAACTCTTTAACTATATTAGCTTTAAGTGGGTTTTGTTCTATATAACACATGAGTGTATAGAGGTATGCGTCATCTGTCACATACCATGACTTAAATCTTCCTTGCCATAGATGCCCTACACGTTTGTTCTTTTTATTGAAATAGATAGAATAGTTCATGTTTAATTGTCGCATGAATTTAGAAAGATTTTCGCTTGTTATTTCTATGAGCAGATGATAATGGTTACCCATCAGACAGTAGTTATGTATAGTGATACCAAAGCTTTTTGCATAAAAGCACATCAGCTCTTCAAAGTACTCATAATCAGCTCTCTCTTTAAAGATATGCATCTGTGCCACACCTCTGTTGATGATGTGGTATTTTCCTGCTAGTTCTATGCGGGGTTTTCTGGGCATGCTGTACTCCTTGAATAGGGTATAGCAGAGGTCTAGGGGTCTGGTAACAACTACAGGTAACAACTACAACCCTATGCATCCACAAACCCTTACCGAGAAACTGTCTCAACGAAACAAATCTGCCCAAGTGTTGCAAGGCAATGCCACCCTAGCCCAGAATACTATCTACAATACCCAATACACGGTTGATAGTCTGCTCATCTGCTTTTTCTATAAATTTAATCTTTCGAGAGTTGTAGTCTATAGACTTCATCTGTTCTGCCATGATGTAGCCTGTGATGTTCTCACTCTCTACTTTTACATGAAAAGGGAAATCTCTTTTGGTATTGGTAATGGGGCATGCGAAGGCTAAACCCATGTGTGTACTGAAGACCTTGTTACTTATGATGATGGCAGGTCTTCGTCCTTTTTGCTCGTGGCCACTTTGAGGGTCAAAAGTGAGGGCTACTATGTCTCCCTGCTCGGGAATATACTTTACCACTCTTCTAGCCCTACTGCATCGTCAAAGATTTCACGAGCAGCATAATCACTAGGTATGTCACGTACAAGTTCATGTATATCATACTTTTTGCGTGATTGTTTGATGGGTTCTAATATAATTTTATTGTTCTCTATCAAGATTTTCATCTTGTCGCCTACTTCCAAATGTAGTTCTTGCATGATGTCCTTAGGAAGGCGTAAGCCCTGAGAGTTGCCCCAACTCGAAATAGTCGCTGTCATGGTAGATCCTTTTTTATGTATATCCAAAGTATATCATTAAAACGATTTGATGTCAATGTTGTGAGTGTTTATAAAATCTAAGTCGTCATATGGGCTCTCTTGTTCACATTGGGAGCTTCAACAAGAGATGATGTTTTCTTAGCACTTGAAATTGCGTGTTATCTACAGGATTGGTAATAAGTATTCGGGTTTCTCTTCTCTTTCTCTCCTTTTCTTTCTTCTACCTCTTCTCTCTGCTGACAATTTCATTGAATCTGCAGCATTAGCCTCTTGTGGTTGCCCCTATTGCACAAATTCTGCTATAATTGGCGAATAATATCTAAAAATAGACAAGGGGGCTTTTGATGAGAACGAAAAGCTTTTTAGAAAAAAGTATATCTGCACTCCTCACTCCTCGCCTCCTGCCTCTAACTCAACTTCGAAAGAGTTGCTGATGTTTACAGGTCTTATCCGTGAAATCGCTACCGTCAAACGCTATCAAGACAATATACTTTCTATTGGCTCAAAACATAAAGCCAAGATAGGTGACTCTATCGCTATCAATGGGGTATGCCTAACTGTTATCAAGGTTAGCTCAGATGGATTCGATCTTGAGGTGGCTGATGAGACCCGCTCTATTGTACCACCCAACAAGCTTCAAGGCAGCGTGCATATGGAGCCTGCCATGCAGATGAACGATAGATTTGAAGGTCACATCGTACAGGGACACATAGACTGTATCGGCACAGTAAAGGGTATAATCAAACGGAAAAATGCTAGTGATTTTACCATAGAGGTTGAGCCCAAATTTATAGCCTACATTGTCCCCAAGGGCTCCATCACTATAGATGGCATATCGCTCACGGTAAATGATGTATATGATGATGGCTTCAGGCTAACCATCATACCCCATACGCTCAAAGAAACCCTAATGCAAAACTATAAAATCAGAACCAAGGTTAATATCGAAACTGATCTGTTTGCTAGATATATTGACCACATATTGGCTCATAGAGGAAAAGGGAAAGTTATGAACTGGAATGAGATAGACAATATACAAATGGGCTATTGATTACAGTAGTATAGCCCCAAAACAACAAAAAAACAGGATTACTTCTTTGCTGTTTTTACTGCCTTTGCTGTCTTTTCAGTTTTTGCCCAAGTTCCGCCTTTGGCAAATACATTCCATGCCCATTTCAGCCACCCAATCAAAGAAAATGCAATCCAAATAGACCAGAGTAGCATTAGTCCTCTATAGTACCAGATAGATACAGATATCACTGTTGGCTCTGCCAAGATATTGCCGATACGATCGCTATACCAATTGAGGTTGTGTCCATATGAGTTATTGCCAGCTATCATCATATCAGGGCTACCCAGCAGTCCTGAAGAAACAGCAGCTATGATAGTGGACAAGGCAATTAATGTCAAGACTACCAATCCTACCTGAAGCATATTTTTACTTCTTCCCTCAAGTATATGCCCTTTTTGTTCTTTGTATCTAAGTGCGAATATCCATAAAATAACTGGAATCATTATAAATATGCTCGTTGTACTGACACCTAGACCAAGCAATAGCCAATCTCTAGTAGCCAAAGGAGTATTTTTAATCTTGCCAAGGATTAATGAAAAAAGTAAAACAGCTAGCAATACACCCCATAGCAAAACAGCAGGACCAAGAGTCGGTCCGCTTGTCCACAATATCCATTGATTGTATGGTAAACGCAATTTAATACTACTATTGACACTATCTTTGTTTAAATTTACGGTAGGAAATATATAACTTCTGTCACTCTGTGCCTCCTCCCTCCATGAAAGTTTAACTTTTTGTGCTTTTGTTTGCAACGGAATAGAAACTTCTCCCTTGCTAATCTTAAGGTAATGATTTTTCTCATCAATGACTGTTGGCTTTAATTCTCTTACTCCATCTAGTGATATAGTATACTGCCCTGCTTTTGAACTCTTAATGTTTAGCTCTAGCGTAAGATCTCTAAATCTTCCTGATTGCACTATGCTCAATTTACTTGACTCTATACTTAGCACTTCTCCAGCAACTGCCTTTGCTCTATGCATAGCAAGCTGCAAGCTTTCGGTCTGCCATGGCATGAAACGAGGCATCAAAATACCCTCTGATCGCATATGGTCTATAGGCTCTATCCCTTTATAGTCCACACTCCAAATAGGCGAAATATCCATCTTCCATATCTCTATATGTTTATTACCATTAGGAAAATCAAGATCCAATGTTGCTGTTATGGGAATAGATGACCGCCAATGATAATAAGACTTTTTACCACCTAGACGCAAGATCACTTTTGCATCTCTAAGCTCTATATCTTTGTTAAGTATAGATTCATTTGGCAATAGCGTATAATAAAAAGTATAGGGCTTATCTATTTGGTTTAGCAATTTTACTTTTGTGTCTATGTACCACCTTTGACCAAAATACAAAGTTCTCTCCACTTTAACCAAAGGCTCTATGCGGCTTTTTTCTTTCTCTTTTTTCTTCTGCTCATTTAAGTTTTTGATTTCTATATAGCTCTTATTGTCACTGTATATTTGCCATAATTTATTTTCAGAAGTAGTCTGCAAGTTGTGCAGAGGCAATGCGGAGACTAGCATGATTTGCTTATGACCACTAATATTACCAAACATCTTGACCTCATGGGTACCTTTTGGTAGCATTAGCCAGAGACCGCCACTGTCATCTATGTCTAAGTTTACTTTTTTGTCATCGATACTTACAACTGAAGGCAACCATGTATTGCGATTGCCTAATATTGGAATAGAGACATCAATACCTGCTGATATATCTAGTCGTATCTCTAGCATATCGCCCACTATCAGTGCTTTTGCACCTTTGATGCTCGCACAATCGGGTAGACAAGAAGGTGCACGCGTCAACTTGCCCTTCAACTCCTCTAATATCTCACTGGAAGGTATATCAGCCCTTATGGTGTTAGGAGAGAGTACAAGAACCAACAATAAGGCAAGAGCCTTGACTCCATTTTTGCTTTTCTTCGCAAGAGCAGGTGTTACGAATTCTCTCAAAAACATATACAATAAAAATAGCATGCCGATAATATGTAAAACTTTTAGTACTTTTGAAAGCACAGGAGACACGAGCCATAGCTCTAGCCTCTCATCACCCCCTACAGCACTTTGCCAAGAAAAACGGTGACTGTTCCAGCTCCAAGCAGGCTTTGCTATACCTGCTTGCACTACAGCATTTGGATCTATCCTATTTTGCATTATCTGACTATGAAATACATCTATTTTCTTCTTTGGGCTATACACCTTTTTGCTCGACATATTTAATTTGTCTTTGACTCTTTTGTTCATCCCATAATCCATTTCTTCCCTACTGTTACTAAAAGCTCTATGATATTGTTTTTCAAGTTGTGGATATAGTGCTGTTCGTATCTCTTTGACAGAGAACTTTAAGACTTGCAAGACCGCAACAGACATCACAAGCACCATAAGAATCCCAATAAAGCTTCTTATTTTCCCCTCATCCAAGACACGAAGTAGAGCAATAAAGGCTAAAACAAATAACCAAATAACAGTAGGTGCATTACTCTCATGCCACAACAATATCATAAATAAGGTTGAGGGCATAGACCACCTCCATCCATACAATTGATAGATACCAATGCTCAACAAAAGCACTAAAAATATATCCATCAAATTCCAATTGTCTATCCACGAGCTAGTCTTAGCATCAGAACCAAAAGAAGCAAATAGTCTCCAGCCTGCTGGGAGATGAAGAGTAGTAGCGATCGAATCAAACTTCTCACTCCATCCGCTAGCAGGTGGCAAAGATATCTCTCCTTTATACCTGCTTGATGCATCTATAATTAAATTGTCTCCTCTAAGCTCTATGCCTTTGAGAGAACTGTCTGCTAACTTGGTAATCAGTGTTGGCTTACTGTTGATTGATACTGAAGCTAAATCTAGGATATTTTTAGCCTCTAGTCTCTTGATTTCAGATATTTTGGCACTTATCTTGTCGCTGATAGTGTAGCCCTTACCATCAAAATCTAGCCAAATATCTCTATTTAATGTAAATTTATTTTTCTGTTGCTGACTTGCACTCCTGTAAAGCTCTTTGATCTCAAATGTTTTATTTTCCACTAGATACGCTGGAAGTTTTTTCCATTTTTCTGGTAAATTACTTTGTGTTGGATCGATAGCTGTAGCACCTACTATCTCTATTGTTCTATATCTTGGATTATCGCTCAAAGACCAAATCTCCTGATTGGAATAAGAAAATTCATATTGTGGTTTCTTGAGTTTCATTAGCTTGTGTGGAGTATATGAGTCTATCATGATCGTCCATTCCCCTGCTTTGATCTGTACTTTTAGCTTTTTTTCATCTATGATTGTTGCATCTAGAGAACTATTTATAGCTGTTGGTAAAAATCTATCGAGTACAATCCCATCCAAGACAACTGAACGCATCTCTCCAGATACAGAAAAATACAGATATGTCTTCATCTTCAAAGGATGTCCGTCTATTACTTTTCTATAAATTGAAACAGATAAGCTTCCTTTTTCTGCCTTGTCAGAGCTACTCTTGTCAAGCCATAATCTAGAATTTGAATCTATAGAAAAATCAGATATCCTCTTGCCGTGTTTATATAGAGTAACTAATGCCAAGGACTTTGGGAGCTGTAGGTACTTTAAACTATCATTCCAAGAAATAGAGCCAGAAATCTCATAACTACCTTTATCAAGTATCAAAATCGGCTTTGACTGAGACTCAAGAACTATAGCTTTTGCTCCATTTACACTAATATCTTCTACCCAAGCTTGCTGTGCTGAGGGTAAGAGTACTTTAGTGTCATCTTTATATAGTGTAACTGACATATTAAAATCTAGCTTTTTATTGTCTAGAGATAAAGAGATACCCCTAAACCAAGCACAATGAGTTTCGCCAGTTTGATAATTGATAGGGCATTGCCTATCTTTGGCATCATCTAGAACCCAATCTGTCCACTCTGCTAGTGCTGGAGGAATCTTACTCTCTTCGATTGAGTATAAAAAGTTGCTAAAAAACAGACTTGATATAATAATCACATAAAATAATCTCATCATCCTATATCCTTCGTATAATATATTTATTAGTTCGGCATCTCCAAGAAATGGCTAGTATCCATAGTGGGGTCTGGGACTATGAGCGGTACAGTGTCTAGTGAGTCTTTATTGACCTCTGCGGCTTTGAAGTCATAAGACTCAGCGTCATAAAACTTCTGTTCTTTGGCATACTTTGCTTCCAGTTCTAGTGCCTTTTGAAGTTCTTGATTTACGATAGTGCTGTTGTCTTCTCTGCCAGTTATTGTCGTATTGTCTTCTTTGGTCATAGTGTTATTCGTCTCGCTTGCATGCAGAGATAATCCCAAGATAAGTATGCATGCCAAGATAAATGTTTTCTTCATCATCTGCCTTTTTGATTTGCAATAAGTATAGCAAAAACTATTGTTGATAAATATAAAATTACAGTAAATAGTCCTTATCTTTCATACTCTGGGCATCTGGATTACGACCCCTCTTAAGTTCCATATCTACATACTCTATATCGCTCAGCATTTGCAAGGAAGCTATCGTGGAAAAGCGAATCTTCTCTGCTCTGTGTATAAAGATATGAAATCCATTTTCATAAAGCCCCAAACGCACAGCCGCAGCAGTCGAATATGTAGTGAGTATGGCATCATCTCTGCACAGTTCCCTTATATCCGTAAACCATTCTCTAGTCCACAACAATGGATTATGTGTAGGGCTAAAGGGATCTTGATAGACGATATCTATTTTGTTATTAGGTGTCAGACCCCCAATAATTTCTCGTGCATCACCTATAAGTATCTCTATTTTAAACTGTTCATCTTCATAATACAAATCCTCAGAAACAGCCTTTATGATATGTCTAATCTCATCAAAATAAGCAGGATACTCAAAATTATCCAAAGAGTGTACAAGATCTTCATCAAATTCTGCTGAAAGAATATGTATCTTCATATCTAAATTTTTCTCTTTGATATATGAAAGTGTTGCAAAACTATTGTATCCCAAGCCAAAGCAGATATCCAGTATCGTCAATACTATTTGGTCTTCTTTTAGAAATAATGCTGGCTTTACATGTTTTTCTAGGCTTTCATGTAATGCTCCATCTTTGGTCGAATGATAAGGCTCTTCAAACTCCTTCGAGTAGAGTGTATAGCTGCCATCATCACATAGTACACGCTCTTGTTGGGATCTCAAATTCTTCTCGTGAGGCTTAACTGTCAATATTCACTCCAAGCTCAAGATCTGAGACAATCCTACATAGCACAGCATAAGTATCATCTACTGATTTTAGATTGACCATCTCTCTAGTGGAGTGCGGATATTTAATTGTAGGACCTATAGAAGCAAATTTGATATGGGGATATTTTTTCAATATCACACCACACTCCAGCCCTGCATGTATAGCCATAGTTTTACTATTGCCAAAGAGAGCTTTCATATGTCTGCCTACTAATGCAGTAAAACTATTTTCCTCTGGCCTCCATGCGGGATACTTGTCTTTGACTGCTGTCTGAAATCCGAATCCAGACAATAGCTCTTCAGTATCTTTGACAAGCTCCTGCAACGGCTGCATGTCCATCGCTCTAGCACTACTCTCTATCTTTACGGCACCCTGTTCGTCTGTAGAGATGATAGCGAGATTGATACTGCTATCAGGTATTCCTATCTCGTCATTATATTGTCTAACACCATGCTTGAACTGATAAATAAGCTCTATCAATGCTGTAGAAAAACTCAATACTTTTGGTCGCTCCTTGAGTCTTCGCACTACTACCTCAGCTTTATCTTCTAGCACTTTATTATTCCTAACTATCGCAACTGCGTTTGCAGGTATGGAATTGGGCCGTTCTCCACCATAAAATGAAGCTATCTGATCAACAGCATTTTCATGCAGATAGTCTCCGAGTATCTTGATGGCATTTGGTATCCCTTTATCTATATCTACGCCTGAATGCCCACCAGCAAGCCCTTTGACTGAAACCTCATAACAATCACCATGCCCGACAAGTAGCACATTTTGCCTGCTAGCTATGATATCAGCACCACCAGCACAACCGATACAAACCTCCGCTTCATCTTCAAAGTCCAGATTGAGCATATACTCACTATAAAGTGGAAAATCCAGAGCTCCTGCACCTATCAAGCCCACCTCTTCATCAGCTGTCAGCAAAAACTCAAGTTCTAAATTTTCATCCATGAGATCCATCATCATCGCTATTGCTATGCCATTGTCTGCACCCAAAGATGAATCTCTAGCTTTGAGCCAGCCGCCCTCCTCGTAGGTTTCTATCTCGGGTGCTTTGCCCATGCAGACCATATCATAATGAGCCTGCAAGCATAGCTTTGGCTTGCCTTTGTAGATCAAAATGTTATTCGTCTCATCCACCTCAACACGATATCCCCTATCTCTACCATACTCAACTAAAAAATCTCTCAATGGCTCCGCTTCATGACTACAATGAGGTATTTGCGTTAGCGTAATAAATTTTTCTATTACTGTTCCCACTATCTTCTCCTATATTTATAATTCTTTTTCAGTACTTCCAAAAACATGTTTGCGTATAATTCATATTATACTATTTTTGGAGGAAATTATGGCAGAGAATATTTTTGATTGTGAGTTACCTGATGAAAAAGGCTATTTTGGAGAGTATGGGGGTAGTTTCATTCCACCTGAGCTACAAGTCATCATGGATCAGGTTACGGCAGCCTATGAAGAGATCAGAGAGGATCCAGATTTTCGTGCAGAGCTTGCTGATCTATATCAGCATTTTGTAGGACGACCAAGCCCTATCTTCCATGCAAAAAATCTTTCTAAGAAATATGGAGCGGATATCTATCTCAAAAGAGAAGACCTCAACCACACAGGAGCTCACAAAATCAATCATTGTTTAGGCGAAGCTCTACTTGCCAAGAAAATGGGTAAGAAAAAGCTCATAGCTGAGACTGGTGCTGGACAACATGGTGTAGCATTGGCTACTGCTGCTGCACTTGTAGGGCTAGAGTGTGACATACATATGGGTGAAGTAGATATGGCAAAAGAGCATCCAAATGTCATCCGTATGAGAATACTAGGTGCAAATGTTATTCCAGTATCTCATGGCAGAAAAACACTCAAAGAGGCTGTTGATTCTGCATTTGGTGCATATCTGGCAGATCCACAGACTCAGTTGTTTGGCATAGGATCAGTTGTTGGTCCACACCCATATCCTAGAATGATCAGGGATTTTCAGTCTATTGTAGGTGTAGAGGCAAAAGAGCAGTTCAAGCATATGACAGGTAAGCTACCTGACAATCTAGTCGCATGCGTAGGTGGAGGATCTAACGCTTTGGGACTTTTTACCGCTTTTATGAATGATAAATCTGTAGCGATGTATGGCGTTGAGCCGTCAGGTAGAGATATCGATATTTTGGGAGAACATGCAGCCACTATGACCCACGGCAAACCAGGGGTTATGCATGGATTTAAATCTTATATGCTACAAGATGATGACGGGGAGCCAGCAGAAGTCTACTCTGTAGCCAGCGGACTAGACTACCCATCAGTAGGTCCACAGCACAGCTATCTCAAAGATATAGGTAGGGTAAACTACGCCTATATATCTGACAAAGAAGCCATAGATGCATTCTTTGAGATATCTAGACTTGAGGGCATCATCCCAGCCATAGAAACTGCACACGCCCTAGCATATACATTTAAGCTAGCACAAGAGTCAGACACTGGCACGATACTCGTAAATCTCTCAGGTAGAGGAGACAAAGATATAGATTTTGTGGCTGAAAAGTATGGGGAAGAGTACGGTATATAAGCTGGATTACGAGGGCTTCATTCCCTCGAGCCTTTTTTATTATGGAGCATATCCGTACTGAATCAACCTATCTGCATATTTTTGATATAGTGCATAATTATCTTTTACAACATCACTGATGTCTTTTTGCATTACTGCTATGCGTAGCTGTTCTTTTACCCAAGTGTGCTCTGCCCAGTTTCGACCAGCAGACTTTACTATATCCATCTCTGCATTGGCTACGCTCATTACGGATCCTGCACCTGAAGCCATCTTCATCAAATCTCCT
Source organism: Sulfurovum sp. (assembly GCA_012329065.1). Lineage (GTDB taxonomy): Bacteria > Campylobacterota > Campylobacteria > Campylobacterales > Sulfurovaceae > JAAXPZ01. Next base: position 2,375 of record JAAXPZ010000065.1, on the reverse strand, counting down.
ATGCCTATATCCTCTTTGTCTTTGACCTGCTCTCCAAGTTTCTGCAAAGAAGCTTCTTTTGTTTTTCTGTATTCATCTACTTTTTGAAGTGTTGACAGTAATGTCTGTACTTGTTTTTCGGTAACCCTTCCGCCACTTGGAGGAGAAAAGCTATCCTGCTCCGCTTTTTCCACAAGCTCAGCTTGTCGGCTAAACTCTCCAAACATACCATTAGCAGATGAAGAGCCCGTGCTTGAACTGTAGTCACTAGAAGATGTAGAACCTAAACCAAGGATAGAGCCTATTATTATCATTGCTACAAAAGTAGCTAATAAAGAGAGGATATAATGTATAATTCTCTTACCTTGAGGCACTTCTAGATAAGAAGGTATTATCTTATACAGGTATACCAAACCAAGGATAGCAAAACCCAAAGACAGAAGTATGCCCACCATAGGCAAAGTGCCCAACACGGAACCTATGAGTCCAGGTATGGCTGCCAAAGAAAGCACTGCAAAGCCTTTGTTAAAATCGTGTTTTCCCTCAAATATTCTTGCAAGATAAGAGAAGATAAATGAAGCTATGCCAATGCCCACAAAAGATAAAATGAGTTGTTTTATCGTTGCTCCTATACCACCCTGCATGCCAAACATCGTGTAAGAACTAAATATCCAAGAAAAAATCCCTGTAAGTATCGCAGAAATAAGTACAAGAGGAATAGTCAGTAGTATTGCTGTCTCTTTCCAGTCATGGTCTTCTTCTAAGTAATTTTGCCATGTTTGCCTTGGATCAAAAAGACCATCTTTTATAAGTTCGATTGTTTTATTGATATCTATCATTTTTTATCCTTTTTTAGATCTTCCTTATCATATATAAAGAGTGTTTGCCCAATGTTTGCTGCATCGTGAACATATCTAGTCCGCAGACTGTTGCAAAGAACTCCTGAACTGCTTGTAGTCACTCATGTATCTGTTGTAGCTTTTTTTATCTTTGTACTTTATACCAAATACTAAATCCGCACACTCTTGAGTCAGTTTTTTATCTATACAGCTTCGCCTGTGCGTATATGCACGATAATATCTTTCTTGCTTATCTTGAAGCACTACCCTGTGCGTCATTGTGTGCTTTCTATGTTTTTTGGGTTTGTCGTGTTTTTCTATTTTATCTTCTAAAATCTTTTCATTGTCCAGTATCTTTGTATAGTTCTTTGGTTCGCCACCCCATAGAGGAGCATAGACAAAAAACTCTACATCTTTTTTAGAAGAAATGAAAGTAGCCTCATCTGTAACTGCACCCATAGAAATACCTTTTTTCTTCATAGATGGATACGCAGTAAAGCTCTTGGGAAACCTTATACCAAAATATGAGCCACTATACTGCTTCAATCCATTTTTGTCAAGATTGTCAATACTTGTTCTATATGCTTTATGTATGTCCTCTCTCCACATTTTTATCTCTTCAGTCATCTGCTTGATATTTTGTGATAATTTTTTGTCTTTAGAGTTTTTGATACAGATAGACTCTTTTGTGCCCACTATATCAAGGCACTTATCTGTGGATCCAATATTTTTGGGTATAGGATTTAAAATAATGAGTTCTTTGGTTTTGCTATGAAAAAATGCTAGGGTTGGGATAGAATATTCACCTATGGTATTATTATCAACAGCATCAAAAGAAGCATATCCAACACCCCAGCCCTTTAGTAGCGGGATACTACTTATCAATTCTCCAGGCTCGTCGTTGTCATAGATACATTTAACCTTGTTGCAGACAAATGCTGGCTCTATATTGCTGACATTAGCATGGAGTACGCTACCCACTAAGAGAGTTGATAATAGTGTTATTGTTTTCATAATTGTCCTTTGTATAGTATATTCTTGACTTCAAAAAGAGTGTTTGCCCATTGCCCTAAGTATAACACTAAAATGTATCAAATCGTGAAAAACCTAAATATTTTATGGGCAATTCTCTTTTGAAAATTCATTTGGAGAATTCATTCTGCCACATAAATTTGCCTGACGGATTTCTTTGACTTCCCAAATAAATGCCGCATTGTTTCTATCTAGATAGAACTGAAACCATCCACCTCTAACAGAGTCATCTAGGTATCCACTTTCTACGACTGTCACTGTAGATGTTGAATATCCTTCGCCTCCAGGACTTTTGGCCACAATACTAACAAAGCTTGACATCCCGATATTTTGATGATATTTAGAAACAATAAGAAGTGGATTATCTGGCCATTCCTCTCTATTTTTTACTGCTTCGTATATCTGCTTATTGATTTTTTTAGTCTCTAAAAGATTATAAGAAAGTACAGGGAATTGATCAACACTTTTATATTTAGATTTAGAAGCCAGAGATGTAGAGTTTGCAGAGCAAAAGCTCATTATAAG